>CAJQPC010000165.1 GCA_905480105.1 uncultured bacterium | reverse complement strand
TCATCGTGGCCGTCCTGGCCTCGCTCTACCCAGCGAGTCTGGCCAGTCACATGCAGCCTGCAGACGCAGTGAGGGCCGAACAATGATGCAGCTCAAACTGGCCTTTCGAAACGCCCAACGCAACGTACGCCGCACTCTGCTGACCGCGACGACACTATTCGTTGGTATTGCACTAACGACCTTCTGTTTAAGCTTCTTTAATGGCTACATCTGGGACTTCCTAAGGGGCATGGCAGACAACCACGGCCACGTGCGCGTGGTGACCCAGGAGTATGCCGAGCGCGAGCAGCTGCAGCCCCTCTACGCCAACATCGAAAAGAGCGGCCCTCTGCGGGAGCGCTTGTCCCAGGAGCCGGGGGTAGAAGCGGTCGAACCCGTGATCAAGACCGGGGTGGTTCTGGCCCTTGGAGAGGAGATCGGCGACGACTTTGGCATGCTCATGGGCGCTGAGTCATCGCTCTTCGTGGACCGCATGGCCCTGGACCAAGCCGTGATAGAGGGCACCTGGCTGACTGGCGCCAAAGACGAGGTGGTGCTCGGGCGAAAGGTGGCCATGGATCTGGGGGCCGAAGTGGGCCAGGAGATTCTGGTGATGGGCCAGAGCCAGTACGGCTCCATGTCGCCCATGTCTCCAACGGTGGTGGGCATCGTGTCCAAGAATGGCCTGGTGGACATGCAGCTCTACATGCAGCTGGAGGAGGCCCGGTGGATGGTGGATGTGCCCGAAGGCGCCCTCTCGTTGCTGGTCTACGGCCAGGACTACCAACCGGAGACCGTAGGCCCCCTCTCAGAGCGCCTCTCGCAGCTGCCCGAGCTTCAAGGCTACAGCCTGCGGGCTTGGAGCGAGGAGCCCCTGGCAGCCCAGTCCATTCCGATCATCACTGGAATGAACGCCGGTCTGTCGGCCTTGATGATGTTCGTCATGGTACTCGCGATCTTCAACACCATGACCATGTCCGTCCTGGAACGCACCGGCGAGATTGGCGTGATGCGGGCCATGGGCCAGACCCGCATGGGCGCCGTGGGGCTGTTCTTGATCGAAGCCATCACCATCGGCGTACTGGGTGGCAGCGCCGGGGTGCTCTTGGGCGGACTAGGGGGCTACTACATGGAGCTTCACGGCGTGGATCTGGGCCAAGAGATCGTGGACCAGGCTGGGGCCATGCCCATCGCCAGCACAGTCTACGGAGACGTGACCCCCGAGCTCTTGCTCCAGTGCTTCCTTCTGGCCATTGCCACGGCCAGTCTTGGCGCCTTGCTTCCCGCTCTGCGCGCCGCCTCCATCTCGCCATCCGCCGCCATGCGCTCTCGGAGATAGACCATGACATTCCTTCTCTTTGCCCTCTCTTCTGTCCTGCCCGCCTCCTCTCCCGCCGGTCTGGCTGGAGCGGCTTTGGCGCAAGAAGCCGCCGCACAGCCCACCGCCGAAGAGCTGCTCCGCGGCTTGGATGCCAACCTGCAGTTTGAGACCCGCAGCGCCAAGATGACGATGACCGTCAACGACGGAAAGCGCGAGCGCGTGATGACCATGCAGACCTACGGCCGTGGCGAGAACGAGTCGGCCGTGGAGTACCTGGACCCGGAGCGCGAGAAGGGCACCAAGATGCTCAAGATCGACGACCAGCTCTGGTTGTACCTGCCCCGCGCCGAACGGGTTCAGAAGATCTCGGGCCACATGATGCGGCAAGGAATGATGGGCAGCGATGTCTCCTACGAGGACATGATGGCCGGGGCCGACTTCTTCGAGGCCTACGCCGCCACCGTCGTGGGTTCCGAGCAGCTGGACGGGCGACTGCACTGGAAGGTCGAGGCCATCGCCAAGGACTCCACGGTCACCTACCCCAAGCGCATGATGTGGATCGACGACGCACACCGCACCCCCAGCAAGCAGGAGCTCTACGCGCTGAGCGGCATGTTGCTAAAAACCTGGACGATGACCGACGTGCAGGAGGTGGGTGGTCAGATGACCCCCATGCGCACGGAGATCACCGACGCTCTGCGTCCCGGGAGCAGCACCGTGATTGTGACCAGCGAGCTCCAGTACGGGGTGAAGTTAGAGGACGAGGTGTTCAGCAAGCGGTGGTTGGAACGGTGAGCTGGATCGGTCCCCCTGTGCAACACCCACGGCAATGCCTCTAAAGGACTGTATAAGACTCGCGGTGATACGAAGGCCGCAGAACAAGGGTGCCCCATGACCAAAAGCGCAGTCATCATCGGAGCCGGCATCGGTGGCATCAGCCTGGCCATTCGCCTGCAAGCCGCCGGGTACAACACCACTGTGGTGGAGGCCTTGGACAAGCCAGGGGGACGCGCCTACGTGCGTGAGCAGGACGGCTTTACCTTCGACATGGGTCCCACCGTGCTCACGGTGCCTCACTTCATCGAGGAGCTCTTCTCCCTGCAGCCCGGCGAGTCCGGAGAGCCACCCAGCGGCGACTTTCCCGACCACATGCTGCCCAAAACCCCGCACGCCACCGAACTGCGCATCAACGAAGGCACCTCCGGCGGTCCTGAGACCTCTAAGTACGTGACCATTCGACCGATCCTGCCCTTCTACCGGATCTATTTCGACGACGGCACCTACTTTGACTACGATGGCGAGCCTGAGAGCACCCGGCGTCAGATCCAAGCCATCGAGCCGGCCGACTTGGAGGGCTACGAGCGCTTCCACAAGGACGCACGGGCCATCTTCGAGCGCGGTTTTCTGGAGCTAGGCTACACCTACTTTGGCGACCCCTGGACCATGATCAAGGTCATCCCAGACCTGTTCAAATTGGACGCCGTACGCTCCCTTTTCGGCTTTACCAGCCGATACTTCAAGAGCGACAAGCTGCGCCAGGTCTTTAGCTTTGAGACCTTGCTGGTGGGTGGAAACCCCCTGCGCGTGCCCGCCATTTACGCCATGATTCACTTCGTCGAGAAGACCTGGGGCATCCACTTTGCCATGGGCGGAACCGGTGCTCTGGTGAACGCCTTTGTACAGAAGTTCCAGGAACTTGGCGGCACCATCCGCTGCAGCAGCCCCGTGGACAAGATCCTGGTCGACGACCTGCGGACTGCGACCGGAGTGCGTTTAAAGGGCGGCGAGGAAATCCAGGCCGACCTGGTCGTCTCCAACGCCGACTACGCACACACCTACATGAACCTGATCGACGCCAAGCACCGGCGCTGGAACCCTGACTGGAAGGTCAAGCTGATGCAGCACAGCATGAGCCTGGTGGTCATCTACTTCGGCTTTAAGAAGAAAGACGGCGAGACCCTGGACCTGCAGCACCACAACATCATCCTGGGCCCCCGCTACGAGGCCCTGCTGGAGAACATCTTTGAGAAGAAGGTGCTCAGCGAGGACTTCTCCCAGTACCTGCACATCCCGACCCTCACCGATCCCAGCCTGGCCCCCGAGGGCCACCACGCCTGCTACACCCTGATTCCCGTGCCCCACAAGGGGGCCGACGTGGACTGGGACAAGGTCGGACCCGGCTTTGTCGACAAGGTGCTCACCATGCTGGATGTAGAGGGCTACATCCCCGATCTCAAGTCCCGGATCGTGACCCAGAGCTACATCACGCCAGACTACTTTGAAGGACCACTCCAGTCCTACTTAGGCAACGCATTTGGAGTCGAGCCCCGCCTGGAACACAGCGCATTCTTTCGGCCCCACAACCGCAGCGAAGACATCGAGAACCTGTACCTGGTCGGAGCCTCCGCGCAGCCTGGTGCCGGCACTCCGAGTGTGATGATGTCTGCCAAGATCACGGCTCGGGTCATCTTCAAGGACCATGGCGTTCCTGGGGTCGTTGGGGCTGCGCCGGTAGCGGATGCAGGACAAGGCATCTCGGCGAAGTAGAACCTCAGCCTGTCAGCCAATCCATCAGCTGGCGGCGCACTGCATCCAACCGAAACAGCCCCACGTGGGATCCATTGGCGCTGGGTGTCAGCACCACCAGCCGCTCGCGGACCAGTGGGAAGAACCCGCTGGCGTGGGGACCCTGGACCGGCTTGAAGACACTGGCGGTGGGAACCACCAAGTCGTTTGGCGTGCCCGGAATGGCATGCTCCAGGACCTCGCTGCGGCGGCTCTTGGTGAGCATCTCGTTGGGGGCACCGTGCTCGAACGTAAAGATGCTGGCCAAGCCAAAGTAGGTCACGTCTCGGCGCGCGTGCGGCGCAGCACCGGCAAAGCCGTTGAGCTGCTGGAGCATGGGACTGCCGGGGACCTGGTCCTGAGAGCCGCACAGCATGGGCCAGGTGACCTTGGGGCAGGAATCGGGGTCAAAGGCCGGGATACTGAAAGGGTCTGCGTGCACCTCTACGGCCCGCTCGCTGAGGTTGGTCAGCGCCAAGCGGCGCACGTCGTGGCGCCAGTCTTTCATCAGCCGGGCCTGGTGCCTGCCCGTGTCCCGGCGCGCACTGGGCGTCCCATCATTCGGTGTGCCCAACATCACCAAGCGCCGCAGGTGGATGTCCTCCCGCAGCGGCTCCCAGCCCTCTGCGAGCCGGCGTGTCACCAGCCCACCTCTGGACATGCCCAGCACATCGAGCTCCAGCGGAACCCCGCCGCGCTCCAAGGCCCGGGCCAGCTCCCGAGCGTTTCGGTCCAGGTGGTGGGCCAATGCCCGGTGCTCGTAGGCCAAGATGCGCCCGCCGTAGACGGTGTGCAGGTGCTCGTATTCCTGACGGGTGAGACCCAGAAAACCGGGCACGGTCCTCTGGCCTGTGCCATGCACCAACAGCAAGGTGCGGCCATTGGCTGCGTCCAGCTCCGACCAGTCTTGGGAGGTGAGTCTCGACCAACGAATTCCTTGGTCGGGGTCGTCCAGTCCTCGGGCGCGCCACAGAGTGCTGAACCAGACGGGGACAGGAATCTTTGGACCCAGGTGTTGCCACTGCATGCCGCTATCCTAACCGTACATTACGGTACCGTAACTTAAAACGGAACGGCCCCCCCGCCGGCAGGCTCCTCCTGCCGATGCCGCTGGTGGACTTTGAGCTGTTCTCGACAGATCTCCTAGAACACGCTGTGGCCCCGGTCGGGCGGTGGCAATGCCATCTACCTGAGCCTGGACGGAGGGCTAGCCGACCCCCCACACACCGGGCCGCTGCGCATCGAGGCAATCACTGTGAGAGTCCACAGCCGGGCACCTAGCCCGGCTACTCCATGTACCCCAACGCTCTCAACGCATCGATGGTGTCCTGACTCTCATCCTTTCCACCCTGGAGCGGGTCACCGGTCGCCAGCCAGGTCTGAACGCTCTTTTCCAGCTGCGCAGATACACCAGCCTGGGCTTTCCGCTGGTCCTTTTGCTCGCTATGGTCCGCACGGGTGTAGAGCTCATGCGTCTCGACCTTGGGGCAGGTCTGGTACTTCCATTTCGCAGTCCAAACGCCCTTGCACTTTAGGGTGTTCGGCCAGTCCTGACCGTCCTCGTACTCGGGTTTCTCGGGCTTGGTGGCCTCGCTGTAGATGGCCACCCTGGGGGGCTGGCTCTGGCCCATAAAGACCGGGGCAAAGGACACCCCTTCACTGCGGGGCGCCGTGCTCAAGTTCAAGACCTCCAAGACGGTGGGCATCACGTCGATGTTGCTCACCAGTTGGGGCACCCGCGTGCCGCCGCCCTTTCCGCCAGGCAAGCGGATGATCAGCGGAACATGGGTCACGCTGTTGTAGGTCGAGGGGCCGTGGTCCCAATAGTCCTTGTGCTCGTCAAAGGCCTCGCCATGGTCCGACGTGACGATGAGCATGCTCGTCTCCAGCAAACCCTGGGCATCCAGGCCCTCCAACAAGCGCCCGACCTGCTGGTCGGTCCAGCTGACCTCGCCCGCGTAGAGATCCTTCAGCACCTCCGAACGGGCAAAAGCCTCGGGCTCGCCACGGTGCATGCCGGCCCGGATCTCCTTCAACTCATCCATCGACCCCACTAAACCCATCAGGTCCTTGCGGTACAGGGTGTCGAAGGGCGCTGGCGGCGCATACGGCCAGTGGACGTCCCAGTAGTGGATGAACAGAAACATGCGGCTTCCGGCCCGCTGCATGGTCTTCTTGAGCACCGCGTCGCTCACCTCGGCGTTGTTCCCCACATTGGAGAAGTAGGCCTGAAAGCCTTGGTCGAAATCGAATTTCTGATTCAAGGGAAAGGCACCGCTGACCCCCAAGGTACGAAAGCCACTCCGTTGCAGCGCCTCGGCCATCATCTCGTTGTCCGGGTGCACCCTGTCGCCGTTCTTGGAGACGCCGTGGGTGTGCGGATAGCTGCCGGTCATTAGGCTGGTATGGCTGGGCAAGGTGGTCGGAGCGGCCGAAAAGACACTCTCGAAGACGAAGCTCTCGGCGGCCAACTTGTCGAAGTTCGGTGTCTTTACTCGGGTATTGCCGTAAGCACCCAGGTGGTCAGCGCGCAGGGTATCGATGGAGATCAAGATGACGTTCTCCACACCCAAGGTGCTGTACCCGTCCTGCGCTTGTGTACTGGGCGCACCCAGGGCAAGTCCCAACACGCCCAAGGTCACCAGGGCACCCGCAATCCACTTCTTGGCCGGCATTAGACTTCTCCTACGCGCGAATCTCGCCCGACCCACCTAACCCACCGCACCTTTGAACAGGTCCAGAGCACCTTGGGGGTGGTCTTCCTTCCAGGCTTCAGAACGCAGAAGGAAAACCCCGCCACCCGTTTTTATCGCTTCTCACCCCTGCCCGCTCAGCGCCGCCAAGAGGGGCTCCCCAATTGTGACTGGCCTGAGAGATGGCTCGCCCAGTCCCAACAAAAGACCGTTGTGGCCTGTGCCCATTCGGACCGTCTCCGAGGCTCAGTCCTTTTTCGGGGGCTTGGGGATCTTGACCCGAGGATTCGCCCTGCCTGCACGGCTGCGGGCGCTTCGTGGTCCTCGGGGTTTAGACTTGCCACCGCCCTTTGGGCTGCGACCTGGGCTCTCGGGACCCGGGGCGGCTCGACCTGAGGAGCTGTCCCGGGCCGGTGCAGAGTCAGGCGCTCCACCAGCAGGGCCCGAGGGGCCAGACGGGCCACCACCACCGCCAGAGCTGGCCCCACCGCCGGGCTTGCCACCGCCCGGCTTGCTACCGCCGCCAGATCCACCCGTGCCGCCGGGCTTGCCACCGCCACCACCGCCGCCGGATCCACCCGTGCCGCCTGGTTTACCGCCGCCACCACCGCCGCCTGAGCTAGCG
>CAJQPC010000164.1 GCA_905480105.1 uncultured bacterium | reverse complement strand
GGTGGTTGCCGACAAGACTGGCTACCCTGCCGAGATGCTGACCATGGGCATGGATCTGGAAGCAGACCTGGGCATCGACTCCATCAAGCGGGTCGAGATCCTGAGTGCGATGCGCGAGGAGGCTCCCAGCCTTCCCGAAGTGGACGCAGGTGAGATGGCCTCGCTGCGGACCCTTGGGCAGATCGTTGAGTACATGGGCCAGGCCCAAGGCGGAGTGACCGTTTCGACCCCGGAGCCTGCTCCCAACCCATCCGCCCCCGGTGTCTCTCGCTACGTCTTGGACGCTGTGGCCACCAAGGCTGGTGGGCTTACCCTCCCAGGTCTGGACGGTGACATTCTGATTGTGCCCGATGGCTTGGGTGTGGCTGAGGCCCTGGTCACTGAGCTCAAGGGCGCAGGGCTCAGTGTGAAGCTTGGTGAAGTGGTGGGCAATGAGCGTGCAGTCATCTTCCTGGCTGGATTGAGTGACGCCGACGGCAAGAACGCCGACCGCGTCGCAATGCGTGCCTTTCGCGCGGCCCGCGTCGTCGCCAAGGAGTGCGCAGCCTTTGTCACAGTGCAAGATACGGGTGGCGACTTTGGGCTCTCCGGCAGGGGCAACCCTTGGATGGGTGGTTTGGCCGGTTTGGCCAAGACCGCAGCCATTGAGTGGCCCGACGCCGGTGTGAAGGCCATTGACCTGGAGCGCGGAGGGCGAACTCCCCAAGAGCTGGCGCAAGCCCTGAGCTTGGAACTGTTGGCCGGCGGTACCGAGCGCGAGGTCGGACTCCGTGCCGATGGTGTTCGCTTGGTGCTGAAGAGCGTTGAGACCCAGGTCGAAGGCGGAGAGGCCTCGGTTGATTCCGACTCGGTCTTGCTCGTCTCGGGTGGTGCCCGCGGTGTGACCGCTGCGACGGTCATCTCCCTGGGGGCTGCTACCCAGGCCAGCTTTGTACTTTTAGGCCGCACCGCATTGGGCCAGGAGCCCGCTGCTTTGGCTGGCATCGAGGACGACGCGGGAATGAAACGCGCGCTGCTCATGCAGGCACAAGCCAAGGGCGAGAAAGTGAGCCCTGCTGGTTTGGGTAAGCAGGTCCGTCAGGTCGTGGCGTGGCGCGAGATTCGCAGCACGCTCAAGCAGCTGGAGCAGGATGGTTGCAAGGCCCGCTATGCTTCCGTTGATGTGACCGACGCTGTTGCTCTCAAGGCGTTGGTGAGTGAGGTTGAGACCACCTACGGGCCCATCACGGGTGTGATTCATGGTGCAGGTGTCTTGGCTGACAAGGCCATCGCAGACAAGACCGACGACCAGTTCGAGCGGGTCTACTCGACCAAGGTGGACGGTCTTCGTGCCTTGCAGCTGGCGACCGCGGACTCGCCTCTGCGCTTGTGGGTACAGTTCTCCTCCGTCGCTGCCCGTGCTGGCAACAACGGCCAGTGTGACTACGCTATGGCCAATGAGGTCTTGAACAAGGTGGCCGGTCAGATGGCTGTGGAGCGCCCCTGGCTTCGAGTGAAGTCCATGAACTGGGGCCCTTGGGAGGGTGGCATGGTCACCCCGGCACTCAAGGCCCGTTTCCGGGCCATGGGGGTCCCACTGATTCCCTTGGCTCAGGGTGCGCAGATGCTGGTAGACGAAGTTCAGAGCAGCGCTCCTTCTCGGGTTGAGCTGGTCTTGGGCGGAGAGCCCACCACGGAGGCACTGCTCGATTCGGGAAAAGCCTGAGCCAGGATGAGTTCGCGGTCCGTGTTGGGGCCGCATCTCACTCCTGGCTGCGTGACCACAGCATCAAGGACACACCGGTCGTGCCGGTTGTGCTCGCGATGGAGTGGTTCGCCCGGGCTGCACGTGCGGCCCGTCCAACGCTTCGCTTTGTGGCTTGCGAAGACATCAAGGTGCTCAAGGGCATTAGTTTAAGCAGCTTCGAGGCGGGCGAGGGTTTCAAGGTCTTGGTGGACCAAGTCTCCAACGGGGACGGTGCGGTGCTGCGTCTGGAGCTTCGCTCTCTGTCGGGAACGCGCCACTACTGCGCAAAGGCCCTCATGGCAGCCCCACAGGCCCCTTTGGCCGCCTTAGAACGCGGCAGTTCTCTGGATTCCGCCGAGTCCTGGCAAGGCCCGGTCTATGGCGACGTTCTCTTTCATGGGCCGGCACTCCAAGTCATCGAGGACGTGACGGGTGTCTCAGACGAAGGAATCGCTGCCCGTCTCCTGGGAACAGCCGGAAGGGGCTGGCGAGAGGAGCCTTGGCACACCGATGTGGCTGCCATGGATGGTGGTCTTCAGTTGGCGCTGCTCTGGGCCCAGCGTAGACTGGGTGGGGCGAGCTTACCGACCGCTGTCGGGAGTTACCGGGGTACTGGCGAGCTCCCTGTGGGACCCATTCAGGTGGTCCTCAAGGGCCGTGTTGTCGGCAAGTCCAAGACCGTGAGCGACATCGTGTTCACCACTTCCGATGGGCGTCCGATTGCCCGATTGGAAGGCGTGGAGACCCACCTGCTTCCCAAGAGTCTCTGACCAATGTTTGAAGCCATCGCGATTGTCGGTAGGGCCTGTGTCCTGCCGGGTGCTTTGAGTCCAGAAGCTCTGTGGCAACGGGTCTCGTCGGGAGACGACCTGGTGAGCAGTGTGCCTGCGGGACGTTGGGGTGTTTCCCACGAGCAGATCATGGGTTCGCCCCAGGACTCGGCTGACAGGAGCTGGTCGGACCGCGGTGGCTATGTCACAGGATTTGAGGAGGTCTTCGATGCGGGCGGATTTGAGATTCCTGCATCGGAAGTCCGAACGCTGGATCCGCTCTTTCATTGGCTGCTGCACACAGGCCGCGAGGCGCTGAAGCACGTTGCGCATGGCTCGTTGCGGCGTGCAGGAGTGGTCATCGGGAACTTGGGATTTCCCACCCAGTCCATGAGCCGCTACGCGGAGCGCGCCTGGTTGGGGGATGCCCGTTCGGATGCTTTAGGGCTCCCGGATGTAGACGCCCAAAACCGCTTTATGTCTGGCTTGCCGGCCCATATCTTGGCCCGCGGTCTGGGTTTTGGCGGTCCAGCATTTGCGTTGGATTCGGCCTGCGCCAGCTCGCTGTATGCACTCAAGCTTGCCTGTGAGCGGCTGCAGGACCGAGAGGTGGACCTGATGTTGGCCGGCGCGGTCAATCGGGCCGATGACTTGTTCATCCACGTGGGCTTCTGTGCACTGAGCGCGATGTCTAAGTCTGGCCAGAGCCGGCCCTTTCATGCCCAGGCTGACGGGCTGGTTCCGGCAGAGGGTGCGGGGCTGTTGGCGCTGAAGCGTCTGAGCGACGCCCAGCGCGACGGAGACACCATCCATGGGGTCATCCGCGGAGTTGGACTGAGCAACGATGGCCGGGGTAGGGGACTCTTGGCTCCAACGAAAGAGGGCCAAGTGCGGGCGATGCGCTCCGCCTTTGAGCAGAGCGGCTGGCAGCCTCAAGACATCAACTTGGTCGAGTGTCATGCCACCGGAACATCGGTCGGGGATGGAACCGAG
>CAJQPC010000163.1 GCA_905480105.1 uncultured bacterium | reverse complement strand
AGCAGGACCGCGGCAACGAGCAGGCCGAATACCCACCAGCCGGGCATGAAAATCCACAGGCCTATCTGAACCGCAAGAATGGCGGTCAAGGCGCCAACGGAGCTCTTTCGTGTCAAACCATAGGCGGCGCCCCAGCAGATCAAAGCAAGCAGGGTGGCGCGCGGCGAGACCACCCACATCACACCAGCGGCCGTAGCGACCCCCTTTCCCCCCTGAAACTCCAGCCAAGGGGAATAGCAGTGGCCCAGGATAGCGAACAGGCCCGCAACGGGCAGCAACCACGGCTGCTCAAAGTGGTGAGCCACCCAGAGCATGGGCAGCGCACCTTTTGCGGCGTCCAACACCAGAGTGGCCACGCCCAGCTTCCAGCCCAGCACGCGCGCGACGTTGGTGGCGCCGATGTTGCCGCTGCCCCGGGTGCGCACGTCCACGCCATGCAGGAGCATTCCCAGAATCAGCCCAAAGGGCACTCCGCCAATGAGAAAGGCAAAGAACAGCACCAGGATAATGTTGATCAAGAGGCGCCTCGGAGCGCATCGATGCTCTCCAGTACCCACTTGACCTCGGCTTGGGCATTGGGCCAGTGCGGAGCGAAGCGCAGCCACCCATCCGGGGTAGAGGCCGAGATTCCCGCGGTCTTTAGGCCGTCGGCCAGAGCCAAGATCGACTCCTCCGGCAGACGGACAGACAGGGTTCCCGATGGGTTTTCAGGGTCTCGGGCGGAAACAAAGCCACGGGCAAGCAGGCCGGTCTCCAGAGCGCTGTTCCATCGCTGGACATGCTCGAAGATGCGCTCCACGCCAAGCTCCAAGATGGGCTCCAACCCAGCCTGAAGTGCGGCAAAGCCCACCGCATTGGTGGAACCGATCTCCAAAAAGTCCGGCGACTCGCGCATGGGCCGGTCGTAGCGCAGGAGCCCGGCGCCCTCCATCAGAAAGCCCACGGGCTCTTGGTGGGAGAGCCAGCCGGCCACCCGGGGCACCAGTGTGCGTCCAGGGGCCACATAGAGAAAGCCACAGCCCTCCAAACCCATGAGCCACTTGTGGCCGCCGCCTGCCAAATAGTCGACCCCGAGCTTGGCCAAGTCCAGCGGCACGATGCCTATCGCCTGGATGCCGTCGACGATGAGCTCCGCATTGTGTTGGTGACACAGCGCAGCCATCTGCCCAAGGGGCATGCGCCTACCGGTCTGGAACTGCACCGCAGAGACAGCAACATAGCGGGCGCCAGAGCGCAGTTCGATCTCCAGGCGCTCCAAGAGCTGCGGGTCGGGCTCCAAGGGCAACAAAGCACACGTGGCACCGAAGTGAGGAGCCGCCTGCTGCCACGGGGTGACGTTGGCTGGGAACTCCCCTTCAAAGCAGAGCACACGATCGCCCTCGCGCCACGGCAGGCAGTGGGCCAGATCGGTCAGAGCGCGATTGGTAGAGCTAGAAAGCGCCAAACACTCCGGCGCCACATGCAGGAGCTGGCCCAGCAGAGTCTTGAGGTGGGTGCGCTGCTCCATCCACGGGAAGATGGCCCCCAGGCCGGTCTCCGCGTACTCCAGGAGCACCTTGTTGGCTGCCGCAACCACCCGTGAGGAGGGAGGAGACACGGCCGCGTGGTTGGCGTAGACCCGAGGCTGGAGGTGCGGGAAGAGGCTGCGGTTTCCGAGGGACACGCTCATGTCAACGTCCCTAACCGGCAGAGCCGGCCGATGGATGGCATGATTAAGCCACTGCAACGAGGCTCAATCATGCTGTATCTGCTCCTGGCCTGCACCGACCTCGTCGTGCCCGCGAGCTACCTAAGCGTCCTGACGATCAACCCTACTCAAGGCGCCGTTAACGTGCCGGTGGATTCGGACCTGCGCGTCATCTTTTCGGCCGAACTGGAAAATCCCAGCGCCCAGCAGGTGAGCCTAAGCACCGCTGATGGCACCCCCGTGCCCACCGCACTGCGCTGGTTCAAGGACAGTGGGAACGTCCTGATCATCGACCCAATCGAAAACCTGTCCACAGACACCGACTATGTGCTCACCCTGAGCAGCGGCCTGAGCTCTCAAATCGGCAACCTGAGTGCCCAGGTGGAGAACCGCTTCTCCACAGGCAACCAGAGCGAAGGGGACTCCGATACCGACAGCGATGCGGACACCGACGCTGACGCTGACGCCGACTCGGACTCCGACGCCGACACCGACGCCGCCTTCGTCCCCTACGCGCTCGGACTGACGGTGCTGGCGGCCTGGAACGGCGAGAGCCTGGTGGACTGGGAGGACGAGACCGAAACCTTCCAAACTTCCTACGCCAACTTTACCTTCTACGAAGAAGAATATTTCGACACTGCTGACGAGCGCTACGCCTGTACCTGGCAAGGCACCATTCAGAGCCAAGGCCCCGCCAGGATTGACGCAGAGGCCTATGCGGCGTTGCTTGTTCGCTTCAGCGATGCGGGCACAAGCACTTGCAGCGGCTTTCCCCTGGCCTGGGGCCAGGATGGAACGCCTACTGAGATTCTCACCAGCCAAGACTACGGCTTGGCGTTCACGCCGATCAGCGATGACTTCCAGACCGAGTTCCGCGCGGCCGTAGAGGCTGAAGGAGGTACCTGGAGAGACTGGGAGCCCTATGTGTTCAGTACCCAGCTTGGGATTCTGGAAGGTGACAGCCTTGAATGGCAAGAGCTTAGCTACGCATACGCCCTGGACTTGAACGAAGAAGGCGCACTCTCGTCGGACCCCTCCCCAGTAGAGTTGAACCAGGGCATAGACGGCGAGCTCATCTACGCCCAGCCTTGGTACGTGAGCCAAGTAGCCACCTGGACTGACTGAGCCGGGTGTTTCTGCTTCTCTCCGCTTGGGCCCATGCCGCCCCGCTGGTGCTCCCCGCCCAGGAAGACTCGGCCCTGTGGTCCGCCCCCATGGAACTGCATGGCTTTGAGCGCGCCACCACCACGACCGGTGCCCGAGCCCGCCTGGTCGAGGGAGAGGGCCAATGGACCCTCATCGTCGTGGACAGCTCCGGACGCACCCACCGAGCTCAGGTTCCAGCACCCGTGACCCCCGCCGACCGCGAGGACACCCTGGCCCTGGCTGCGCGTCTCTTGGCGCCAACAACCGCACTGGCGCTTCCTGAGCTGCTTCCAGCGGAGCCCGCGCCAAAGACGCAACGGCGGACCCTGCCCGAGCTAAGCCCGGCTCCTCCAGACATCCGGACCCTTCAGATACAGCTCAGGCCAAAAGTGAGCTTTCCCCAGACCCTGCCCCAGAGCCCCGCAGGTGTTGCACAAAGGCCGACCCTGTCTCCGCCCACCCAGCGTCTGGCCAGCGCGCGACTCGGAACCAGCTTTGTAAAGCGGCCCGACATGGAGCTCTCCGCAGGCCTGAGCGCCGATCTGAGCTGGGGCTCCCCCAGCCTTCAGGTGGGCCTGGCCGGGCTCTGGGCCGCGCCCAATTCCCTGCCCTTGGTAGATGGAGTGCACGCCGAGGATGCGTGGCTGATGGGGGGCATCTGGTACCTGCCCAAGGTGGGCCTAAGCGTCGGACTACACGCGGGGTTCAACAGAAGAAACTGGTCTTTTAACGACACATTCGTACTCCAACAGAAACTGCCAAGCGCCCGGGCCATGGTGGGCTGGCGGGTGCCCCTGGGACGCATCAGCTTGGAGCCGGCCGCGGAGCTGCGCATGGACTTGGCGCACACGGACCTACAATTGGGAGACCGCACCTTGGGAACCCTGGCCCCATGGCAAGCTGGCTTGAGCGTGGCTTTTCGTGCCCAGACTGATCCTTTTGGCTCCCCGGATGCACTGCCACAATGATGCCCACCGACCCACAGCTCATCGCTGACATTCTCGCAGCTCAAGGCGGCGACCCGAGCGCAGAAGCCCGGGTGGTGGACGTTGCCCTGCCACTGGTGCTGGGGTGGTGCGCCAGCCTGGGTGGACCCACGGTGGACTTCGAAGACGCCGCGCACGACGCTCTGGAGGTTGTGCTCGGCCGCCTGGACTCCATCCAGGACGTCAGCGCCTTCCGCTCCTGGCTCTTCGGCATCACCCGCAGAACCTTGGCCAAGCACCGACGCCGTGCATGGGTGAGGCGCTGGGTTCCCGGAATGGACATCAGCCACACACAGGACCCCGGGCATAGCCCGCAGACACAAGCCGAGCTCAGCGAGCTGAGCAAAGCCGTACAAAAGGCCCTGGATCAGCTTCCCGAGCCCCAACGGGAGGTGCTCGTTCTCTGCGACTTGGAAGAGCGCTCCGACTCCGAGGCCGCAGAGATTCTGGGCGTGCCAAAGGGCACCGTCAAGAGCCGGCTGCGCTTGGGCCGAAAACGATTCCGAAAAGAGCTTGAGCGCAGGGATGCCAGCGCCGCATTGGACCCCATTTCCCATCCTGGAGGAGCGCTATGAGCGAACGCGACGCCCTCCAAGCCCTGCTCTCTGAGCGCGATCTCTCCGGCGCCGAGTCTCGGCTGCGGGACCGACTGCAAGCTGGCGCTTCGATCACGCCCTGGATCAAAGAGCTGCCCAAACCAAATTACTCTGCCACCCACCGGGTAAGAACACGCCTGCGCAAGCCGGCGCCAAGCCGAGCATGGGTCGGTGGATTGGTCCTGGCTTTTGGGGCCCTGATTGCCCTGGGCAGCACCCAGCTTCCCCAAGATCCGGTCCCCCTCGCTCAGCCGCTGGCCAGAGCCGGACAAGCGGACATCACCCCCGATCTTCAGGCCGCCTGGCAAGGCAGCGGACGAATCACCGGTACAGCGGAAGCTCCGGTCGTGCTGTGGGACAAAGGCTCCCTGCACCTGGAGCTGACCCCGAACCAGGGCGTAGACCTGCAGGTGCGCACCCGCGAGGCCAGCGTGCTCGTGTTGGGCACCGTGTTCGACGTAGACCGTGATGTTCTGGGCACCACCGTCTCGGTCACCCGCGGCAGCGTCCAGGTGAACTGCACCCAAGGGCCAAGCGCCTCCCTGAATGCCGGTGAGCAGCACACCTGTCTGCCGGTCTCAGCTGCGGCGTCGGCCTCGCGCTTACAGAGCCTTCAAAACAAGGATTCCCAGACCCGCCGCGACGAGATCGCGCGCGCCATGACCCTGGAAGATGCTCAAGGAGCTGTGCTATCCGAGCTCTTGGCCTTGCGTTTGGAGCTCAACGCCCAAGACCAAGACTGGTCTGCAGTGCAGCTGGATGCCCTGGCCTACTTGGAAATCGGGGGGCCTAGAGAGGTGGAGATCCGCACCCTGGCCGCCCAACTCCAGCAACGCGCGGGCGACTGCACCGGCGTTCGAGCGCTCCTGAGTGGTGTAGACAAACTCAGCGACAGAGAGCAGTCTGTGCTCAACACCTGCAAGTGATCTTGCTCTTGGGTGCGGGAGGCTGATGTGCTCTGGGCTTGGTTGGCGTGCACAACGCTCGTGGTCTTTCCGGTGGAGCAACCCCTCCCAGGAGACACGGGCACGCCCAATCCGCTGGACTCCTGGGTGGACACCGGTGGCTCCCAGAATCTGCCCCTGCGCCTGAGCCCCACCCTCTCCCCCAGCTTGGACGGCGACGTAGACGATGTTTGGGTGGGGTGCACCCATCAAGTCGAGGTGTGGGTGGAGAACCCCTCGACACAAACCCTGATCGTCACGGGCCTCTCAAGCCAGGCCACCAGTCCGGAGTTCAGCTTAGACGCTGATTTTGTGAGCAACGGCACCCTACCGTGGCGCCTGATTCCAGGAGACCACCGAGCTATCTGGGTGGCCTACACCCCCGTGGATGACCAATGGGACCTGATTCGGGTAGATGCGGAGACCGACGGCGCCGGCGCCGACTCCATGCGTCTGGAGCTGAACGCTCAAGGCAAGATCTTCAAGTCAAGCACTGAGTCGTTCCAGGCCAGCCTACAGAGCGACGCCACTCGCTACACCTTGGCTCATGTCCCGGTCTCCGGCAGCATCCAGGTCGCTGTAGAAGCGTTCGATATCGATCAGGCCTTTACCTTGGAGGCACCCCAGACCGTGGTGCTGGCCGAAGAACCCAGCGGCAACCAGATTCAGATCGCCTATGCCCGCCCTCCCGACGACTGCCCCTAAACGCGCTCAGTCTTTCTTGAGTCGGTTCTGCCGGATGGTCTGCTGCTCGGCCATGTGCTGATCCCAGGGCACCCCGTCCATGCGCCCGCGGGCCTGCCAGACCCGCTCAACCTGGGTCTCATACAGCGCCATCAGGGAATCTCCGGTACCCGGTCCTTCAAGCAGGTCCAGGGCATAGGCTACCGCTTCTGCTGTAGATACTCGGCCGGGCACCGGAGAGCGGCGCATGCGGATGCGATCGGTGGCGTGCATGGCCACATCCAAACGCGGCAGGGTGACCAAACCGGGGATGCGGTTCATCATGCGGCGAGCCTGAGACCAGGTTCCATCGACCACCACGAGCGTACTGACCTTGGCTGGAGGAAGGGTCTTTCCCCCATCACTTGGGAAGAGCAGGGCCACACCCGGGCCCGCGAGTCCTTCCAACTCCAGGCTACTGTCTCTGGCCCCGTAGTCTCGGATGGTGCAGTTCGGCAGGACCAAGTCCACCAGGCGCGCGGAGTTGCTGCCCTTGTGCACCTCTTTGTAGTGCCGCAGCATCAACACCCGAACCCGGGTCGGGAGGGTGAAGAGCTGATCACACAGGCATAAATGCTGGGCCAAGCGACACACGGGACAGCGTCGGTCGACCCCGGTCTTAAAGCGGGACATGGGCGCGACGTAACGCGCCGGAGCCTATCGAATCTGACTCAGCTGACCTGGACCCCTTTCCAGAAGGCGACGTGGCCCTTGATCTGCTTGGCCGCATCTTTGGGCTCTGGGTAGAACCACGCGGCATCCGTGTTTGTCTTTCCGCCCGCGACCACACTGTAATAGCTGGCCACACCTTTCCAGGGGCAATTACTGCGGGTCTTGGAGTCTGCTAAAAGCTTCTTCTTCAAGGAGTTTTCGGGAAAGTAATGGTTCCCTTCGACCACGACGGTGTCGTCGCTTTCGGCCAAGACAATGCCGTTCCAGCTTGCAATCATTTGGAAATCCTTGGGGCGTTAGAGCAGAGCGTCGATGGCTGCTGTCAGCTCACCGCCCAGGGGCTTGGTGCTCGAACCGTAACGGCCCACCACCTGGCCCTCGCGGTTGACCAGGAACTTCTCAAAGTTCCACTTGATGTCCTTTCCGTCTCCAGCCTCAGAGCCCACCAAAGAGCTGTACAGAGCGCTCCGCTCGGAGCCATTTACATCTTGCTTGGCCAGCAGCGGAAAGGTCACGCCATAGTTGAGCTTGCAGAACGTGGCGATCTCCTCGGCGCTGCCCGGCTCCTGGCCGCCGAACTGGTTGCAGGGAGCACCAACGATGACCAAGCCCTTGTCCTTGCGGGACTGGTACAACTCCTCCAGCCCCTCGTACTGGGGCGTGTAGCCGCAGCGGCTGGCCACGTTGACGAAGAGCACAACCTTGCCGTCCAGGGTGTCCTTGGCGAGGGGCTCCCCGTCCAACGCCGTGAGGCTGATCTGGGGAATGGCCTGGGCAGTGTTGGTCGCGGGGCCAGCCTCTGCAGTGGACTGGGCAGTCGCGGTGGTGGGCGTGGCCGAAGCCCCAGCCTCCGTGGTGGCGGAGGGGGTGCAAGCGGCGAGAAGCATGATCAGGGTCGTAAGCATGACCAGCGTAGGGCAGCGAGTGGTCGGGTGTTGCGCACCCCGGCCCCGCCTGTGGAAGAAAGGCCCGTGGTCGGACTGCGTTTCGTCCAGCTCTCCATGCTGAAGTTCAGGGGCCAAGCTGCCCTGGTTCTCTAAATCTGCTGCGGATGCCGAGGCGATTCCGGCTTGGAGTCGCTGACGTGGACTTGGTCAGACGGGCTTAGGCCTAGCTCCTTGAGCAACGCGACGAGAAACGCCGTCTTGCCTGCGCTGTACTTTGCCGGGGCAAGGGAATGCTGCGCGGCCAGCTCTATCTTTAGCTCCCCGTAGCGCTTGGCCCGCAGGGGATGCAGCCGGAGAAAGTCACGAACCGCCAGGTGGTTGCGCAGGCCAAGGCTGCCCAGCAGGCACACATACAGGTTGTGTCGCGGACCCTCCCCTCCCGAAAGGGCGTGCCGTCCGGCAACGCCGCGCTCCCCGTCGTAGATGTAGCCCTGGGCGCAGATGGCCTGGATACAGGCCTGGAGTTTGTCGGTGTCCAGCACCACAATGTCCAGGTCGATGATGGCCTGGGCTGCCAGACCCGGCACCGAGGTGCTGCCCACATGCTCAATGATCAAAGCATGCTCGCCCACCCAAGGCCAGATGCGCTCCTTCAGGGTCTCAAACTGCGCTGTCCACTGCGCGTCGTAAGGCAAGACTTGAAGAACCGGCGTCACATCGCCTCCAGCTTTTTGAGGATGATCCTGGGTATACCCTTGGCCCGCGTGGTCTGCATGCTGCGGGTGCAGACCGCTGGACACTCCCGCTGGCCCTGGACGCAACAACGCCGCCCCTATCCAGACCAGAGGCGGTCTGGATGAGGGCGGCGTTGGTGATGCGGTGCCTGCCTACGTTCATTCCGTTCAGGAGCGTGAACCAAGCGGGGCACCTTTCAAGTTTTGCAGGTGCCGAAACCCCTACAGCACTTTGAATTAAACCCCCTTGAGCTTGGCCACGGCCAAGTCTCGGTTCATGCGCGCGATGTAGTTTAGGGACACGCCCTTGGGACATACCGCCTCGCACTCCCCGTGGTTGGAGCAAGCACCAAAACCTGCCTCTTCCATCGTGTCGACCATGTTGGACACGCGCTCGTAGCGCTCCACTTGGCCCTGGGGCAACATGCCCAGGTGGGAAACCTTGGCCGAGGTGAAGAGCATGGCGGCGGCGTTGGGACACGCAGCCACACAGGCACCACAGCCGATGCAGGTCGCTGCATTGAATGCATCGTCCGCATCGTGCTTGTTCACGGGCATGGTGTGCGCATCGGGAGCAGCACCAGTGCGAACACTGACGTAGCCACCGGACTCAATGATGCGGTCAAAGGCCGTACGATCCACCATCAGGTCCTTGATGACCGGAAAGGCGCTCGCCCGCCAAGGTTCAATGGTCAGGCTGTCGCCGTCGTTGAACTTGCGCATGTGGGTCTGGCAAATTGTGGTGCCGGTCTCGGGGCCGTGGGCCACGCCATCGACCAAGAAACCGCAGGATCCACAGATCCCTTCGCGGCAGTCATGGTCAAAGACGATGGGCTCCTCGCCCTGGCCTTCCAGCTTGTCGTTGACCACGTCCAACATCTCCAAAAAGGAGGCCTCGGCAGACACATTCTCAGCAGTGTAGGTCTCGAAACGGCCGTCGGAGTCAGTGCTCTGACGCCAGACCTTGAGGGTGAGGTTCATTCTTGTACTCCTTACTTGTAGGACCGTTGGGACAGCTTCACGTAGTCAAAGGACAAGGGCTCTTTGTGGAGTTCGGGCTTGACGCCCACACCCTGATAGCCCCAGGCAGCTACGTACGAAAAGTCCTCGTCGTTGCGCTTGGCCTCGCCCTCTTCGGTCTGGTGCTCCTCGCGGAAGTGTCCGCCAGCGCTCTCGTCCCGATCGTGGGCGTCGTGGGCCAGCACCTCTGCAAACTCCAAAAAGTCGGCAACGCGGCCGGCCTTCTCCAAAGCTGGGTTCAGGCTGTTGGCCTTGCCCGGAACAGAGACGTTCTTCCAGAACTCCTCGCGGATGGCTGGAATCTGCTCCAGCGCCTCCTTGAGACCCGCACCACTGCGAGAGATGCCGACCTTGTCGTACATCACCTTCCCGAGCTGCCGGTGGAAGTAGTCCACGGGCTTGCCACCCTTGATGTCCATCAGGGTGTTGATTCGACCCTTCACGTCGGCCACAGCCTGCTGGGCTTCCGCGCAGTCGTTCGTCAGTGGCTTGGGACGCTCGCTCCACAAGAAGTTGCCGATGGTGTAGGGCAACACGAAGTAGCCGTCAGCCAGACCCTGCATCAAGGCCGAGGCACCCAGGCGGTTGGCACCATGGTCGGAGAAGTTGGCTTCTCCAATCACGTGCAGTCCGGGGACGTTGGACATGAGGTTGTAGTCCACCCACAGGCCACCCATGGTGTAGTGAACCGCTGGGTAGATGCGCATCGGCACCTTGTAGGGGTTCTCACCGGTGATCTTCGAGTACATGTGGAAGAGGTTGCCGTACTTCTCGCGAATGGCATCCTCGCCATCACGCTTGATCGCTTCGGCGAAGTCCAGGTACACAGCACGGCGCTCGCCGTTGACCTTGTGGCCAACACCCAGCCCCTCGTCACAGACATACTTGGAATTTCGGGCAGCCACATCGCGTGGGACCAGGTTGCCAAAGGCCGGGTAGCGCTCCTCCAAGTAGTAGTAGCGGTCCGCTTCAGCGATGTCGCGCGCGGGCTTTTCTACGTCTTCCTTGTTCCGAGGCACCCACACCCGACCGTCGTTCCGCAGGGACTCTGACATCAGCGTCAGCTTCGACTGAAACTCACCGTGAACCGGAATGCAGGTTGGGTGGATCTGCACGTAGCAGGGGTTCGCGAAGTAGGCGCCGCGCTTGTAGGCTTGGAAGCCTGCCGTGACGTTGCAACCCATGGCGTTCGTGGACAGGTAGTACACGTTGCCGTAGCCACCGGTGGCCAAAACCACCGCATCGGCCATGTGGGACTCGATCTGGCCGGTGATCAGGTTCCGGGTCACGATCCCCCGGGCCTGCCCGTCGACCAAGATCAGATCCTGCATCTCTGTGCGGTTGTGGTGCACCACATTCTTAAGGCCGATCTGGCGTGCCAAGGCCTGATAGGCACCCAAGAGCAGTTGCTGGCCGGTCTGGCCTGCAGCGTAGAAGGTACGAGAGACCTGAGCTCCACCAAAGGAGCGATTGCCCAACAAACCACTGTACTCACGCGCAAAGGGCACGCCCTGGGCAACAGCCTGGTCAATGATGCTGTTGGAGACCTGGGCCAAACGGTAGACATTGCGCTCACGGCTGCGAAAGTCGCCGCCCTTTACGGTGTCGTAGAACAAACGGAAGATGGAGTCGCCATCATTCTGGTAGTTCTTGGCCGCGTTGATGCCACCCTGGGCCGCGATGCTGTGCGCGCGGCGGGGACTGTCCTGGTAACAGAACGTCTGCACCTGGTAGCCCATCTCTGCCATGGATGCGGCTGCGGAGGCTCCTGCGAGTCCCGTCCCCACCACGATCACCTTGAACTTGCGCTTGTTGGATGGGTTCACAACCTTGATGGAGAAGCGGTGCTTGTCCCAAGCCTCTTCGATGTCCCCTGTGGGGGCTTTTCCGTCGAGAATCATTTGCCTACCTCCGGACCGTTGCGTCAGAGTCAACCTGCTGGGTTGACTGCTTCGTGAATGCCTCACCCGCGGCTTTGGTTACTCCAGCGATGGTCAGCAGGGGTCCTGCGGAGAAACCAATGAGGAGGACAAAGGCGAAGGCTGCTGCGACCTGCTTTCGCAGGACGTTGTATTTGGGATGGTTCAATCCCAGGCTTTGCATTGCGCTCCAGACACCATGGTAGATGTGCAGGCACAGGGCCACCATGGCGGACACGTACAAGACCACATGGAAGATGCCCATGGCGGTGGGCGCAAAGCCCATCAGCACCATCCGGTGGGCGTCGTGGACCATCGCCCCGTCGAGATTATAGGTCAAATCTTCCAAACCGGGCTGCGTCACCCGCAAGGTGAAGTGCAGAAGGTGGTAAACGATGAAGCCCAGCAGGACCATGCCGCCCCAGATCATCGTGCGGGAGGAGCGGGTAGAAGCTTGGGGCTTCCACTCTCCGTAGTCCGAAGGTCTGGCGGCAGCGTTCAATCGCTTGAGTTGAATCGCTGAGAAGATGTGCAGCGGAAAAGACGCCAACAGGACCAAACGGGTCCCCCACAGCAGAGGGGGATTGCCCTGGAGGGCAGCCGCGTAGCCGTTGAAGACATCGGGTCCGAGGAAGATCAGCAGGTTGCCGGACATGTGTCCGACGGCAAAGCCGAAGATGATCAGGCCCGTGATGGCCATGACCAGTTTCTTCCCAATGCTGCTGGCGTAAAGGTTCTTAAACCAAGACATCGCCGCTCCCGTGGGGCAGTTGGTTAAAATACAGGCACGTGATCCCTAACCCAAGCGCGAACGCAAGCCTGTATGAATTTCACCCGCTTGATGGCGGCGGTTGTCGGCTACTTCTCAGCGAGCCCAAGCTCATCCAGCAGGTGATCGGCGCCCTCGACCTCGAGAACCCAGAGCATGTAGCGCACGTCCACGTGGATGGAGCGGGTCAGCTCTGGGTCGAAGAGCCAGTCGGCACTCATGGCCTCGTAGTTGCCATCAAAGAGGAAGCCGACGAACTCGCCCTGGCTGTTCAGAGTGGCTGAGCCAGAGTTACCGCCGGTAGAGTCCAGGGTGCTCAAAAAGTTCACCGGGACATCGCCCAGGGCGGGGTCCGCATAGCGGCTTTTCGGCGAGCTGGCCGCAGCTTCAACCAAGCGCGTTGGAGCATCGAAGGGAGGGGCCCCAATCTTGGCTACCATGCCGGCGACCGTGGTCTGGGGCTGATACTCAATGGCATCGGCCGGGCTGTAGCCCTTGACATGACCGACGGAGATTCGCAGGGTGCCGTTGGCGTCCGGGTAGACCTGGTCGCCGGACTGCAGCAGAGCCTCCATGTAGAGGGGCTGCAGACGCAAACTAGCGCCAGCCAGAGCCTTGTCCTTGGCGCGCTGAGGCGCCAGAGTCTTGGACTCCAGGAGCACGGCCAGCTTCATCCAGGGGTTGTCCAAGGATTCCAACTGAGCGCGGTCCATCTCCAGCCAAGCCTTGCGGGTGGCGGCGTCAGGGATGGTGCCCTGGGCGAAGAGCTGCTCCAGCAGAGCGTCCACTCCCCCCGCATCCGCCACGTGATCCGCCATGCCCACGGGCAGCTTCTCGGGCGGCAGCGCCATCAGGCGCTTGAGCGTCAGCTCTGTGAGCTGCTTGTCGGCCGGCTCCCAGTAGGTGCCGTCCATCGCATCGAAGCGCTGCTGTGTGCGCTCCAGGTCGCGCTCCTGGTAGCCGCGGTCGCGCTCCAGGTCGGGCTTAGCCGCCTCTACCGAGAAGCGGTAGGCGCGGTGGGCCACACCTAAGTTGTCCGAAAGCCACCGCAGGTAGCCGATGGTGGTGTCCGCCTCGAAGCTGGCCTCGCTCTCGGCCTGCATCTCATCCATCTCAGCCAGAACAGGGCCGTAGAGCTTGCTGCGCTTGGGATCTGCTGCGATCCAAGCCTCCAGCTCAGCCCATTGGGCCTGCTTCCGGCCAACCACATCGGAGCCAGCGAAGTTGTCCAGGTTCCCTTGGCGGTACTTCAGGCCGTTGGCCACCTGGCCGATGGAACTGTTCAAGCGCCCGCTGGCCTCGTCCCCAGTGGCCGCTTCGGCCTTGAGCAGGGCGATGATCTCCTCGGAGAGCGCGATGCTGTAAGGGTAGGAGACCTGTTCAGCGAAGCGCATCTGACGCGCAGTGCGGTAGCGGTAGGTGGAGCCGGGGTAACCGGCGATCATCACGAACTCGCCGGGATCAGCGCCGGTGGGGTCCACCTTTAGGTGGGTGGCTGGCTGGTAGGGCACGTTGTCAGCGCTGAAGGGCGCCGAGCTGCCGTCGGGGGCCACATAGGCGCGCAGCAGGGAAAAGTCTCCGGAGTGACGCGGCCACATCCAGTTGTCGATCTCTCCGCCGAAGCTGCCCACGCTCTCTGGAGGCGCATACACCATGCGAACGTCCTGGACCTCCAGCTTGGAGATCAACCGGTACTGCTGCCCGCCGTAGTAACTGGCCACTTCACAGCGGTGGTTGGCCTGGGCCTCGCACTGAGAGATCAGCAGCTTTTTGGACTTGTCCACGATCTGGTAGCGCTTCACATCCTTGGTGCGCTTCTTGAGCTGGCCGTTGATCTGGGCCGTCACGTCGGTGATGGACTCGACCACGTAGAGGCGCGCTGCAGGTCCAGCGGAGATCTCCGCGCTTCGATCCAAAGCCAGAAAGCCATCACGGGCGTAGGTGTGCTCGGCGTCGCTGGCGTAGCTCAGAAACCCGCTGACGCAGTGGTGGTTGGTCGCAACCAGACCATCGGAGCTCAGAAAGCTCGCGCTGCAAAAACCCAAAGAGACGATCGCCGAGAGAGGCTCCGCCTGGGGATCTGCGAGCTGCTCAGGAGGGATTTCAAGCCCCATCTCTTGCAGCATAGGCCCCATGGCCGGGAGCTGCTCTGGCAGCCACATCCCTTCATCGGCCAGCGCAAACGAGGACAACAGCAACAGCACGGACATGGACGCTCCCTTCTCAGGCGCGCCCCTTAACCGGCTGCTCAGGACAAAAAGTGTCTTCGTCTCAGAAGGAGCCGCTGAGGACCACCATGCCGCCGCGGCTGTCGGTGCTGGGCACAAAGGCCACGCTGGACTCAATGGGGTCGATGAGCAAAAAGCCCGCCGTGCCCAGACCAGCGCCCGCAACCGCCAAGACAATCGAGGCGTTCCGGGAGTTCTTTGCTGGAGTGACGAACTGGGTCATCTGCAGCGTTGCTTGAGCTGTTTGATTGGCCGCCACCATACCCTCGTGGATGTTCTTGGCATTGGAGTAGGTACCTTGCGCCCGAGCAGACAAGACCACACCGGTCACAGCCACAGCAGCTCCTGCACCCGTCACGACAGCGCGAGTGGGAAAGCCAGGGCCGTTGTTGGGCTCCCGCGGGGCCTTAGAGGAGCCACCATCGAGCTCGTCGAGCTCATCGAGCTCGTCGAACTCGTCGTTTCCTGAGCTGACACCATCTTCGTCTTCGAAGTCGTCCAGATCGTCCAGATCGTC
>CAJQPC010000162.1 GCA_905480105.1 uncultured bacterium | reverse complement strand
GCTTGGACTGGGCGCGACATGCCGCGTGCACAGATCGTCGGTCGCTTTCTGCTCTCTCGCAGCGCGCAGGAGCAGCGCTGGGACGGGGTGCGCTACGACTACCTGTTCTCACTGGTCAAGCGCCAGCGCAGGGCCAATGCGAGGATCTTGGTGGGTACAAAAACACGGGAACTGGATGCCCCGAGCTTGTATCTGGCTCCAACCCCGGCTGTGGACACCGAGAACACCGACGGGCTGATCAACAAGAACATCCGGACCGGCTGGAACTCAGCGGAATGAGTCAGGCGAAGATCACGCACTTAGCCAAGCGTCTGGAAGAGGCGAACTTGGCTTACCGGGCTGGCGTGCCCAGAATGAGTGATACCGCCTACGACGAGCTCATAGAGGCGCTGCGCGCGCTGGATCCAGGGCACGCTTTCTTAGGGGCCGTCGAAGAGGAGCACCTGCCCATCAAGGACCAGGTTCGGCACAGCGCCCCCATGCTGAGCACGGAAAAGTCCTACACACTCCAGGATCTGGAGCGTTGGGTAGAGCGTGTACGCAAGGCGTCCATCGAGCTGGGTTTTGGAGAGGTGACCTATCGCATGACCCCAAAGCTGGACGGTCTGGCCGGTAGGGATGAGGCAGGGGTCTTGGCCACCCGTGGCAATGGACGCGTGGGCTACGACATCACCTCTGCTTTTGCCAAGGGACTGGTCCCCATTGGCGGTCGAGGTCAAGGTGTGGGTGAGATCGTGCTCCAGGAGTCCTGGTTCAACCAGCACCTCTCGGAGATCTTTGATCACCCGCGGAACGTGGCTGTGGGCATCGTCAAGGCCGACGTGGTCAATGAGAATGCCCAACGCGCCTTGGATGCTCAGGTCGTGCATTTTGTGCCCTACACCCAGCTGGCTGCGTGGCAGGGCGCCGCGGAAGAACTGCTCGAGCGAAGCGGTGAGATCAGCGCAGATCTAAAGACAAAAGTGGACTATCCCCTGGATGGTATGGTGGTCGAAGCGTTGGGAGACGCTCTGCGCGAGTACATGGGGGCCACCGCTCACCATCACCGCTGGCAGATCGCACTCAAAGAACGCGGACAGCGAGCACACACCACCGTTGAGCAGGTGATCTGGCAGACCGGGCGTACTGGCAATGTCACCCCGGTGATGCAGGTCAAGCCCGTGCGCGTCAGTGGGGCTACCCTCTCCAGAGTCACTGCCCACAACGCGGGCATCATCCGTGATCGGGGTATTGGGCCGGGGGCTGAGATTGAGATTAGCCGCTCGGGCGAGGTCATCCCCAAGTTGGAGGCCGTGCTGAAGGCGGTCCCCCCGGAGCTGGTCAGCGCCTGTCCCTCGTGCGGCACCGAGCTGGTCTGGAAGAATGACTTTCTGGTCTGTGAGAATGGCATGGACTGCGATGCTCAGGTGCACGCCGGCCTGCGGCATTGGTTTCGCACGCTCAAGACCGCCGACAACTTTGGCCCCGTCACCATTGAGACCTTGGTCGAGCATGGATTTCGCACTCTGCCCAAGGTCTATGCGGTGCAAGAAGGCGAGCTGCTCACGATGGGCTTTGGCCCTGGTCAGACCCAAAACTTGTTGGCCGCCTTGCAGATCTCTCGCAGCACGCCCATAGAAGACGCGCGCTGGCTGGCAGCTTTTGGCATCCCTGACTTGGGAATAGGGGACTCAAGAAAGCTGCTCCGCGCCTTTCCATTGACGGGTCTGGACCAGGTCACTGCCGAACAGGTCCTGGCGGTCAAAGGCTTTGGTGAGATCACGTCGCAGAGCATCACCAAGGGGTTGGCCAGGCGCTGGCCGGTCATCTCCTCCATGCTGGAGCTGGGCTTCAATCTCTTGGCCACAGAGCTGGACGGAGAGAAAGAAGAGATCGAGAGCCCCATCTCCGGCAAGCGCCTGCTCTTCACCGGCAAGATGCTGCAGGGCACCCGCGACGACATGCAGACCCGAGCCAAGGCTCTGGGGGCGGTGCTCGCGAGTGGGGTCTCCAAGAACCTGGACCTGCTCGTCATTGGCGAGAAGGCCAGCCCCGGAAAGGTGGGCAAGGCGGAGAAGGCTGGGGTTCAAGTGATCTCAGAAGCCGACTATCTGACGCTGATCGCGAACGCCTAAGGTCGCTCTCGATCCAAGCATCGCAGTCAGCCTCAGGATGGCCAGGAACCCGCTGGGGAGTACCGCGGTTCCCGCTGAGCGGCCGCCGAGTCGTGCTCCAGGGTGTGCCGACGGGTCATGGGTGCCGACTCGCGGGGCCGTTCGACGAATCCTCGTCGGCCCGGGCCTTCTCTAGTGCCACATCCAAGACCTGGACGCTTCTTTATGGACCAGTATTTTGATAGCTCTGTTCGCTATACCGGGGGACGGCTCCTCTCTTGGGGCTTTCAATCGATACGGTCATGGTGGCATTTTGCATCTGCGTTTCCCCTGGCAACGTCAGCGCGAGGGAGGTCCTGTATCTGCCCTGGAAAGAAGCAAGGACTGCGCCAGTTCGCCCAGACACCGAAGGGGCGGTGGATGCTCTTCGACTCAGCTCAGGGCCGCGTCAACAATGCCGTGTCTGGGTCGGCGTGGTCCCGAAGCGCCTTGGCCAACTGCTGAAGGTTTTGCCTGACCAAGGGGTCGGTCGTCGTGTTTAGCTGCGCTTGGATTCGGGCTTGAACCGCGGCCCGGTGCTCAGGCTTGGGACTCGCGACCTTGGCAAAGGAGGCGATGGCCTGGTCAGCGCTGCTTCCATCGATGTCCAAGGCGGACAGAAAGCTGTTGAGGACTTGGACCAGATGGGTGCCGGCTGCGGCGGCCCTGTGCTGCAGAATGAGCCCGGCAGATTCCTCTGTGATTTCCCAGAGCGCCAGCTTGCCCAGCTTGAGCGTCTCTCGCTTACCGTTCTCATCACTCACCCGGAAGGTGCCAGCGGGAAGCGGGGTGCCTAAAGGGACCAGAAAGTAGCGGTCATTCTGGACAGAACGCAGCAATCGCGCGTTGTCGAAGGGGTCTGGCAGGCTCAAAGTTTGCACCGAATCAGCGTGGCTCCGTGGTCTTCAGGCAGCATCGCGTCGCTCAAGTCGCAGTCCTGGAAGTGGGCGCCTATCAGCGTGGCTTGGCTTAGATCTGCGT
>CAJQPC010000161.1 GCA_905480105.1 uncultured bacterium | reverse complement strand
TGAACCTTGAGCACCCGATTGCAACCCTGACCCAGGATGGTGAGTTCCAAGCGGAACTGACTCTCAGCATGGGGAAGGGCTACATACCGGCTGTCCAGAACAAGGGTGAGGACCACGAGTTGGGCGTCATTCCCATTGACTCGATTCACACTCCGATCAAGAAGGTCAAGTACGCCGTTACCAACGCTCGCGTTGGACGTCGCACGGACTATGACAAGCTGAGCCTTGAGGTATGGACGGATGGTTCCGTGCTTCCCGAGGATGCAGTTGCATATTCGGCCAAGATCCTCCGCGAGCAGCTCGCAATCTTCATTAACTTCTCTGAGGAAGACGAGCCGGTTCTGTCCGAGCAGTCGGAGCCAGAAGAGCAGTGGAGCGAGCACCTCTACAAGCGTGTTGACGAACTCGAATTGTCCGTTCGGTCGGCTAATTGCCTGCAGAACGCCGGTATCGAGTACATCTGGCAGTTGGTGGAACGCACCGAGGCCGAGATGCTCAAGACCAAGAACTTTGGTCGTAAGTCCCTTAATGAAATCAAGGAGATTCTGTCCGAGATGGGCCTCTCCTTGGGTATGAAGCTGCACAACTTCCCGAAGAATCGAGCCTGAGTGGTTGAGCTCAGGCCTTGGTCTGGGCGTCCCAACGGGTGGTAGGAGAGCGCGATGCGTCACGAAAAGTCTGGCCGTAAGTTGGGGCGTACTAGCTCCCACCGCAAGGCCATGTTCCGGAACATGGCTACGTCCTTGTTCATCCACGGCAAGATTCAAACCACAGAGGCCAAGGCCAAAGAGGTTCGAGCTATCGCCGAGAAGCTGATCACCCTCGGTAGGCGGGTTCCCCCCAGTGCCTTGGAAGGGTTGAGCGGAGACGAGTTGGCGGTGGCGAAGGCCAAGCGCCTGCACGCCCTCCGTTTGGCTCGTCGCAAGGTTGTCGACGGGGAGGCGCTGCACTTGTTGTTCAATGATTACAGCGAGCGCTTCAAGGGCCGTGCGGGTGGATATACCCGGATTACCAAGGTGGGCTTCCGCAGTGGCGACAACGCACCAATGGCTGTCATCTCGCTGCTTGGCGAGAACGAGGCGCCTGTTGGGGCTGGTCACGAGGTTGCTGCCAGTGATGCTGGTTCTGCTGGCGAAGAGTAGCGACACAGCGCTATCGTGGAAGGGGAGGCTCTTGATGAGTCTCCCCTTTTTCGTCCTTGTGCTCGCTCCCCGCGTGGTGCCGTTATGTGTACGTTGGAGGCCCGATGAGTGAGCAAATTCGCCAAGCCCACGAGCGCCTGGCCAAGTACATGGAGAGTCAGGGAAAGCGAAACACGCGTCAGCGTGACCTCATTGTCGATGCCTTCTTCACCCAGGGGGGGCACATCACATTGCAGGAGCTGACGAGGCTTGTGCAAGAGCGCGACCCCGGGATCGGTTTTGCCACGGTCTACCGTACGATGAAACTGCTGACCGAGGCCGAAGTTGCCCATGAGCAGCGCTTTGGCGAGGGGCAAGCGCGGTATGAGTTCGCTGATCTGGAGCATCACGACCACCTGATCTGCGAATCCTGTGGGCGAATAGACGAGTTCGAGGACCAGGTCCTAGAGGATCGCCAGAACCTTGTAGTCAGACAGTTGGGATGGCAGCTCAAGCACCATCGTCACGAGCTGTACGGCCTTTGCCCGGAGTGCACGGCGCTCTCTTGACGTCTCGGCGGAACGCAGCGTCTGCGGCGTGGGCCTTGGAATTCTTCGCGTGCTCAGATGTACAGAGTAACTTCGGCCGGGACAAGCCCGGCCGAAGAGAAGTGCGCGAGGGGGGAATCGAACCCCCATGGACTTTACGTCCACTAGGCCCTCAACCTAGCGCGTCTACCAATTCCGCCACTCGCGCTGAGGACCCGCCCTAATTAACAACGCCTCCTGACCTGTCAAGGCTGGGAGGCGTGCTTTCTGAGTGCAAAAAAGTGCTCAGTCTGGGGGGTTTACTCCGTCCTGGGAGGGGAGCTCTTCGAAGGCGGGCAAGAAGCCTTCAGCATCGTCAATGAGGACCTCTTTTTCGGCATCCGCGTCATTACCAGCGCGCTGGTTCGATTGAATGGCCAAAGTAATCGAGGTGACCATGAAGAGTACCGCGACGACTGTCGTGGCTTGAGAGAGCAGGTTCGCTGGTCCTCTTGGGCCGAAGACGTTCGAGCTTCCTCCTCCTGCGCCGAAGGCTGCTGCCACGTCACCACCCTTTCCTGGTTGGAGGAGGATGATGAGGATCAAGAGCACACACAGCATCAGGTGCAGGACTACAATGAACAAGGACATGGGGCCAAACTCCGCGGGATGGGCCAGTAACTCCGGGAAGGTGTTCCCGCAGCCTGCTTAGGTCAAGGGGCAGCAGCATGAACGATTGCGGCGAAGCTGGCCGCGTTGAGTGCGGCGCCTCCAACAAGAGCTCCATCCACGTCAGGCTTGGCCATCAGGGCCGCTGCGTTTCCTGGCTTGACTGATCCGCCGTATTGGATGCGAACAGAGTTTGGCACGTAGTCGGGGAAGTGAACCCCAAGCCACCTGCGGATGAACTGGTGGGTGTCTTGCGCTTGCTCTGGGCTGGCCGTACGACCTGTACCGATGGCCCACACAGGCTCGTATGCCAGGGTTAGCGCCGCTACCTGGTCTGCTTCCAGGCCCCGAAGGCCGGCAGCCAGTTGGGCGCCCAGGACCTGCTCGACTTGATTTCCATCGCGCTGCTCCAGGGTCTCGCCTACGCAGAGGATGGGGAGAAGACCCGAGCGAAATGCGGCATGCACTTTGCGGTTTATTAGGGCGTCGTCCTCCTTCCAGAGGCTGCGCCGTTCGCTGTGGCCAACCAATGTATAGGTGCAGCCAAGTTGGCGGATCATTTCTCCGCCGATCCCTCCGGTAAAGGCGCCGGACACCTCTGGGTGGATGTCTTGTGCAGCGACTTGGATTCCGCTGTGCTTTAGGCGGCTGGAGACGCACGGTAGGGCGACATAGGTCGGAGCAACCGCAACATCGACTGCCGTCTGGTCGGCCAAGGCGGCCTTGAGGGCCATCGCCAAGGCGTCGGCCTCGTTGGGGGCCTTGTTCATCTTCCAGTTTCCTGCAACGAATGGACGACGGGTCATTGGTTTCCCTTTGCCTTGAGGGCTTGTAGGCCAGGGAGTCCGTTGCCTTCCATGTATTGCAAGGCTGCACCGCCGCCTGTGGAGATGTGGGAGACACTGTCGCCCAAACCCATCTGATGAATGGCGGCAGCAGAGTCTCCGCCGCCTACGACACTGTAGGCGCGGCTCGCGGCGAGGGCCTCTGCGACCGCTTTTGTGCCTCCGGCGTAGTCTTCTTTTTCGAACATGCCCATCGGACCGTTCCAAAAGATTGAGTTCGCACGTGAGATGATTTCTGCGTAAGTATTGGCCGTCTTGGGGCCGATGTCGTACCCAACGAATTCCGTGCCTAGATCCTCGACAACTGTGGCCGTAGTTTGGTCTGGTCCGACTGCAATGTGGTCAACGGGCAGCAGCACCTTGATTCCTCGTTTTTCAGCATCGTTCAGAAGGCGCTGCGCCAGTCGAATGCGATCGGGCTCCACCAAGCTCTTTCCGGTTGCTTTGCCCTGAGCGAGCAGGAAAGTGTAGGCCATGGCGCCGCCAATGAGTACGGCATCGCAGCGTTCCATCAGCGCCTCCATCACACCGATCTTGTCGCTGACTTTGGCACCGCCCAAGATTCCTACGAATGGCTTCACCGCACCCTTTACCAATCGGTCTAATGCGTTGATTTCGCGCTGAATCAATGGTCCGAGTGCCTTGTCCTGCATGTGTTGGCCCACGCCCACCACACTTGCATGCTCTCGGTGCAGCACCCCGAAAGCATCGTTCACGTACACGTCGCCCAGTCGGGCAAGTAGCTTGGCGAACTCTGGGTCGCGGCTCTTCTCCCCCTTGTTGAAGCGGAGGTTTTCGACCATCAGGATCCCACCGGCCTGTAGATCCTTGCTGAGGTTCTCCACATCCTCACCGACGGTCTCGTGAGCGAAGACAACCTCGGTGTCTAAGTTTTCTGCCAGCCAGGCCGCGACTGGCTCCAGCGACAGAGCAGGAACGGTTTGGCCCTTGGGGCGACCCAAGTGACTGCAGATGACCACTTTGGCCCCACGCTCGCGTAGAGAGCTGATCGTTGGAAGCGCAGCCTCGATACGGGTCGCGTCAGCGACTTTGCGCTTGTTCAGGGGAGTGTTCAGGTCCAGTCTTAGAAGTACACGCTGTCCACGGACTTGAAGCTTGTCAAACGGGCTCATCGTCGTGCCTTGCCGGAGATCAGTCGGGCCAGGTCGAGCATGCGATTGGAGAAGCCCCATTCGTTGTCGTACCAAGTGAGGATCTTGAGGGTGCGAGGGCCCATCATCGTGGTCAAATCCAGGTCCACGATTGAGGAGTGGGGGTTTCCAACCAAGTCCGAGGACACAAGCGGTGCGCTGACAGCTGCCAGGATTCCTTTCATGTCACCGTTGGCTGCATCGATCAGGGCCTGATTGACTTGTCCGGCGGTGGCATCCGTTTCCAACTCGACGACCAGGTCCACCAGGGACACGTTTGGAGTGGGAACACGAATGGCCATACCACCAAGCTTGCCTGCCAAGTCGGGGAGGACAAGGCCCACAGCCTTTGCAGCGCCAGTGGTAGTCGGGACCATGTTCACAGCCGCTGCCCGCGCGCGGCGAAAGTCCTTGTGGGGGCCATCTAAAAGGCACTGGTCCATGGTGTAGCTGTGCACTGTGGTCATTACGCCGTGCCGAATGCCGAAGAGCTGGTGAATCACCTTGGCGGGGGGGGCCAGACAGTTGGTTGTGCAGCTGGCGTTGGAGACGATGCGCTCCTGGCCCGTCAGAGTGTCGTCGTTGACGCCGACGACTATGGTCGCATCAGGGTCGGCACCAGGGGCCGAAATAATCACCTTGGAGGCGCCGGCGGCCAGGTGCTTTCCTGCACCTTCGCGACTGCGAAAGACGCCCGTGCATTCCAAGACTACATCGACCCCAGTCTCCTTCCAGGGCAAAGCCGCGGGATCGCGCAGAGCGCTGGTCGCGACTTTCTTACCGTCGATGAGTAGACCACCGTCGACCACCTGCACATCTTTATTGAAGCGGCCGTGGACCGAGTCATTGGAGAGCAAGTGGGCGAGCATGTCGTCGCCGGTCAGGTCATTAATGTGGACGAACTCGATCTCTGGGTCGTTCCAGCCAGCTCGAAGGACGTTGCGGCCGATGCGGCCAAAGCCATTGATTGCGACGCGGACAGGCATGTGAACTCCACGAGATCTAAGGGGAGGGTAGAACCCACCCCGGGTTTCAAGGTGCTTCGGCTAACCGGCAGAAGGCCGTTGGGCACCCACGGCTGGTGCTGCGTTATGAATGCTGCTTGGAGGCCGAGTGGCAATCCTGATCATGGGCGTAGAGTGGCGTGGTTCAGCGGAAGAGTTCGACTCCGCCTTGCAGGCACCTAACGTGGCGAAGCAGTTGGGTATCCCGTCGGATCGGATCACTGAGATTCGGCTTATCAAGAGATCTCTCGACGCAAGACAGCGTAGAAAGCGCTGGCTGGCCAACTATAGGATTGAGCTCGACCGTGGGGAGGAGGAGCTGCTTGCGCGGGGCGTCCATGGCGTACGTAGATGGACCGAGCGCGATGCGGAACGCTACGGTCTCTTTGATCGGGCAACGATTCCGCGGCAAACGTGGCCTTCAAATGTGAGGCCGATCGTTGTCGGGGCCGGACCCGCTGGCCTTTTTGCCGCGCTTCGCCTCGCTGAAACCGGGGCTAAGGTGCTGTTGATTGAGCGAGGCGAGCCTGTTGAGGATCGTGTTCCTACGGTGAACCAAGGTTGGCGAAACAAGCTGCCCCTGAACACTGAAAGCAACGTGGTGTTTGGGGAGGGGGGCGCAGGGACTTTCTCCGACGGCAAGATCTACACCCGTAAAAGAGATGGTGATCTGGGCTACATCTTCCAGCGTCTGGTCCAGTTTGGAGCCGACCCTGAGATTCAACAGGCCAGCTACGCCCACTTGGGAACTGACAAAGTACGCGCCATTCTTCCTGTTTTTCGGGAGCGGCTCCTTGAGCTCGGGGCGGAGATCCGCTTCAACACAAGCGTGACGGAGTTCCTCAATGAGGGCGGGCGCTGTGTCGGCGTTCGGCTGAGTGATGGCAGCGAGGTCCGCAGGGCGCCGGTGATTGTTGCGGCGGGTCACTCTGCGCGTGACACGTATCGGGCGCTCTACCAAGCCGGCGCCGAGTGTGTCGCCCGGCCCATTGCCATTGGTGTGCGCATCGAGCACCCCCAAGCCCTGATTGACCGGGCTCAGTACCACGGCGAACGTGGCGATCTGCCTCCGGCCAGCTATCGACTCACCCACAGTCCTAGCAAAGGACGCTCCGCCCACACCTTCTGCATGTGTCCGGGAGGCATGGTCGTGCCGGCGACAGCGCAAGAGGGGCGGGTGGTCGTAAACGGGATGAGTTTCGCTGCTCGGCGAGCCTTTTGGGCGAACTCCGCCATCATCGTCGAGGTTCAGGCCAACGAGTATCCAGAGGTAGGCAAGAACCCACTGTCAGGACTGAACTACCAAGACCGGATTGAGAAGCGGGCCTTTGAGCTTGCAGGCGGCAACTACCGGGCACCAGCACAACGAGTAGAGGACTTGCTGAAAGGTAGATTTTCAGATTCCCTCCCGCGAAGCAGCTATCCCCAAGGGCTCACCGCTGTGGACCTGCATGAGTTGCTCCCCCCCGGTTTGGTCTCAGGGCTGAAGAAAGCCATTCGCTCCTTTGACCACAAGCTCAAAGGCTTTGCTGGGCCAGAGGCGCTGCTCATCGCACCGGAGACGCGCACCACCTCGCCCGTTCGCTTTCTTCGAGGAACGGACCGACATGCGCAGGGCTTGCCCGACTTGCTCCCAGTCGGTGAGGGTGCGGGCTACGCAGGGGGCATTGTGTCGGCCGCACTGGATGGCGTTCGCGCTGCAGAGTCACTGGTGGAGCGCTACGCGCCGAGATCCACGGCTGGGATCAGTGGAGCGTAGCGCTTCCGCAGCAGATCAGCGCATCTTCATCTTGTAAGAGCCACTGTCCATGATGGTGAGCTCCGCGCGGGTCTCACCACCCGACTCGCGGCCGGCACAGGTGGTCTTCTCGATGGTCCAAGCCACCGTGGCGGTGCTGTCGGAGGCTGCAGTCTCCATGCTCCAGCTGCCGCTCTCCATGCATTCCATGCCTTCGTCGGCAATCTCTACGACACCCTGGGCGGTCCAACTTCCCGACGGAGAGAACTTCAGGGTGCTGTATGTGAGCTTCACGGCGCCTTCGACGGGCTTCATGCCGGAGAAGTCGTTGGCCATCAGCTTGGTGCCAAAGGCGGTGGAGTTCTTGTCTGCAGGAACGACGGTAGCGGCTTCGGCGGTGGCCTCGGCGACAGCGGAGGTCTCAGAGGCCTCCTTTTCGCCGCAGGCCACAAGTAGGGACGCGATCAGTAGGGTCAACATGGAGTTCTCCGTAGGGGCGGCCATGCTAACGAAAGGCGGACGTGAAAGCACACCACAGTTGGGGCTTGCTGCGGACAAATCAAGTTTGTGACGCTGTGCGCAATGATTGGGCACGCTATTTGTGTATTAATAACAAGCACCTGAGTCGACTACACGAAGACTTGTCACGATGGCGCCACTTGGGGAGTTGTCCATAGGTTGTGGGTAAAGTACCCAGTGAGAGGGTGGTAGACTCCAACCAATCGGTCGACAACACGTGACATCTCCTCCCTCCCCATGGCCCAGTCGACTGCTGCGACTGGCTGTCTACTCACTTTTGGCGTGCTGGGTCACGTGGCCGGTGCCGCTTCAGCTCGGACAGAGCGTTCCGGGTGCGGGTCGCAGCGATCTTGGAAACAGTCTCTGGTCTCTGTGGTTTGTCGAGCACGAACTCAGTTCTGGTGCGCTCCCTTGGCGCACCAGCCTGCTAGGGTGGCCGGATGGCGGGGTTCTGCTCGTGGCAGATCCACTGAATGCGCTCATCGGCCTGCCACTGGTGGCAGCCTTTGGCCTGCTCGCGGCCTACTCACTCATCTGTATGGGCCATGTCGTCTTCTCAGGTTTGGCAGCCCATGCACTGGGGTTGTACATGTGGGGGGATCGCCGCGCAGCCTGGGTCACTGGCGTTGGCTTTGCCTTGGCACCGGTGTTGATTTCCGGAATGCAGAACGGGACGAGCGAGGCCATTGCGGGAGGTTGGTTGCCCCTGTCTGTTTTGGCACTGCTTAAGGCCCTGGACCGCGGCGGTGCTGGACGAGTTCTCTTTGCCGGGATCTGCTTGTTCCTTGCAGCGCTATCGAGTTGGTACATCGGCATATGCGCCTGGTTGTTTTGGGCTGCCTTTCTCTTCGCCGCGCGGCCGAGTGTCTCCCGTGGCCGGCGCTTGGGACGCAGCGCGGTGGTAGCGGCACTGAGCTTGGCCTTTACCTTACCTTGGGCTGCGGCATCGCACGCCGGCGTGCAGGACCCGGACAACTTGGTGGGGATCAAGCATGAGAAGGAGCTGGACACGGTGCGCCGCAGCATCGGGCCAGCGGATCCGCGTGGGTGGTTCTTGCCTGGAGATTTTCGCAGCCCAGACTTCTCCGATCTGAGCCGCTACGGCGAAGAGTTCGTGCACTGCCACTACCTGGGATGGGTCCTGATGCTGGCGGCCGGCGCCGGATTTGTGCGGGGAAAAAGAGGTCGGGGGCGGGGCGCTTTGGCTGTGGCAGGGCTCGGTGGCCTGGTTCTGGCCATGGGTCCAGTGGTTTGCATAGATGGGACGGCCTGGGTCATCGACCGACGCCTTGCCGTACCGCTCCCCTACTTCATCATTGAAGACCTCCCGGGCTTCTCAGCCTTGTCTCTACTCTACCGCCTTGGAGCGGCTGCATCCCTCGCACTTGCGATGCTCGCCGCCGGTGCCATTCGGGGTCTTCCCCAAACCTGGTTGGCCCCAGTTTTGGCGGGCTTGGTTGCATTGGAGTTCCGGATTGCAGCACCCGTACACGGCTTGCCGGACACCTCACGGATGGTCCTGGACCCCGCTTTTGACGTGCTTGCCAAGGCCCCCGAAGGGGCGGTGGTCAACTACCCGGTGGCCGGTGGCCGGTCCTACCTCTATGAGCAAAGCGTGCACCACAAGCCACTGACTGGGAGCTTGAACTTCCCCAACAACAGCGCCTCAAGGTCGCTCTGGGCGGCCATGCTCAAGGACGCTGCGGGGAAGAATGTAAAGCAGCCCCTCGAGAGCACTCGGCGCGTCGCTCGAAAGCAAAAGATTCGCTACTTGGTCATTCACCAAGACGAGAGCGCCAGGCCAGACATGCACGATCAAGCCGTTCGGGCGTTAGATGCAGCCCAAGAGCCATTGGCAGAAGGTCAGGGAGTTCGCATCCATGCCCTCTGGTAAGACCCTTTTGTTGCAGCCCTGGAATGGTGACATCCGGGGGCTGGGGCCAAGTGCCCAGATGCCCCTGGGGATGGGAACACTGGGGGAGTCCGTCTCGAATTCTGCTTCAGACGCAGGCTTTGAACTCATTCGATCCTGGCAGCCAGGTTTGGAAACACTGGTTCTCGCGGATGGCTGCGCCTTGGGTCCGGGGGCCTTGGATGCTGCCTGGAAAGCCGGTCGCAAGGCGGAACAGGACCTTCGCATAGAGTTGGGTGGCCAGATCGGCTCTCTGCTCAATATGGCCTCGCTGGAGACAGAAGGACAGAGTCTTTACTACCTGCGTGCCGGCCAGCTAGGGGAGCTGCAGGCCCGTCTCAATGCGGCCACGGTGTGCACCTTGGACCCCAAAGAGCGTGCGCTCGGTGCCATGGCCCCCGGGGGAGAGGAACTGGCGCTGAGCGATCTATTGGTGCTGCCTGTACGCAGTTGGTTGGGGCTGCTCTGGGGGAATCTGCTCTCGCTTCCGCCAGTGCTTTGGCGGGAGTTGCTGGGCAGTGGGCCCCATCTCATCTGGCACTTGCTCCGCGCCCTGCTGCGGGCAGGGCCTCGTCGAATTCCCCAAGGCATCTCCCAGGGGGGCAGTGTGCACCCTGACGCGATTGTCGAAGCTTCATTGCTGATGGAAGGTGCTTCCGTTGAAGCCGGAGCAGTGGTTCGAGGTTGCATCTTGGGTCCCGGCTCTAAGGTAGAGCCCCTGGCTGTCGTCGAGGGCAGCGTTCTCGGCCCACAGGCCGTTGTCCAGCGCCAAGCTATGGTGAAGTACAGTGTGCTCGGACCTGGTGCGTCTATCGGTGGCGCAATGCAACTCGGGGTTCTCGGAGAGGCATCCGGGCTAAAGCGGGGCAGCTTTTGCATGGATCAAAAGCTTGGCGACGCGCCGGTCTGTGTTCCCACAAGCTCGGGGATGGCCCCAGTCCCATTGGGCTTGGCAGGGGTCTGCATCGGCCACGGTAGTTTGGTCGGCAGCGGCGTCTGGATAGCTCCTGGTCGCAGTATCCCCCCCGGTGTCACCGTTGTTGGCGATCGCGTGCTCTCTCGTGTTCAGCTGCCTGAGACCCCGGGGCCCTATTCGGTCGTCGATGGCCGCCTGGAGTCGTTGTGATTGCGTGGTCTGACCCTGGGTTGAGCACCCTCTTGGCTGGGTCCTTTTTGGGTTTGTTGACTTTGACTTGGGCCGGCCTTGGTGCCGGCGTGGGCCGCTGGGGTAAAAAACATCGGCTTGGGATTTCTCAGGCAGTTCCTGAGGGGCTGCCGCTGCTCAGCATCTGCATTCCAGCGCGGAATGAGGAAGGCAGGATCGGGAATGCCGTTCGGTCTGCCCTGGCGCAAGACCACCCCAACTTCGAGCTGATTGTGGTGGACGACCGAAGTAGCGATGGAACGGGGGAGGAGGCTCTTCAGGCCGGAGAAGGGGACCCTCGTCTTCGCGTGATTCTTGGCACCGAACCTCCATCGGGGTGGGCCGGAAAGCCATGGGCGTGTCAACGCGCCGCCAGCGAGGCCAGGGGAGTGCAGCTGCTCTTTGTCGATGCCGATCTACGTCTGGCTCCTTGGGCGGCGTCTCGAGCCTGCGGACGCATGGAGCAGGATGAGCTCGAGCTCCTGTCTCTCTTCGGGGACTGGGCGCTGGAGAGCTTCTGGGAGGGCGCGGTCATACCCGTGATCGGATGGTTCATCCGAGGAGCTGTAGATCTGGAGGCTGTGAACGATCCAGGTCGGCCCGAAGCCTTCGCCAACGGCCAGTTCATTTTGGTTCGCCGCTCAGGGTATGACAGCCTTGGCGGGCACGAGGCCGTTCGTGCCGAGGTTTTAGAGGACGTGCGTTTGGCCAATGCCTTTAAGCAGCGCGCACTACCCACTGGCCTGTTTCACGCACCAGGCGCATTCAGTGTGCGCCTCTACGCGGCGCTCGCAGAGATAGTCGCTGGCTATGGCAAGAACCTCTATGAAGGAATGGGTCGACGGCCGGGTGTCGCGATCGGGGCCTTGTTGTTCATCGCTGTCAGTACATTGCTGCCCTATTTGCTTTTGGCAGCATGCTTGGCGGGCCAGGCTGGGAGCTGGTCAGGTCCGGGCTGGGGCTGGACGCTATGGTTGGCTGGCATTGCAGCGTTGATTCATCTCTTCCGCTTTCGCTTGGAGCGCCAAGACGGACGCACGGGCTGGCACGCGTTGACCCATCCGCTTGGGAACCTGCTCTTCGCTTGGATTCTTCTACGTTCCCTTTTTGGCGTTGAAGCGGAGTGGAAAGGCAGACGCTTCGTCGACGGGAAAGCGCAGGGCAGCTGAGCTCCCATGGAGTCGCTTGAAACAAAAAAAGGCCGCCCAGAAAGGCGGCCTTTGAATGGAGCGGGAGACGAGATTCGAACTCGCGACAACCAGCATGGCAAGCTGGCGCTCTACCAACTGAGCTACTCCCGCTCAGGTGCGACGAGAAATGCATCTCGTTGAGCCACCGGCATCTATCTTGGGGTAGGGGACTGTCAAGTGAAAAGTGAAGCCTCGGCGATCACCAAAGTCAGTCTGGGCCTCTAAGCCCAAGAAATCCAGGCGAATGTCTACCGGTAGGCCGTTGCACTCCTTTGGTTGAAGCTGAGCGCGCTACCACCGGGTTAAAAGTTGCGCGATAATAGAGAACTTTTCTTGTGGACTAGGCCAGGTTCGCGGTAGGGTGGGGCAGTCCGATTCAGTATCAGCCCACTTTTGTTGGGGAGCCCGCCGCATGTTTCAGAAGACCGCCACAGCAGTTTTCGCTACCTCCATTCTTCTCGCGCTCTCGGCGTGTGACAAAGATGAGAGCGCCGTCACCGATTCCATGGAGCCCATCGTCGTGGATTCCGCCAACCCCCTGGATGGTGATGGTGACGGTGTCACCGCAGCAGATGGCGACTGCGATGACTCGAACGCGGACATTTATCCAGGCCGGGCAGAGGACTGCAACGGGGTAGACGACAACTGCAACGAGCTCACGGACGAGGGCTTCGGTGACTCAGATGGGGACGCGACGGCAGACTGCATGGACGTCGAGGATTGCGATGGCTTGGACAACGATGGTGACGCCGGCGTGGACGAAGGCTTTGCCGACTCGGACGGCGACGGCGTCGCAGACTGCGTAGGCACTGAGGTCTGCGACGGGCTGGACAATGACGGCGATACGCTCGTCGACGAAGGCTACGACGCCGACAGCGATGGCGTCACGCAGTGCCAAGACGACTGCGACGATGACGAGGCCCTGGCGTACCCGGGAAACAGCGAGATTGAAGCAGACGGCATCGACAACGACTGCGATGGCGCCATCGACGAACTCCCATGGAGCGGCGGCGAGCTCGTAATCAACGAGGTCATGAACAACCCGCAGGCCGTCACCGACCCCAACGGCGAGTGGTTCGAGCTCTACAACAACTCCGGTTCTGTCCTGACCATTGACGGCATCACGATCCAGTCGGGCAGCGAGTCTCACGTGATCCTTCCGGATGACCCCTTGGTTGTGCCAGTCGGTGGATTCGTGGTGCTCGGTAGCAACGCGGACAGCTCGGTCAACGGCAACGTGGAATTGGACTACGAGTACACGGGAATCACGCTCTCTAATGAGAGTGATGATCTCTCCGTGGTCGCGGACGGCGTGGTGATCGATTCAGTCTTCTGGGACGACGGTGCCACAATGCCTGACCCAGATGGCGGCTCCTTGAGCCTCGGGCCAGGTGCGTTGGCCACTGCTGCGAACGACGTGCCAGAAAACTGGTGTGCTGCTCTGGACCCGTGGGACACGCGCGGGGATGCTGGCTCGCCAGGCACGGGCAATGAGCTGTGCTCGCACATGGACAACGATGGCGACGGGTACAGCCGTGATGATGGCGACTGCGACGACACAAGCATATTTGTGTACCCCGGTGCTCCTGAGCTCGAGGCTGGTGTAGACAATGACTGTGATGGCCAAGCAGAAGCCATGCCAGTCGCGGTGGCGACGTACGACAGCTCTGCAAGCTTGGAAAGCTGCGACGAACTCGGTCTGGTGGGCTCCGGTTCTTACGATCCCGACGCATCCGGCACGGTGACATACGAGTGGGAGCTGACCTCCGCGCCGAGTGGGTCGGCTGCGACCACCTCGGACATTAGCGAGTACACCGACGCGGATCCAACGTTTACACCTGACGTTTCCGGCGGCTACACATTCACATTGACCGTGAGTGACGGTGGAACCCTCAGCTACCCAGTCTCGTTCTCAGTGACGGTGGCTGTGGCTCCTGACAACGTTACTCCTGTGGCTGCGGCGGGTTCCGACGACTCCTACTCTGAGAGCGTCACCTGTCAGGCCATTAGCTATGGCGCCAGCTATGAATGTGATGACTGCGACTCGTATGATTTCGATCTGGACGGGTCGGCTTCTTCTGATGGCAACTCGGACTACTGGATGACCTACGCTTGGTCGGTCTCGGATTCTGATGGCGCAACAGTCAGCATTGACGACAGCACCAGCAGTACTCCTACCGTTACGGTTTCTGGGGTCAGCGCGGTGTATGGCAGCGCGACCACCGCGGATGTCGACATCAATTTGGCCGTCACGGACTGCTATGGTGCAACGTCTGCCGCGGATTCGGTCACCTTGACGTACAGCTGCACTGGGTCCTGAGTCCGGTGGATGTCGGGAAACCCCTGGGCCTTCGGGCCCGGGGGTTTTTTGCTTTCGGGTCTAGTTCTTGGTGCGAATCGCTTGTGCCCAGAATCGGGTCAGGGTCGTTGGGTTGATGTCCACCCAATCGCGGAAGGCATGGGCGTTGTCTGGCGCCAGGTTGGTGCTCCACTGGTAGGCCTGTAGCAGACCTTCGTCTTGCCAAGCTTGGAGCTGGAGGCAGATCTCGTCGGTCGGCCCATCTACCCTGGGCTGAGAGCGCCAGCATGTCAGCATTGCTTCGTGAGACGCCGCAGCAGGTGAAACCTGGGAAGTAGAGGCACTGAGCTCTGGTTGGTACCATGCCCGCCATATTTCACGATGGGAAACCGGCATATCGCGGGTGAGCTCAAGGCCTGCTCTAGTCACTCGAACAGGCGCGTAGAGCGGTAGCGCCAAAAGCTGCTGGCCGTTTTGTTGTGCGCTCAATCCCAGCAGCGCTCTGCAGCTTCCATGAAGCGGGTTGATCGAGAGGGCTTCAAGCAAGAGCTTTGTCGCCAGCGGCCCTCGACCTGTGGACATCGCGCAGCGGGCCAGGCGAGCCAGTAGTGGGGGGTGCGCAGCAAAGATGGAGCGGGCGATCTCATAGTGTGGCTCTGCTTGCCTGTAGGCTCCCAAGGTCAGGGCCAAGTCACCGCGAAGGACAGATATTCGTGGGCCGCTGTGGGGTTTGAGCAGCTTCTCTGCTTGATCCAGGTCTCCCTTTAAGAAGGCCGCTGCGACCCCGGAGAGACCGACTGGAGGGGCGGGGAACTCTGTCTCAGGCAGGGCCAAGCGGGCCATGTGGTTCAGGACCAGCGGATGGCGCGGGTGACCAGAGAGAACCTCTGCTTCCATGCGCTCGAGCTCAGGCTGCTCCACATCGAGGTGCCAGAGGTCTCTGAAACGCAGGCGCTCGAAGCGCTCGACCAGGGGAGCGTCTCTCATGGTGTGGCCCGCGCTTGGGTGCGCTGGACCAGAAACCGCTGCTCATCTGTGAGGTCCAGTGAAAGGGCACGGGTGCAGGCCTGAGCCAACAGGCTGTTGATGGCCGCTAAACCATCTGCTGCCGTGGTGCCGTCTGGGGCCCCTGCTGCCCTTGTCAGGTCCAGCCAGGTGGCGGGCTCGGGGCGGCCTCGTTCCAGCCAACGAAGGGGGAGCCCCCCTTGACCAAAGCCGCCCAGGACGTCGGCCAAGCTTGGCGTAAGGGCAGCGATCCGATCTCTCTCCACTCCGACCTGGAGGCGATCAGCACAATCTTTGAGCATGCCTACCTCCACCAAGGCAGCCAGGGCCCCCAGGGCAGGATCCCACTCGGGTACTTCCCGTACGCCTTGGGCTCTGTCCAAACCCGGCGATATTCTGGGATCCAGCCACCGCGCTACTTGCCAAGCGAGCAGTGAGCCACCCATGGCGGAGCGTCCGCCTTGATCACTAAGCTCTCTCTGCACCTGCGTACTGAGGGTGAGAAGTGGTCTTGAACCCAGCTCTTCGCTGCTGTCCAGTCGCGTCAAAGCCGCTCGGTATCTGGCTTGCTCGCTGTCACGGTCCGCTGCAAACCCCTGTAGAAAAAGGGTGACTACCTGGTTCAGTGGGGCCAGATTGAGGGGAGAACTTTGGTCTGAGGCAAGAATGAGCTTGCCCTCTGGTAGGAGGGCCAAGCGGCCGTAGGCTGGATCGCGGATCGCCGCCGCTGCAGCTTCCCTTGGAATTTCTGGGTGCGAGAGCCAAGCCCTAAGAATCCAAGCCTCGCCATAGGCCAAGACCTCGGAGAGAGGGAGCCAGGACCATGGACCCCGGTCTTGAGGTTGTACGCCGCTGTTGCGCAGCGGCGTTAGCCACAAGCCGGCTTGCCTCTGAGAAGCGAGGGAGCCGGGCAAGGAAGAAACCATGGGCTCTACTGCGGCCAATCGCCAACCGCGGGAGAGTGGAACGGCGATCGTGCCCGGGTAGGCAAGCTCCAATGCCTGGAAGGCTGCGGGATCGTCGGGCGTGAGTTCTACAGCGTCCAGATAGGCGCTCAGTTCGGGCACCAACATGGGCCATCGTTTGGCGCTCTGGGTAGGAGGCCGTCGTAGTAGAGGATCGCGCTGGACAAGGAGCGCCACCGCCTCGTGCAGGGACGAGGGCGTTGGGATCTCCTTGGGCGCCTGGACGGGCCCCACTTCAAGATGTGGCGGAAGCTCTCGCATTCCGCATGCCAGCAGCAGAAGCAGCATTCCTGAAGCTGTAAGCGCGCTCGAGACTCTGGCCAAGGTGCATTTGGCGCCTGGACCGGCTAGGTCGCATGGATGCAGACCCCAGTAAATGCTCAGCACCTCGTTCAGGGCTCCGGCTCCGGTCCCATCCTTGTTTTGCTCCACGGAATTGGTTTAGGAAAATGGATCTGGGAACGGGACCAATCCCATTGGGCGGAGAGCCATGGCCTGTCTTCGGTGGCGTTGGATTTCCAGGGGCATGGTTCACAGGCGGGTCAAGACGTTCGCTTGGAGGAGCTAGCGGATCAGGTCCACACCTTCTTGGACACCCTTGAGCAGCCGGTGGTCTTGATCGGACACTCCATGGGTGGGTTGGTGGCTCAGATGGTCGCGAGCCGCCGCGAGCTGCATGGAGTGGTCTGCGTGGCCAGCGCCCCACCAAAAGAAGTCTTTCTTCGCCCCACCAAGGTGGGAATTCGCGCCATGCTGCCTGCGTTGGCCGGTTTCGTGCGCGGCAAGCCCTTGTCTCTGTCCAACAAGGCCTACTTAGATTGTGGCTTTGACCAACTGGACGAGCCGGCACGCAGTCAGGCCTTGGCTCGCCTCACCCCTTGGCCCAACGCCTTGGCCAAAGATCTGGTGATTGGGCGGCCGGATATCCCTCTGGGCGGTATCTCCTCACCCATGTTGGTCATTCATGGATTCAAGGATCCGATCGTGACGCTTCATCAGTCTCGGCTCCTTGCTGACCACTACGGCGCATTGCTCTGGCGCTTCGATGATGTGGCCCATCACCCGATGATAGAGCCTTCCGGCCTTCGTGTGACCCAGGCGATTGCAGAGTTTGCGGTGAAGCCCACGCGTAGGCTGGTTCGTGAGATCGATGCGTTCTCTCCGGACCAGGGCATCGGTAAGGGCGGTCGGGACGCGCGAGACCCCAACCCGATGCGCTCTGACTCCAAGTTCGGTGACCGCCGACGTTAGGGCGCTTCGTCCACAAGGCCTTGGTTGATTCTGTGAATCAGGCCTGGGCCTTCGAAGATCATGCCACTGTAGAGTTGGAGGGCGGTGCAGCCTGCCGCAAGGTAGGCCTTGGCCTGCTCTGGGCCCGTGATTCCGCCGACTCCCACTACGGGTACCCGACCTGCAGCCGAGGCCACCACTTGGCTGACCTGCGCCAGGGCGAAAGGGAACAGGGGGGCTCCGCTCAAGCCGCCCGGCAAGTCCTCTGTGCCAGGGACCCCACGCCGGCGGGTGGTATTGGTCGCGATGATGCCGGCCACGCCGGATTCGATGGCGGCGTTGACTGCTTGGTCCAACTGTTCTGGCTGCATGTCTGGCGCCAGTTTTACGAACACTGGCACGCTCTGTTCTGCAGCGAGCACGGCCTCGAGGATGCGCTTGAGCGGGGCAACCATCTGAAGTGCTCGCAGACCCGGGGTGTTTGGCGAGCTAACGTTGACCGTCAGGTAGTCCGCCAGGCCGTGCAGGCGACGGGTCACCTTGACGTAGTCCAGATGGGCTTCTTCAGCTGGGGTGGCCTTGTTTTTACCAAGATTCACCCCAACGGGAACGTTGGGCCAATGGCCCTTGGACTGGAGGCGTTCGAGCCGCCGGGCGACTACTTCCATGCCGTCGCTTGGGAAGCCCATGCTGTTGACGATGGCTTGGTGCGCGGGGAAGCGGTGCACGCGTGGGCGGGGGTTACCGGGCTGAGAGAGGGGGGTTATGGTCCCTATCTCTACAAAGCCAAAACCAAGCTTGTCCCAGATACGTAGCGCGTGGGCATCTTTGTCTAAGCCCGCTGCCAATCCCACGGGCCCTGGCAGCTTGAGACCAGCGAGGTCGACTTCCAGACCGGGTGGGGGCGGGGTGTCCGGTGTCAGAGCCCGTGCCAAGCCGGGCATGGCCGAAGCCATTCCCAGGACGCGCTCGTGGGCGCGTTCTGGATCCATGGAAAACAGGGCGGGCTTGAGCAGGCGGTAGCCGAGATCCAACATTTGCTGTAGTTAACCCTGTAGGAGCCTTGCATACTCTGTAACTTTTGCTACAACTCGGCACCGAATGCGGAGTTCCAGATGGTCGTTGGTCTGTTGTTGAGCCTAATGTCCTGCAATGACACGGAAGTGGGTGTTTACAACACGCCTCCGTCTGTGACCATCACTGCGCCCGAAGATGGTGTGGAAGTTGCCCCCGGTGAGGCTTTAGAGCTCGCGGGTATTGCCCGTGATGATCAGCAGGAGGCCCCTTCTCTGCTCGTCTCTTGGTCCTCGTCCGTGGACGGCCCTTTGGGTAGCTCCACCCCCGACGCCAGTGGAATAGTCCTCTTCCCGGTCACCGGTCTGACGGCGGGCCGGCATGTCGTGACGCTCGAGGCCATCGATGACTCTGGCGATGCCGGTCGCGCGACTCTAGAAGTAGACATTGGGTATGGCGGGGATGTTGTTGGAGCGCCGCGCATCACCCTGATTGGACCAGTGGAGGGGGAAGTGTTTCCCGCCAGCGAAGGGGTCAACGTGGTGGCTGCTGTCGAGGACGACGAGCAGCCTCCGGAGACCCTTCTCTGCGAGATCGTATCCTCTCGAGATGGTCTGCTCTGGAGCGGTTCACCCGCCACCAACGGGGGGCTGACCCAGTTGGTCAGCGGCCTAAGCCCCGGAATTGCCAGTCTGACGCTGCGGTGCGAGGACGATGATGCCAAGGTTGGTAGCGAGATGGTCGAGGTTGAGGTTCTGGAGGATGCCCGGCCCTGGGTCACGATCAACGATCCGGTGGATGGAAGCATGCACTGGACTACCGATACGGTGGTTTTTGATGCCCAACTCTCGGACGACCTGACCGACGCGGAGGTACTTGAGCTCAGCCTGACCTCGGACGTGGCAGGCGCGGTTTGGAGCGGCAATGCCGATTCCAGCGGCAAGGCCACCGGCTCCTTTTCGCTGGCGGAAGGAACCCATACGCTCACCCTCACGGCGGTGGACGAAGACGGGAACGACGGGTCAGACAGCGTCCAGATTTTCGTGACAGACCCCTTGAACTACGACAACGACGGGGACGGCTACACCGAGAATGGTGGCGACTGCGACGACGGAGATCCCAAGGTAAGCCCAGGCGAGGCCGAGGTCTGCGACACCGTGGACCAGGACTGCGATGGGTACGTGAACGAAGATTGGTGGGATACCTATGAGCAGAATGAGAGTCAGTCGGCGGCGTATGACTTTGGCACAGTCGACGGGGTCTTCTTTGCAGATGACACGCTAGAAGTCTCGGGCCTCACGTTGAGTGATCCGAACGACGAGGACTGGTACGTTTTCGATGCGGACGAAGACATCTTGGAAAACATCTATTTCGACGTCACTGTGAGTGGCCTGCCTTCGGGTGGAGGTTGGGTTGTAGAACTCTACGACTTGAACAACGGTGGTGTGCTCTACACTTCTGGCTCAACCACGGGCACCAGCGTCATGATCAGCAAGCCGGTCGACTGGTGGGAGTTTGGCGAGGACGACTGGGCCATTCGCGTGTACTCGACCTCCTGGAAGGCGGCGGGTTGCACGACGACCTACACGCTGACCATCGATACCTATGACGATGGCCCGCCGATTTAGAGACTTGGGGCACCAAACAGGTGGGTGCGGCCCGAGTGGGGCTTGCCGGACATCCCAGCACCCAGCACTCCCTCTGCGTGTCCATCTCCGCTGAGGTCGCCTGCGCCGTAGTCCGTGTTCGGCTTGGCTACGAGCATGTGAGCGCCACCACTTGTCCTACTGACCGGAACGCCGACCCCAAGACCGCCTTGGGTTTTCTGACCGGACCGCCTTAGAAGATGCGCACGACCACAATCGTCGAGTCGACCTTAGAGAAGGTCGCAGGGTCGTCTCATCGTGGTTGGAGGTTGCGCTCCCCCTCTTGCATGCAGCCTGGAGAGACCTACTCCGGTTCCTCATCGGAAGCAGTGAACCAGCGGTTTGAGCCACTGTCGCCGTCGTGGTCGCCTGATGCCTGTGTGCCCCGCGTTCCTAGATTGCTTCCGCGGAGCACGATGGGTACTTTTTTCAGATCAGATTGGCTGACTGAGGATGCATAGAGGGAAGAGTCCAGCGGATTCCGCCCGCAACCCAAAGCCCTCAGGGTCGAACGCCCAGCTCCCTCTCTTTCGCGGCGGCGTGCCGGAAGAAGTTCCTCAGGTAGTTGACTGCGGACAGGATTGTGAACCCAACTGCGATCAACATCAGGATGTAGCCGACGCTGGACGCAGAGACGGTAAAGCCAGAAAACAGGGTGGTGTCGTAGTGCCAGAGCAAGTAGCCCAGGGCTGTGCTCTGAAAAGCGGTCTTGAACTTACCTAAGCTATCGGCCGGCAAGCTCAGGCCTTCCGAGAGAGCGACGGTGCGTAGTGCAGTAATCGTGAGCTCACGACAGATAATCAGAGCCGCGATCCAGGCGGGAAGCCATCCAATAGCGACCAGCATGATCATGGTGGTGGCCACCATGAGCTTGTCTGCCAAGGGGTCCAGGAATGCCCCCGCCATACTGACCAAGTTCCACTTACGGGCCAGGTAACCATCCAAGATGTCTGTCAGCATGGCGATTACGAAGACTGCACAGGCCAAGTAGGACTGGACTCGGGTGGGTTCGTCCCACAAAAGAACAACCATGACCGGCACGGCGAACATTCGGGCGACGGTCAGGGCGTTGGGCAGGTTCCAGAAACCCGGCCGCCTGTAGAAGGGGGCAGTATTCACTCTTCCGTCGTAACGGCTGCGGCGGCCTTGGGGGCGGTTACCGGGCGGTGAGAGCGAAAGAACTCGTAAAGAGAAAGCACCCGGGGAACGTAGCGTTGGGTCTCTTCGAAGGGGGGAATGCCCTGGTGCTTCTCAACATTGTGGGGGCCTGCGTTGTAGGCGGCCAGGGCCAATGACTTGGTGCCGAAGCGATCCAGCTGTCTCCTCAGGTAGCGCGTGCCCCCATCGATGTTCTCCACGGGGTCAAAGGAATCCTTGACCGCCAAAGAGGCCGCTGTGGCCGGCATGAGCTGCATGAGTCCTTGAGCACCCGCTGGAGAGACGGCTGCCGGGTTCATGCCGGATTCGGCGACGCACACTGCCTTGATCAACGCTGACTCCACGCCGTAGCGTGCACTCGCACTCAAGATGGCCTGGTCCCAGTCGTCCAGTGTGGGGAAGCGCTTGAGACTCACGGAGGTCGGTGCGGGAAGGGGCTTTTCCCTGAGAAAGACGGTGAAGGTCTGCTGCTCGCTACCCGGAACATCGGTAAAGGTGATCGAGCCGTCGTCTTCTACGCGCGTAAAAATATCGCCAGCGACCCATGTGCTCAACAACACCCAGACCATGTGCGCTCCTTGCCGTCGGACGATGTGCAATCGTAACAGTAGTTCGAGGAGATCCGAATGGAGATGGCTTGCGACTATCTGGTGATTGGCTCCGGCTTGGCCGGGCAGCTCTTTGCCCTCAAGGTGGCCGACCATGGCCGGGTGCTCATCCTGACCAAGGATATTTTACGTGAGTCCAACTCCCGCTATGCCCAAGGCGGCGTAGCGGCAGTCTGGGACGATAAGGACCGCTTCGAGGACCATATTCAGGATACTCTGGTGGCTGGAGCAGGCCTTTGTAGACGGCAGGCGGTCGACCACGTGGTGCGCAGTGGCCCGGAACGAATCCAGGAACTCATAGAGCTGGGTGTCATCTTTGACCGCCGCGAGGACAAGCCCGAGGAGCACGAACTGCATCAGGAGGGGGGGCACAGCACTCGGAGGATTTTGCATGCCCGCGATCAGACCGGCGCGGAGATCATTCGCGCGCTCTCTGAGGCTGTCCGCTCGCACCCCAACATTGAAATTCGTGAGCACCAGTGTGTTGTCGATTTAATCACCGAGGCCTGGCTCTGCCGGCGCGGAGGACCCCTTCCCAGCTATCCGGACCGAGTAGTGGGGGCATATGTGCTCGACGAGCCCGAGCAGAAGGTGTGCGCGATCTCCGCCAAGGTTGTGGCTCTCTGTGCCGGGGGCGCCGGACAGGTGTACCGCTTCACCTCAAACCCGCGGGTAGCTACCGGGGACGGGATCGCCATGGCGTGGCGAGCCGGAGCCCGTATCGGAAACATGGAGTTCGTCCAGTTCCACCCGACCACCCTGTACAACCCTGGCAAGGGCAGCTTTCTGGTCTCCGAGGCGCTTCGCGGAGAGGGCGGCACGCTGCTGAATGCGAAGGGTGAGCGCTTCATGTCTCGCTACGATGAACGCTTGGAGCTGGCTCCTCGAGACATTGTCGCGCGCGCTATCGACGCTGAGCTCAAGCGGCGCGGCGACGACTGTGTCTTTCTGGACATGACACACCACAGCCAGGGCTTCCTGGTTGATCACTTCCCGGCTATTTACGCTCACTGTTTAAAAGCGGGACACGACATGGCCAAGGTCCCCATTCCTGTGGTTCCTGCGTGCCACTATTTCTGTGGGGGCGTAAAGACCGACCTGAAGGGAGAGTCCAGCCTTCGGAACCTCTTTGTGGTGGGGGAGTCCAGCTGCACCGGTCTGCACGGCGCCAATCGCTTGGCCAGCAATTCCCTTCTGGAGGCCGCGGTGTACGCACACGCTGCCGCTGCCGAGGCCATCACCCGAGAGAACGACGCACTGCCGGAGTTGCCAGCTTGGGATCCAGGTCCGGCAGTTCCCGCGGACGAGTTGGTGGTGATCAAGCACAACTGGGCCGAGATCCAGCAGTTCATGTGGGACTACGTCGGGATCGTACGCACCACCCGACGCCTCAAGCGCGCCAGGCATCGGGTGGCCCTGGTCAAAGAGGAGATCCGCTCCTACTACTGGGAAACCTTGCTCACGCCCGAGCTGGTCGAGCTTCGAAACTTGGCAGACGTGGCCTAGCTTGTGGTGGAGTCGGCTTTGCGGCGCCGGGAAAGCCGAGGATTACACTACACCCTGGACTATCCGGAGACTGACCCCAAGCGAGTCGCAGACACGGTGCTGGAGCGCCGGCTGTTGTATTGAGGCGTGGGCCTATGCCTGGAAGCGCTCCATTGCAGGAGTGCCACTGCCCACCAGGTCTTCCAAATCATGGACGCCCTTGATGGTGGTTGCCGTGAGGACCTCGGGGGCTGAGTCGGTGCAGAGCACGTCGTCTTCGATGCGAATGCCCCCAAACCCAGTCCAGGTTTGGGCCAGATCCCAGTCCACCTGTGCCCCCCACTTCTCTCGAAGGGTAGGGTCTCTGAGAATGGCAGGCACCACGTAGAAACCGGGCTCGACAGTCACGACCATTCCAGGTGCCATGTCCATGTCCATGCGCAGGTAGGCCGTCCCAAAGTTCTGATCTCGGCCGCGGCCAGGGGGGTAGGCGGCGCGGTCGCCGAACTGCTCCAGGTCATGCACATCCAAGCCCAGGTGATGGCCAATGCCGTGGGGAAAGAAAGCAGCGTGAGCTTGGGTTTCCTTTAGTTCGTCCATGGTGCCTCGAAGCAGACCCTCGTCGCGCAGCCACTGGGTGAGCACGGCTGCGGCTCGGTCGTGTACCTCCCGGTACCGCACGCCTGGACGAACCAATTCAATGGCCTGAAGCTGGGCTTCGAGTACTGCGTTGTATGCGGCACCCTGCTTGCCTTGGAAGCGGCCATTTACCGGCCACGTGCGCGTGATGTCTACGGTGTACCCGCTGCTGCGCTCACCGCCACCGTCTAGGAGGAGCATCTGGCCCGCTTGTATGGGATTCCGGTAGCTTGGGTTGTGCAGGATTTCACCGCGCACCGTCACGATGGGCTTGTAGCCTTCGCCCAGCCCTCTGGCCGCCAGGGATGCTCGAAACAAGGCAGCGATTTGCGCCTCGGTGCCACCGGGATGTGTTGCGGCCATAGCTGCGTGGAAGGCCTGTGCAGTACACAGGGCGGCAGCCCGTAGCTCCTCTATCTCCTCTTCCTCCTTGATCTGCCGCATCGCGATGAGGGTGTCGATCAGTGCATCGTGGCCGTTCTCTTTTCCATAGGACAGGGGTACCCCGGCGAGAGAGCCTGCTCTTCGTGTCGCGGCGGCGTCGGCGACAGCCAGGGTAGCCACCTTTTTGCCCTTACAGTGTTGCTCTAAAAGCTGGATGTCTATGACCGAATCCACTCCAAAGTGGTGCTTGTGGTCTTCCAAGGTCTCGACGTGGCCGTGCCAGAGCGCATCGTCTTCGGCTGGAGGTGGCAGGAAGAGTGTGCAG
>CAJQPC010000160.1 GCA_905480105.1 uncultured bacterium | reverse complement strand
AGCAAGCCCTATCTGGCCTTGACAGCGGGTGGGGGTTGAAATACCTCGCCGGGGTTCAAGCGGGCAGACCCCCGCACCGTCCCTTTAGAGACTTTCGGAGATCCCAGTGGCTAACCACGCCGACGCCCTCAAGCGCATGCGCCAGAACACCAAGCGCCGCATGCGTAACCGTCACTACCGCGCCACCATGCGAACCGAGATCAAGAAGGTCCGGGTTGCAGTGGAGAGCGGAGAGCTCGAGACCGCTTCCAACAGCTTGAACGGTGCTGTCAGCATCATTCATCGCTTGGCTTCCAAGGGCATCATCCACCGCCGGAACGCTGCTCGTCGGGTGAGCCGCCTCTACAAGGCTGTGAACGGCCTTAAGGCTGCTCAGGCCTGATCCGCCGCTCTTTCGGGAGCATGCGACCCAAGTACCCTGCCCTTCCGGCGGGGTTTCTTGTCTCTGGGTACATCGTTTGGGGCAGAACAACTCGGCCGACCTGCTCAGGGCCGGGAGACCAGGTCCAATAGCAGCCCCTCCAAAATGCGACGCTCCCCTGCCCTGTGGCTGTTCATGTCCTGGTTGGCTTGGGCCATACGGGTAAACAAATCCGCTGGATCGATGGGGTGATTCCGCAACGAGGCCTCCATCTTGGAGCGCTTCCAACCCGGCATGCGCACCTGCCCGCCGGCCTGCATCTGAAGCAGCTGCCGTAGTTGCCAGGTGATCATCGAAACCAAACGGTGGGCCTCTCCACGCTTTCCAGCTTCCAGCAGGCGGTGTGCGGTAGACAAAGCCTTGTCCGCATCTCGGGCCACAATGGCATCGGTCAAGTCCCAGATCTCCGCTTCGGCCAGCAGCGAGCACACGTTTCGCAAGGCCTCATCGGTCAGTTCGCCCGTCCCTCCCAGGTACAAGGCGGCCTTTTCGAGCTCTCTCTGAAGCCTGCCTAAATCCTTTCCCACCAGGTCCACGAGTGTGCGGGCCTGGTTTGGGCGCAAGCTGACCCCAAGCGACTCAGCTGTCTGCATCGCAAAATCCTCAGGCTTGGAGTCCTTGGACTTAAAGCGCAGCACTGTGCCCACCTTCTTGACCCGATTCTCCGTGCGTCGGCCAAAGTCCGTGCCCTTCGCTTTGGGCCAAGCCCTGCCGCTCAGGATCAGAACCGCCGTGTCGGGAGGCGCCTCGGCATACTCACAGAGAGCCTCCAGCAACCCAGGTGGTGCTTCGTGCATGTCCCTAAGCACGATCACTCGGCGTGGGCTCATCATTGGAAGGGTGCGGGCGACTGCGAGGCAGTCCTCAGCTCCTTCATCGCCTGCGCGCCACGTACCGTGATTAAACGCCGCCATCACGCCCTCCAATGCCCACGAGGAAAGCTTAGATTCGGCCTGCTGGACCAGAAGCTCTTCATCCCCTAAAAGTAGGTAGATCGGCTGCATGGGGCCCTGCAAGGCTGCCTGTAGGGACGCGCTGGGCAAATGACTCTCTCAAAGAGAAGGTTGACAGAGACCATAGCCCCCAGCAGACTCCCGGGCATCCGCCGGAGACTCCCATGATAGCTTTACTGCTGGCCCAAACGGCTTTCGCTGCCGAAGCCCCCGTATTTGACCCCGTGAGCCACCTGCAACAAGACGACACCCAACCCGTGCCCACGGCGCCTGCAGCTGGAAGCTCAGGTGTGTCCGACACCCCGCAGCGCCCTTACTTGATGGAGGTGAACCTGCGGGGCAAATATATGAGCATCCCAGACAGCCTGATCGACATCTGGATGTTCAACGGCAGTGACGACAACGGCGATCACCTGGAGCGCCCAACAGTCCGTGCCTACTCCGCCGGCATGGAGTTCGCGATCCGCAGCAACGGCGAAGGAGGAGGAGCCATGGGCGCCTTCTACTTCGACTACTTTGGCCACCTGATGCAGGACGGCTACTGGGACGACCGCGAAGACGGAGACACCTCGGCCATTTACAACGACGGCTACTGGTTGGCCCCGAGCTCGAACTTCGGCTTTGCGACCGTGGGTGCCAACTACTACTACGACTTACGCTTGGCGCCTTGGTTCAGCTTCATGGTCGGCGGCGGTCTCGGCGTTGCAGTGGCGATCGGCGAAATCCAGCGATGGGGCCCTGCGGAAGACGGGACTCCAGCCTGGAACCGTAGCGACCTAGAAGGCACCGAAGCCGACAAAGACCCGCTGCCCATTCCAGGGGCCCTACCCATCATCGATCTGAACGCGGCGTTGAAGTTCCACTTCAACGACAAAGCCAGCCTGCGTATCGAGGGCGGCCTTCACCCCCTCTTCTATGGCGGCGCTGCCGTAGGAATCGTCTTCTGAGCCTTGCACGGCTTCTTCCCGCCCGCTACAAGGGCTGGGTTCAAACCCTCTACTCCGATTGGAGACACACTTGGTCCAGGTCACCGTCCGCGACAACGAGCCCTTCGAAAAGGCCCTGCGCCGCTTCCGCCGCAAGGTGGAGCGCGAGGGTATCCGCAAGGACATCAAGAAGAACAAGGTCTACCTCAAGCCGGGTGAGCAACGCCGCTTGAAGCAGCGTCTCGCTGAGAAGCGTCGTAGAAAGGCTGCTCGTCGCGCTGTTAAGCGGGTTCGTCGTAGCTGATCGCCGTCAAGGGCCTTCGCCCTTGGCGCTCAGGTAAATCATAAAAAGCCCCCTTCTACAGGGGGCTTTTTTGTGTTCTGTACAGCTGACTCAGTGGCCGGCACACCCTTGCTCAGGCAAGGGCTTGGGTAGTTTACGTCGAAGTACTGCACCTCCGCACGCCAGCCGGCCAAGTCCTCAGCGTGGCGTTGGCCAAACCCTCAG
>CAJQPC010000159.1 GCA_905480105.1 uncultured bacterium | reverse complement strand
CTTGCATCTGTTCGTTCAGGTAGTACTCCTTCTGGGAGCGCTCCATCTGCTTCTTGACGCGCCCCTTGATCTTCCGCTCGACCTCCAGAATCTCGATCTCGCCCTTGAGATGGGCGTAAATGCGCTCTAAGCGACGTGCAGAGTCCACGAGCTCCAGCAAGTCCAGCCGCTCGGTCAGCTTGAATTTGAGCTGAGGAATCAGAGTGTCAGCCAGCTGGGAGGGTTCCTCGATTGAGTTGACCGTCAAGCGCATCTCAGGAGGAATAGACTTGTCCAAGCGGGTGAAGGCCTCGAAGGTCTCGCGAACTTGTCGCATCAGGGCCGCAGCTTCTGCCGGGGGATCTCCGACCGGGATGCGCTCTACGTCCACGGAAAAGTGGCCCTCGGTCTGAACGTAGCCTTGAATTCGTCCGCGTTGGCGACCCTCCACCAGGACTTTTAGGGTCCCATCAGGCAGCTTGAGCATCTGGACGATCTTGGCGATGCAGCCCATCTCGCGGATGTCTTCGGGATTTGGATCTGCGGTTCTTGCTTCGTGTTGGGAGGCGAGCAGCAGCAGTTTTCCGGCGGCCTGGGCCGCCTGAAGTGTGGCGATGGACTTTTCCCGACCCACGATCAGGGGCACGACCATGTGCGGAAACACCACCAGGTCTCGGAGGGGTAGGAGAGGAAGCTCCTGGGAGCCATCCTTCTGATCCTTGAAGAACATCACGAGTCCTTTGTCGCTGTGTACGAACAGCAGGCACAACCTACGCCAAGCTTTCGCCCGATTCGGTTTTAGTGTACCGCCCGGTAAGTCGCTTCGTACAGGTCAGGCTTTTGCTGGGCTGCGGTTCTCGCCGTCCCAATCTTCTCCAGTCTCGTAAACAAGCATCGGTGGCTTGCGACCGTTGACCACATCTTCGGAGAGGATGCATTCCTTGATGTTGTCCTTGGAGGGGATGTCGTACATCACATCCAGCATGAGCTCTTCCATGATGGAACGCAGACCACGGGCTCCAGTCTTGCGCTTGAGTGCCTCGGCGGCGATTGCAACCAGGGACTTTGGGGTGAACTTAAGCTCCACGCCCTCCATCTCAAAGAGCTTCTCATACTGCCGCACCAATGCGTTGCGGGGCCGAGTCAGGATCTCGACAAGGGTCGCCTCGTCCAGGTCATCCAAGGTGGCCAGGACAGGAACGCGACCCAGAAACTCCGGAATCATGCCGAAGCGCAGTAGATCTTCGGTCTCGCACTTTTGGAGCAGTTCGCCGGTGCCCATCTCTTTCTTGGACTTGACGTCGGCACCGAACCCAATTGCGGACTTGTTGACTCGCTGCTCGATGATCTTTTCCAAGCCTACAAAGGCTCCACCACAGATGAACAGGATGTTCGTGGTGTCGATCTGCAGAAATTCTTGCTGTGGGTGCTTGCGGCCGCCTTTCGGAGGCACGTTGGCAACGGTGCCTTCGACCAGCTTGAGCAGCGCTTGTTGAACGCCCTCGCCCGAAACATCTCGGGTGATGGAGGGGTTCTCAGATTTTCGCGAGACCTTGTCGATCTCGTCGATGTAAATGATGCCTTTCATCGTGCGCTCGACGTTGTATTCGGCGCTCTGGAAGAGGCTGAGGATGACGTTCTCAACGTCCTCGCCCACGTAGCCAGCCTCGGTCAGAGAGGTGGCATCGCAGATAGTAAACGGCACGTTTAGGAAACGCGCCAGGGTCTGCGCCAGCAAGGTCTTGCCGGTTCCCGTGGGTCCGATGAGCAGGATGTTGCTCTTTTGGAGCTCCACTTCATCGTGGGAGTTGCGGGCATCGATGCGCTTGTAGTGGTTGTGCACAGCGACAGAGAGCACGCGCTTGGCTCGCTCTTGGCCAATGATGTATTGGTCCAAGTGAGCCTTGATGTCCTTGGGCTTGGGCACAAGGGCGCGGGACGCGTAGTAGTCCTCGCGCTCGTACTCCTCGGTGATGATCTCGTTGCACAGCTCGACGCACTCGTCGCAGATGTAGACCGAGGGTCCTGCGATGAGCTTCCGCACTTCTTTCTGAGATTTCCCACAGAAAGAACAGCTAAGTTCCTTGGTGTCTTGTCCGCGTCGGCGCAACGGCTTCTCCGATCATCAATTTGGGGGCCACTAAAGACCCTGAAAGAGTAGGCCCCTCTGGACCCAGAAGGCAAACAGGCCCAAGCGTTTGACGGTCAGAGGACCGTGGAGCTTGAGCCTGTCTTCTGTGCCTTAGGGGGTGCTGCCGACAGCAGGGCGACGCAAGACCTCGTCGATCAGGCCGTAGTCCCTGGCCTCGTCAGCGGTCATGAAGTTGTCCCGATCCGTGTCCTTGGTCAGCTCCTCTACGCTCTTGCCTGCAGCTTCTGCAAGCACTTCGTTGAGGATCTGCTTCCAGCGCAGGATCTCGCGGGCCGTGATCTCAATGTCCGAGGCCTGACCACCAACGCCACGAATGTGGGGCTGGTGAATCATTACGCGGGCATTGGGAAGAGCGCGGCGCTTACCGGGCTCGCCACCGGCCAACAGCACTGCGCCCATGGATGCGGCCATGCCCACGCAGATGGTGGATACGGGCGCCTTGATGAACTGCATGGTGTCCAGAATGGCCATGCCATCGGTCACGCTGCCACCTGGGCTGTTGAGATAGAGGTAAATCTCCTTCTCGGGGTCCTGTGACTCGAGAAAGAGCAGCTGGGCGATGATGGCGTTCGCCACATTGGCATCGATTGCGGTGCCCAGGAATACGATGCGGTCTCTGAGCAGCCGGGAGTAAATGTCCGAGCTGCGCTCTCCGCCTCGGATGTTCTCAGTAACGCTTGGGATGATCATCAAGTTCTCCGACAGAATTGGGGCTACCAACGTGGGCACGGGCAGGCGTTGCGTCCAGTACAAGTCGTAACGGGGGTTGATCTCCTTGCCAACGCACACATGAAAGTGTGTGAGCCACCAGAGCAAAACAGGCCGGCCAATGGCCGACCCGTTCTGTTTCGGATGCCCGAAGGGCAGCCTTTAGGTCCCCTGGATTTCAGGGGAAACAATCAGCTTTGTAGCAGTGCTACAAGCTCGGCCTTCTTCAGCTTGGAATAGCCCTTCAGGCCACGCTCTTTGGCCATTGCCTTCAGGTCGGCGGATGACTTTTTACTGAGATCCTCTCCAGAATCGGCTTCTGCAGTGGGAGCAGCCTTGGCGGCTGGAGCAGCCTTGGCGGCGGCGTCCTTGGCGCTGATGGTGTTCAGCTCCGCGCGCTCAAGCAACCAATCCAGGGTCTTCTCTTCGAGCAGGCGGTCGCGTAGGTCCTCAACGGCGTCCTCCTTCTCGAAGTAGCCCTTGATGGCCTCGACTCGCTGTCCACGTGCATCGGCGATCTCATGGTACTTGGCCTCGATCTCTGCGTCTGTCACTTCGACCTTCTCGGCCTTGGAAACGTGATCCAAGATCAGGCTGGCCTTGGCTGCGAAAGTGGCGCGGTTTCGGTAGTCGGCCATCTCGGCGTCGTTTGGCTTCCAGTTGCGCACGTCTTGCCCGGAGTAGGCACGTTGGATGCGCAGCTCTTCGAGCAGAGCCTTGAGTTGCTGGTCGACCAAACCGCTTGGAGCTTCGAATTCGTTGGCGTCGATCAGGACCTGGAGCAGGTTGGCGCGTGCCTGATTTCGGGCTTGCCCGTTTGCAGACTCCTCAAGCTGAGCCTGTATGGCTGCGCGCATACCTGCAGCGCCGCCCTCGTAGCCCAGCTCTTCAGCGACACTGTCGGAGAGCTCAGGGGTGACCATGGCCTGGATGCCGCTGATCTTGACCTTGACGTCGAAGGTCTTGCCCGCCAGGTCCTCGAGCTGTGCGCTCTCGGAAAAGGTGATGCCCTTGAGCGTCTTGCCCCTGCCACCCTTCTTCAGGCCGATGAGATCGGTCTCCAATCCGGTGTAGTAGCGCTCGGCCTGGGTATCGATCAACGTACCGGGGTGGGAGTGAACCACCTCGCCGTCTGCGCTGGCCTCGATCTCCGCGAGTACCTTGTCTCCGGCCTGCACGTCCTTGCGGTCGGTGACCTCGGCCAAGACACTCTGGCCTTGGAGGCGGCCCTGGATGTTGGAGTCGACTGCATCGTCGGGGATGCTGACTTCGGGGAAGTCAACAGCAACGCCGGTGTAGGCGGCCAACTCAAGCTCGGGGCGAACCTCAAGCAGGATGGCGAAGCTGAAGTCCTGTCCGGATTTCACATCGCCACGCTCGGCGATCTGGGGCTGTCCGAAGAACTCAAGTTCTCCGGCGTGCTCACGAAATGCGGTGTTGATTAGGTCAGATGCCACATCGGAGCGCACCTTGGCCCCGAAGCGCTGCTCGATGACCTTGCGTGGGGTCTTGCCAGGACGGAAGCCGGGCAGGCGCATGGTTCTCTGCAGCGAGTTGAAGGCGCGGTTCAGCTCTGCGGTGACCTTTTGGCCAGAAACGGAAAAGCTGAGCTTGCGCTGGATGGCGCTGACCTGCTCGGACTGGAACTCCATGCGACTCCTCAGAAGCACTCTGTCGGTGCGTGTCGTGGTGCGAGAGGGGGGACTCGAACCCCCACGGGATTTACCCACTGGTGCCTAAAACCAGCACGTCTACCAATTCCGCCACTCTCGCGAAGACCACGTTAAAATGTTTGCGCCGGAAGTATCCCAGCGCGGGCCCACACGCATAACCACTTGCCTGAAGTTGGGCGAGTTCTGCGATTGAGTCAGGGGTTTGCCATGGCTTGGCGCTGCCGATCCAACCCAGAGCTAAAACACCCACTGCCCGGGGGCAGTGGGTGTTGAAGATGGTGGGCCCACCAGGACTCGAACCTGGAACCGACGGATTAAGAGTCCGGCGCTCTACCAATTGAGCTATAGGCCCACGTTCTTGAGTGGGGTGGATGATGGGGCTTGAACCCACGACCCTCGGTACCACAAACCGATGCTCTACCAACTGAGCTACACCCACCACGTCATTCACGCGGGGCCCTTGAGGAGTCGGTTGGAGAGAGTGTTCTCAACCAGCCTGTTCTCTAAGGCCCCCAGCTTTTAATACGCTGCCAAAGCTGTGCAACCCCCGCTGGTCTAAAGTCGTGGCGTTGGGCTTGGAATCCATGCCCCTGCTGGTGTAGAAAAGATAGCTTGGTCCTGGTATTCACTGCTAATCATCAGGCGAAGGATCTCCTTAGGATCTACTGGTGACACGGGAGGGCGTACCCTGGAGAGAAGCACTGTCTCCAGCGGACTGAGGGAGAGGGGCAGTGCATCTTGTTCAGGAGCCAGTGGCAGTGGCTTGGCACCGGTGGCCACTGGCCAGCCAGGCAGGACCCCCTCTGGCAAGGTCAGACTGGCCCATTCTTCATCAAGCCAGGGCTCCAGTTCGCCCAGGGCCACCAGTAGCGTCAGTGGGTCTGCCCAGGGGCCGGAGGGCATCCACGGCTCCGGATCCCAGGCAAATCCAGAGGGAGCGGATGGAAATGCAGGAGGCGCTAAGCTGCATAGCCGAGCTCCACTTTGTGGTTCCCAGGCGCCGTATCGGTCCACAAGCAGGGTGTCTTGGTTTAGGCGCCATGTGCCATAAGGGCCCAAGGGCAGGGGGCTAAACGAGCCATGGCCCAGTGGCGACCAACGCATGGGGGCCGGTTGTCCCAGGGCCAGCTGTGGGGTGCCCTGGCGGTCGAGCACCAAGCCCAAGCTCTGGGCGCCGTCCAACCAGACCCAGCCCAAGACGTGGTTGCCCAGAATTTCGATTCCTTCTTCCCCTCTCTGCACCTGAACTAATTCGCCCAGCGCCCAGGAGAGCTCCCAGGAGCTTCCGCTGGGCGGGGTGATGCGGGCCAAGTGCCCCAGTAGGTCCCACTCCACTTTCCACGGGCCGTCTGGGGTCTGCAGAGATCGCACCCGACCCAGGCCGTCCAGCTCAACCTCGACGCTCCCGCCGGAACCTGCAAGTCCCTGCAAGCAGTCGGCGCCATCCCGCTGGTAGGTGAGCGCTTCTCCAAGTGGGTGAGGACTCGGCGGTTGGGGGTTGACGCTGGCCGCTACCGCTTGTCCCTGGGCATCTAAGTTGATGGACCCTCCGTCGCTGCGGGTCACGGCATCGGGAGCCCAGAACCATGCTCCTTCTGACTCTTCCACCGCAACCACCTGACCTCGGGGGCTGTGATGTTGACTGCGCTCGTTGTAGCCCCACTCTCCCGTGGACTCTCGTCTGACCTCGCGGTCCAGCGCGTTGAGTTGTACACGTTGATCTAAGACAAGCTTGCCCGAGGGGTCTTCGAGCACCTGTCCCCACTGGGCCGGCCCTTCTTCAATGCGCAGGATGTGGCCGTCCGGGAAGCGCACCATTCTGGGGCTGCCGTCGGTGTGGCGAGCAACGCTGAGGGCGCGGCCGTCGCTTGCGGTGTAGCGCACCACCATGCCTTCGCTGTCATAAAGGAGGCGCTGCGCTTGCTCGTCGATGCTGCGCACCACGACCAGGCCGCGGTCATCGCGCTCCAGTTTTACGTCGTGCTCGTCTTGCACTGCTACCCAGTCGCCCAGCCCGTTGCGCTGGATGGCCAGGGTCTGCTCGCCATCCTCCAGACCGACGACGAGACCGCTGGCGTCGCGGGTGATTTGGAGCTGCTGTTCGCCGATGTCTAAGCGGCGGACCAAGCCGCCGGCTTGTCGCTGGAGTTGCAGCTCCACGCCCGCTCCGCTGACACCGCTGAGCGCTCCGGCGGCGTCCCATGACCAGGTGTTGCGGCCGTCTTCGAGTGGAAGCCCGCGGGCATCGCGACGGATCTTCTGGTTCTGGACCTGGACCAGCTCACCCAAGGGGTTCCATCCGAGCTGTGTGGTGCTGCCGTCAGGCTCGACCAGACCGCGTGGTCTGCCACTGGGATCCTGCGGTAGGCCCCATGTCCCGTTCAGAGCGTCCGTCACGCTGCTCAGTAGGCCGTTGACCCGCCACCCCAAGCTCAGCACGGCGCTGTTGTCTCGGATCAAGCTGCGTAGGCGCCCGGTAGGGTCTCGCTCCAAGCGCCAGGTGCGTCCGTTTGGCTCCACCAGCTCCAGCAAGCGGCCGACACGATCGTGACTAAACAGCCATCGACCGCCACCCCGGCTGAGAATCTCCTGGATGCGTCCTTTGCTACGGCTCCGGATCAGGATCTCCTGTCCACTGGGGTCGGCCACACTGCGCAGCCGGCCCATGCTGTCGTAGGAGAGCTTGGACCGGCTGCCCGTTGGCCAATGCAGGGTGGTGATGCGTCCGGCGCTGTCGAGTGAGAAACGGGTTGGATTGGCACTGGGGCCCACTGCGGTGAGCTGGCCTTGTGCGTTACGGCTGAAGAGGGTGGAGCGCCCCATGGCGTCAGTGAGGGCGCTGACTTGGCCTCCCTGACTCCGGGTGGCAGTGGTGCTGTTGCCCATGGAGTCGCGCACAGAGACCAGATCGCCGGCCGAGTACTCCAGGCGGTAGCGCCTTCCGCCTGGACCTTCGATGGTGGTGATGTTGGCTGCATCGTCGCGGGTCAGACGGAGCTCCAAGCCTGCGGGGTCTGTCCACCCCATCAAGTTCCCTTGGGCATCGCGGCGCAGGCTGACGCTCCGGCCAGCCGCATCCCGCAGGGTCTCGCCTCGGCTGTTTCGGGTGAGTTGCCGACTTAGGCCTAGGCCATCCTCGATGTTCAGGCCTTGGGAAGTCCAGATATAGCGCTGACTCCAGGTCCCGGGGCCGGCTAGTTCGGTCACACGCTGCTTGTCGTCGTAGCTGATCCGCATTCGGGAGCCGTCTGCCCAGAGGATGCGGCTCAGTCGGTTTTGGTCATCGTAAAAGTAACGGCTGCGAGGACGGTCTTGTCCGGAGACCGCGAGCAGCACTCCGTCCTCGTGGTGTACATAGATCTCCTGCCCGCTGGCGCCAGAGATGACGGAGAGTTGGCCTTGGTCATCGAAAAAGAGTCGGATCACGGCGTCGCCCGCTTGGAGCTTGGCCGGCCTACCAAGCTCGTCCCAACCAACCTCAGTGCTACCGCTCTCGTCTTGGATGCGGAGCAGGCGCCCTTGTTCGTCGTAGTGGCGGGTTTGGCGACCGTCCTGGAGCACCCAGTGTGCCTCTTCCTTCACCAATTTCCCTTTGCCCAGCCGACTCCCTGCCACCCACGGTGCCAAGCCACCGGAGTCCAAGCGCATGCGGTAGGTCTGGTCGTCTGCCTCGAAGACCTGTGTGTCTCCCGCGTAGCTGCGCGTGACGCGCTGACCCTCGAAGCGCAGGCTGTCTTGAAAGGACCAGCTCCATTGGCCCTGGCTGAAGATCTGCTCCAGTCGAAGATCCGGCCCAGCGACGGGCATGTCCAACAGCGTGGTCTGGATGTGGAGAGCGCCGCTCTCAGGGTCCACCCGCACACGCTCCTTTCCCTGGTTGGGGGCAGCTCCAGGGCCGTCGAACGGGCCCAAATAGAGCGGACCGCTCGGGGCGAGCAGGGGATCCGGTACGCCAGCGCTGGCAGAGGTGAGTCCCAACAGCGCCAGGAGGAGTGGAGCGCGCATGATGTCTTAGGGGCGCCCGAAGGTCAGGTAGGGCCCCCACCATCGTGGCCCTTCCTCTCCCAGCAGGGCTTGTTGTTCCATCAAGCTCTTGCGGGTCTGTTGGAAGCTTCGGTTCGGGTCGCCGTGCTGGATCAAGCCCTCGTAGGCGGAGAAGAAGAACTTGCTGCGGGCAGCCGCGGGCACATCCCAGGTGCGCAGGACGATAGAGCGAACGCCAGAAGCTCGGAATGCCTGTACCCACCGGGAGGCCAAGCCTGGCTCCATTGTGGTTGAAAGCACCACACTGACCGCACTGAGGTCCAGGGCTCGAATCTGCGCCAGGCTCAGGACCTGTTCCCCAAAGGACAGGTTGCCTTTGTCTCCCACCGATCCTGGGACCAAGTGGATAAAGCGGCTGCTCCCTGCGTTCTGGTCAAAATCAACGCTTGTAACGGCGTCGCCTTGCAGCACAATGCGCATGTCCTTGTCGAAGCGGTGGGAGATCTGAACCACTTCTGTAGAGAGCAGATTTCCATTTAAATCTTTGATCTCATTGGGGTCCTGTGCGGAGATGCCAAGAAATTCCGGCTGGTAGCGCTCCGGCATGGCACCTTGGGGGAGCAGAGCTTGGCCGGCAGAGGCTGCAAGCGTGATGGTTCGGATGTCCGCCAAGTAGCGGAGTCCTTCTTGGCTCTCCGGGAAGACTTGAGGGGAGATGGCAGCCAGCACGCCGTCGACAAGAAGCAGGTATCGACCCTTGCCCGCCAAGGTCTTGCTGGGGGCATCCAGTAGGGTCACGCGAAGGCTGTTGCCCGAGTCGATCGCCTCAGCCGTGCGTCCGGCTGCAAGGTGTGCCCGCAGGTCCTTGGCCTGTTGGGTCAGCTTCGCTGGAGCGTTGATGCGGTGGGCACTCATCAAGTCTCCCGACATCGCCAGAACCTCGGCGCTGTCATCGCCCACACGCACGCTGAGCAGCGCGGTCCTTCCCAGGGCTTCTTTCAGGGTGTCCATGTTGGGCTGAACGCTGGGGAGTGCCCGGGAAAAGGCACTTGTTTCGAGTGCTTTTTCATGCAGCTTGTCGGTAGCTTCTTGGGCCAGGGTGGGCTTGGAGCCTCCCAAAAGCCAGCGCAGGGTGTGTGCCTGAAGGGTAGCGTGGGCTTGATGAAGAGCCAGGGCGTCGCTGGGGGACAGGGAGTCCGAGGGGTCATCTCCCAATGCAAATGCGGTGTCCACGGCGCGTTGATCGCGCTCAAAGTCATGGAGCGCCAGCAATCCAGGAACGGCCGCATTGCCCAATGCAAGCAGGCTTGCAGCGTGCTGGTCCGCGTTGCCAGGGTGGTGCCCATCCTGGACGCTCAGCCTGCGCCAGGGGCCTTGATTGCTTGTGGGAAGTGCGGCGTAGAGTGCCCGATAAGCAGCCGCTGCACCCACACTGTCCTTTTTCTCCACCAAGGAGCGTGCCTTGGCCAGGGGCGCGACGGCGCCCTCTGCCAAAGGAAGCGTGGGGTCCGCTAGGCAGGCCCAGCTCGCGTCTAAACCGTCTGGGAGGTTGGAAGATTGTCCCGCCAGAAGTTGTCTGGCAGCCGCTTCGGCCTGCACGCCGGGCAATTCCAGTTCGGCACCCAGCTCCATTAGAGAGGTCAGTGCTGCCTGGCTGGCAGTTACCTCAGCCCACTCCAAGCGCGCACGTAAGCGCAGGTTCGGGGCACCGTCTAAGTCTGCTGCCGCTACCGCTGCCTGAAAGGCTTCGACAGGGGAGTTGCCTGCGGCTCGATCGGCCTCTGCAGCGTGCAGAGAGAGCTGCGCGGCTTCGGACCATGGCAGATCCTTGGGGAGGCTGAGGGTCTCAGGCCGCCGGCCATTCAGGGTCGCGTGCATGGCTGTAGCGGCGCTGCGTTGCTCCCCTTCTAGTAAAGGAATGGCACGAGAGAGTTCGGCGCTGTCGCGTGCGGCGCGCGCGGCACGTGCCAAGCCCCATGCAGCGTCTTCCCAAGCTGGCTTTTCTTGTGCCAGTTCTCCCATGCGCTCGCCAAGGCGCGCCAGATCAAGGGCTGCACGCAAGTCTCCAGCCCTCAGCGCGGCGTCGACAGCGCTGCGGCTGAGCGTGGCGCCACCCGTGCCGTCACCAACCGTCAGCCGGCCTTGCATCAACTCCTGGGCCAGGGCGACCGCGCCTGGGGCGTCGTGTGCATGGAGGAGTGCGTCGATCGCGGCTTGGCCAAGGCTGAGGCTCTGGCTGCCAAGACCCAAAGACTCCGCTGCGCGCGCTCCAGCGACCAAGAACGGTGCGATTTCGGCGCGGGGCAAATCGGAGCGCTGGACCAAAGCGGTCGCCAGAGCGAGCTGGGCTTCGGGCGTTTCCGGGACAATCTCGGCCGCTTGAATCGTTGGGAGCGCCGTGGGGCTCAGTGCGGTGAGCAGCACCTTGGCCTGCCAGCTCTCTAAGGTGGAGGCGGTTTGCAGCAGGCTAACGCGCTTGCTCGCAGGCAGTCGTGCGGCCAGGACCAAGGCGTCCTCTGGGCTCACGGCATCCAAACTGCGGGGGTCCGGGTGTTTTGCACCATGCAAGACGGCCCAGCCCATCGCCACGGAGCCTAGTTCTCTGTTCTCCTCCATCAGGCGCGCTGCGGCTGCCGTTGCGTCCTTGCTGCGCCCTGCGCGGATTGCCAGTTCGGCCCGGGTGTGGAAGTGCTGGCTGGGGTTGCCCGCCAAGGCCTGCGCGGCGTCCAATTCGTCCACGATGGACGCGGCGCTCTCGGGATCTTCGAGTGTCCAGCGCAAAAGTAGCCAAGTCTTTGGATCGACCTCGCTGGCGGTCAGCAACTCAAGGATCTGAGGAACAGCTTCGCCGTATTGCCGGGCGGCGGTCAGTGAGCGGACCTTTTCTAAGCCGCTGAGTCCCGAGTCTGGTGTGGGGAGACTCTCGGGAAGTTCGGCCAGCTTCAGTTCTTCCGGTGCGCTGGGAGTGACGACCTCCTGCTCAGGGGCCTGCTCCACCTTGGCGGGCTTGGCCGCTGGAGGCTGGGGCTTGAGGGCTGGCGGAGGGGGTGCCTCGGAGCAGCCGGATAGGGCGAACATCAGCAGGGGCAGGCTAAGAGTCAGCATTGGGGTTCGTCTCCTCGGGCAGGGTACACCGCCGGCGTTATTGGCAGGAGCGTTCCCCATCCGCAAAGCAGGTCACAGTACCGGGACCTTGCGGGGTGTAAAAGGCGACCAGCGTGCCATCTGGCGTGATGCCTTGGACTCGGCAGGGCCCGACGGACGCGCCTTCCACAGTGACTGGGCCGGTGCCCTTTGGGGTGCCTTTGTGGCACTTCACTTTCAAGCTGCTGACGTTTTCGTTTGCAGCCACGAAGCGAACTTGGAATCCGGCGTCTGTTGATTGTGTGGGTTCAGGGCCAGTAGGATCAGGGATAGACGGCTCGGGCGCGGGGGGGGTCGGTTGGCCCAGGCGGGGCACCAGCGCCTCCGCTTCTGGCGGGATGACCAGGACGCGCGGCTCAGGCTCAGGCTCAGGCTCAGGCTCCGCAACGACGGGCTCAGGCTCAGGCTCAGGCTCAGGCTCAGGCTCAGGCTCAGGCTCAGGCTCGGGCTCAGGCTCAGGAGCTGCAACGACAGGCTCGGGCTCGGGCTCGGGCTCTGCGACGACGGGCTCGGGTTCGGGCTCAGGTTCAGGATCTGCAACCACGGGCTCGGGCTCGGGCTCAGGATCTGCAAGGTCAGGGCCTGGATCGGGTTCTTCGACTTTGGGGGGCGGTTCCAGTTTGTCTGTTTCGGAGTCCAGCTTTTCTTGCAGGTCCTGAGCGGGCTCTGACTTGGCTTGGTCGACGGGGGCCAGCTCGACAGGCTCAGGGCTTAGAAGAGGCTCCTCGGGCACGGATGGCTGCGTGAGGAACCACCAGGTTCCGACTCCGAACAACAGCATGCCGGACATGCCGAGAAAAGTCTTTTTACTCCATGTTTTGGCTGGCGGTGATGACGGCGTTGGCCCCAGAGAGTCGGGCAGCTCACCAAAGGCCACCTCGGGTTCAGCAGGCTGGGCCGTTGGCGATGGAAGAGGACGGGCGGGTGGCTGCTGGGGATCGGCGAGATCAAACGCCATTGCATCGCCCCGTCGCATGGCAACGGTGGGCTCCTCGTCAATGATGCCGCGCAGTGCCGCAAGTCCTGGGCGGTTCACCGACTGGGTTGCCTCCAGGGCGTCATCGTCGGGCAGCAGAGTGGGGTTGTCCTGAAGCTCCGGACCGGGCAAGGGCGGCAGAGGCGGTGGATAAAGAAGTGCATGGGGCGTTTTAGGGTGCTCTACAGTGTCCTCGAGCATGACCTCTGCAAGCTGTCGACGCAGTCGTGCGCTTTCCTTGGTCGAGGCGACTACCGTCGCGTCTTCTTCGGTCGCGTCCTCTCCGGGGACACCGACTTGGATGGGCACCCACTTTTCAGGGGGGGCCACCAACGAAGCTTGGCTGGTGCTCTTCTTGGCGGTGGACAGCGTGCTCGGCACTCCAGCACCTGCCCAGGCGCGCACCCCAGGTCCACTCGATTGTTCTGCTATCCGGTGTAGGCCAGCACTGAGCTGGCTTAAACTGGGTCGGTCCTGGGGGTGGGACTGCAGGCAAGCGCCGACGATGCGCAGAAGCGCTTCCGGTACGGCTTCTCCTGGGCGCTCCTGCAGTTCTGTGAGGATCCGGCGCATCACTTCCTTGTGACGGAGTCCCAGGACGTGGGATGCGGGGGGAGACTTGCCGGTGTAGATGGCCGCGGTCAGAGCCCCAAGTCCGTAGGCGAGCGCAGCCTTGCCGCCGGGACCCTCGGGCGGTGAGTAGCCCAATAAAGGCAGGGGCTGGTCTCCCAGGGAGGTGCCGGACACCAGCACCTCGCCCTGGCTGGTGATGAGAATGTCTTCCAAGCTTGGCCCGCGGTGGGCGATGGGATGGCCCGGCGAGTTTTCTTCAACCCACTGGTCTAGGTTGGACAGGGTGCGAGCGACCGAGGCGACGATCTCCGCGCAGACCTTGGCGGGCAGCAGGCCCTTTCTGGTCTCGAAGATCCTAGCCAGGCTCGGCGCCGCAAAGAAATTGTAGACCAGTGCGGCTTGGCCCTTCACGGCGGTCACGTGGGCGTGCTTGAGCAGCCCTCTCTCAGTGGCTGGGGCCAAGCGAGCAGCCTGGGCTTGCAGCTGTTTCAGAGCCTCTGGTGTACCGGAGACTCCAGGGAGTAAGCGTATCAAGACCCGGCGGCGCTCTCCGTCGCGTCCCAGCTGGGCCTCGCGCACATCGGGAGACCAGAGTGGCCAGGAACCCAGTATTCGGAGCTTAGATCGAGTCATGCGTGGAGGAAGCTATCACGCTGGGTACCGCCGGGTTAGTCGGTCGTATGCACGCAAACGGTGAGCAACAGCGGCGGGTTCTAAGCGCCCTGCTCCAAGAAAGCGGCAAGCTGGCCATGGAGATGGGTTCCCGCGTAGGGAAGTTGAAAAGCGACGGCACCCTTGTCACACAGGCTGATCGTGCGTGCGAGGTCTTGCTCGCTACAGGCTTGGAGAAGCTCTTTCCGGCCGACGCCATCGTCGGTGAGGAGGGGCATGAGAGTGGGGAGCGCGCCGGTCGGGTTTGGTATGTGGATCCCATCGACGGCACTCAGGCCTTCCGTGAGGGATTGGCATATTGGGGCCCATCCATCGGGGCGGTCGACAAGGATGGGCCCTTGATTGGGGCTTCGCACTTCCCGATGATTTCTCAGACTTGGTTCTTCATGCGAGGCCAAGGCGCCTATTTGGACGGAGTGCGCTTGGAGCGCCTCCAGGACCGACCGGTGGACCGCCAGAGCTCCGCGTTCATGCCCAGCGGCTGGTTTCGCTACTTTGATCTGCGCTGGCCCGGACGGGTTCGGAACTTGGGCAGCATCTCTTCTCACTTGGCCCTTGTGGCAGGTGGGGGTGTATCCGCAGCATTTATTCCTGCTGGATGGAAGAGGTGGGATGTGGCCGCCGGACTTGGACTTTTGGCAGAGGTGAATGCGTGGGCGAGTCCCTTGAGCGGTGACGCCTATGGATCGCCCCTTGACGCAGTACACTCTGGGGGCAAGCCATTCGTGGTTGGTTCGCAGCAGGCTGCTCTACAGCTCAAGGCAGGGCTGAGCTTTCATGGCAGCAGGAATTTGGAAGGCAGGTGATGGCGATGGGCAAAGATAAGCACGAAATCGACGAGGCCTCGGACGCTTCCGAGGTCGAGGTCCTCGATGCCGAAGGCAATCCAGTCGACCCTTTGGGCAAGGACAATACTCGGCGAAAGGTCCCGAAGAATCTAACCATGCTCGCGCCCCCCAAGCGCGGTGGTGGGAACAAGAATGACCTGCTTGGCTACTATCTCTCTGAGGTGCGGCGCTATCCCTTGCTCGAGCCCGAGGAGGAAAAGGAAGCGGCGGTCGCTTGGTACGAGGACGGTGACGTACAGGCCGCTGAGCGCTTGGTTACCGCAAACCTTCGCCTGGTGATCAAGCTGGCCTTTCAGTACCACCGGCAGTGGAGCGATGTCCTGGATCTGATCCAGGAGGGGAATGTGGGCTTGGTCGAGGCCCTCTCCCGCTACGACCCGTACCGCGGCATTCGCTTCTCCAGCTATGCCCAGTATTGGATCCGCGCGATGATTCTGCGCTACCTGATGGACAACTTCCGAATGGTGCGCTTGGGTAGTACGCGCCACGGTCGAAAGCTTTTTTTCCAGCTCAACAAGGAAAAGCAGCGCTTAATTCAAGAGGGCCTTGTCCCCAGCACCAAGCTGCTGGCCGAGCGCCTTCAGGTACCTGAAAAGGAGGTGGCCAATGTGGACAACCACCTGCGCGCCCCGGCCCTGTCCTTCGATGCACCTGTGGGTGACGACGACGGCCGTGCCCTAAAAGACGTGGTCCCCGATGACATGGGTGCTTCCCCGGACGATGTGGTGGCTCGCCGTGAGTTGGGTGCCGTGGTCCATGAGAAGCTCTCCGCCTTTGCCGAGACCCTGCTCGACAAGCGGGAAAAGGCGATTTGGGAGGAGCGCCTCGTCGTGGCGGACCCTATCCCTCTCTCCCGCCTGGGTGAGCGCTTCGGCGTGTCCAAAGAGCGCGTGCGTCAGATCGAGGCTCGGATGCGCAAGCGCCTGAAGGCCTTCCTGCAGGCTGAGCTTGGGGACGAGATCGACTTTGAGTTTCAGGTTAGCGGCGACTGACTTTTGGGAGTGCGTGCGATGAAGTTGGCGGCTTTTTTTCGGCCCAAGTCCAAGGTGCCATCTGGAGCAGCTCAAGCGGTGATCAGCCGGCTTGGTGCCGTGCCTATTCTGCCGCCTTTTACATGGCAGGGAAAGGGACCTCGTGCCCAATCCCGCTTGGGGGAAATACTCGCCAAGGCACTGGAGCCGGAGTGTCCGGATGCGGAAGTGTTCGAGCCCCTGCGCCGTTTTCTGGCCTCCCCACAGGCAAGTGATTTTGATCACTTGAGTGATGCTGCGGCGCGTATTCTGGTTTTTGCCGGTGTGAGTGCTGTCCGCGAGTTGCCTCGCGAGTTGGCGGCTCAGTTGAGCGGAGAGGTGCAGCGTCACGCGAACTGGATCCAGGCCGAGCGCGCCGCTCAAGGGCCTAGGCGCGTTCTTCAGTCCGGTGCTCTGGTCTTGGCTGGTTTGGGCTGGCCGGAGTTGCCCGGTGCCTCTCGATGGTGGAGCGCAGGTTTGGCCGATTTGGGCCACAGCTTTCCTGGGGGGCTTCACCCGGATGGTGGGCCGCGCGAAGGAAGCGCTGCTCTGCTCTTTCGCCAGGTACAGCTGCTCTGGGCGGTGGCTCAGGTATGCGAAAAAGCGAGCGTGGCCCTGCCAGCGGGCCTGGTTTCAAGCATGGGGAAAGCCAGCACTTTTGTGCGTGACTTGGGCACCGGTGGCGGTTTGCCAAGCTTAGGGCCCGACCCCTACGAGCCCCTCTTGGGTCAGGATACCAACTGGCCGCTGGCTCAGGCCCAGGCACGTGGTTGGGCCCCTGGTGTTGAGACCCCTGGCGAGTCCAAAGACTGGGTCATGCGTCCCTTGCGGGAATCAGGCCTGGTCCTCCTGCACGCCAAGGTGGCCGGAAAAGCGTCCAGGGTCGTGATGGATCTGCACACTGGCCAGGTGATCTGGCATGTGGGGGGGCAAGCGGTGCTGGTGGAGCAGGGTTTGCGATGCATGGACCGGCCTGAGAGCTGGAAGCCGGAGCTGAAGGTGGCTCGGGTGGATGGGCGTGCGGCTGCAGTGCTGTGGACCTCTACGGGGCGAAGAGGCGAGTGGACGCGGGACCTGCGGGCCGAAGGCAGCCGCCTGATGATCACCGATCGAATTGAAGGTGAGTCCCTTCAGGTGCGATGGCGCTTTGGGGAGCACTTGGAGCTGAACCGACGTGAAAAGCCGGGGCAGTGGTTGTTGGAAGGTGGTCCCAAGGTCCGGGTGACCCTGGATATGGAGCAAGCCACTTGGGTGACCCAAGCGGGGCCCGAACTCCATGGTGTGTTGGGTCCTGGGGTTCGGCACCGGAGTCGCTTCGAGGTCTGACTCTCCGCGCTGGTTTTTCGCTCTAAGCCTCACCCTTGGCACGCTTCCGGTACTCGGTGGGGTCCAGCCCCAAGGCTTGTACCTTGTTGTAGAGCGTGCGCCGGCTAATGCCGCTGCGCTTTGCGGCCTCGGACATCTGCCCACCGCTGCGCTTGAGCTGTGCGTGCAGGTAGCTTTTTTCCACCTCTGCCATGGCAGCTGCCGTGTTTTCTGCAAGGGTGCCTCCAAGGTCTGGCCCCAAGCTGGGGGTGCTGCTGGAGGCTCGGGCAAAGTCACTGGGGAGGTGAGCCAGCTCCAAGCGTTGGCCGGCCTGGGTTATCAGCCAGCGTTCACACATTGCGCGAAGTTGGCGGACGTTGCCTGGCCAGTGCCAAGCTTGGATGGCCTTTATGGCGCTGTGGCTGATCTGAGGTGGTTCGAGACCATAGTCCTTGGAGGCGCCTTCCATAAAGTGCTGGATGAGGATCGGAATGTCCTCGGGCCGGGCGCGCAGTGGCGGGATCGAGATGGGGAAGACGTTGAGTCGGTAATATAAGTCCTCACGAAAATTCCCTGCTTTGACGGCCTCTTCCAGCTGCACGTTTGTTGCTGCGATGACCCGTACATCCACCCTCACGGCCTCGTGGCCACCCACACGCCTAAAGCCCATGGTCTCCAATACCCGCAGCAGTGTGACCTGGACCTTAAGGCTCGTCTCTCCAAGCTCATCCAGGAAGAGAGTGCCACCGTCGGCCATCTCGAACACACCCTTGCGGCGGCCGGTGGCGCCTGTGAAGGAGCCCTTTTCGTGGCCGAAGAGCTCTGACTCAAGAAGGCTCTCGGCGAATGCACCGCAGTTGATCGCAATGAAGGGCTGGCTGGAGCGCTGGCTCTGCTCGTGGATCGCCTGGGAGATGAGCTCCTTTCCGGTTCCCGTCTCTCCGCGAATGAGTACGGTGGCGTCCGTCCCGGCGACTGCGGCGACCTGATCAAAGACCTGGTGCATCAAGGGGCTGCGCGTGAGCATGTGGGAGAAGCCGTAACGGTCCTGGCTCCGCTCTTTTGCCTGTGCCAAGGCCCGTTGAGTGCGGCTCTCTTGGAGGGCCTTGTCCGCCGCATCTCGAAGCGCGCCTGGTTGGATGGGCTTGGGTAGGTAGTCCTGGGCACCGCTGTGCAGGGCGTCTACAGCGCCAGGTAGGCTGGGACTGCTTGCGAGAACGATCACAGGTACGCCGCGGCCACGCTGGAGAAAGACCTGAAGGGCGCGGGCTGCTGACAGGTCGGGGAGATCGGTGGCCAGCACCACCAGATCCGGGACGCTGCGGTGCAGGATGGAGAGTCCCTCACGGGCGGTGCGAGCGGAGCGCAGGCGTCGGTCGTCCCGGCGCAGTGCGTAGCGTGCTTGGCCCAGCACGGCGGCGTCGGGCTCGACGATGAGCACCGTCTCCGGGGGTGTACCCTCTGCGGGGTGGCCTGTGGCATCCTGAGTGCTCAAGGGTTCTCTATGTCCTCGCCTGTGGGGCCCAAGTATGGGCTGGCCCCGATCCTGACACCTCTGATCGCGATTGGCGCGCTGCTGGTGTTGTCGTGGCCTCTCTTGCTACACCCTACGCGGCTGCTGGCCAATGGGGTGGGCGAGGGGAACAATCACTACTGGATGCTGTGGCGTGCCTTTCAGAGTGGACCGGTGAGCAACCTGCCGCAAGGGGTGCCCATTCCGATCATGGATCCGGTGAACCTGGTGTGGGCGGCGCCGTGGATGTGGTCGCCAGTCCTGGCGTTTAATGCAGTGATTGTGGCAAACATGCTGTTGGCCTTTGCAGGGGCCTGGGCCCTGGCCTGGGTGCTGGAGTTGGACTGGCGGGCCTGCATCGTGGCCGGATTGGCCTGCATGAGCGCGCCTTTTCTTTGGGGGGTGGTCAGCTTTGGAATCACGGAGTCCCTTCCGGTGGGGTGGTTGGCATTGGGGGTGGCGGCCCTGATCCGTCATGGCCAGCAGGGCCTTCACCGGTGGTGGATCTTGGCTGGTGTGTGCATCGGCGCCTTTGGTCTCTCGGGCTGGTACCACGCGGCGTTCGCAGTGCCGGTGCTCTTGTTGGTGGGCCCGTGGCTGGCTTGGCACTACCGGCGTCCACTGGGTTTGATCGGGGCGGCTGGGATCGTCGTGGCCATGTGCCTGCCGGCCCTTGTCGACTTTCTGGCAGTGCGAGAGTTCTGGAGTTCTCGCTGGCGAAACCCGGCGCATGCACCCCCGCCTTTTTACCCAGACTGGCGCTCGATGCCCCACCGCGGAGCAGATCTGCTCAACTTCTTCTTGCCCAGCCTGGAGCGGATCGCGGTGTCCAAGAGCGTGTACTTGGGTGTGGTCACCCTGGGTTTGGCAGCCTTGGCCGGAAAGAAGGCGCGCATCTGGCTGGGGGTGCTCATGCTGATGGTCGTTCTTGCACTCGGGTTCTGGCTCAAGATCGCTGGGCAGACAGCTTTTGGTGGTGTGCAGCTTCGCTTGCCTGCGGGTGGGCTGACTGACCTGTTGCCCGCCCTGGAGGGCATCACCCATTGGCACAGAGCCATTGGGCCCGCCATTCCCTTCTTGGCGTTGTCGGCTGCTTTTGGAGCAGCGCGGCTCATGAAGCGATGGGAGAGGGTGTGGATTCCTATCTCAGTGGCCTTGGTCTTAGAGTCGGTGCTGCTCAGTCAGACGCCCTGGCCCAGAGATCTCACCGCGGTTCAGGCTCCCGCGGTGCTCGCTGACCTTCCCTCTGGGTCGCTGGCCATTCTGCCCTTCGACAACGCGCCCATCACGGGACAAACCGAGCTTCCTCGGCGCTACAACCTCTGGCAGCCCGGTTTGAACCGCCCGATCACAGAGAACTATGAGGGCGCTGATGCGGCGCTGTCGATCAGCTCCCTGCTCGCTGCCGCGAACGCCTTGTGCAGGGTCCCGGGTGGGGATCACAGCCGGGATCTCTATCCCAAGGCGCTGCGCGTTCCGGAGCGCGCGATTGCCGATGGGGGGGCGGGGCTGGAGAAACTGGGGGTGCGTTTTGTTTCTCTTCACCGGGACTTGTGCCCTGGGTATAGCGACGCCCATGCTCTGACCCAGCAGGTTCTCGGGCCGCCAATGCTGGAGCAGGAAGGGATCGCAATCTGGGAAGTGGAGTAGGCTCTCCCTATGCTCATCCTGTCCCTGCTCGCCTGCCGAATCGAGGTTGGAAACCAAGCCCAGACCCAGGGGCCCAGCGAGGGGCCCGTGGAGCTGTGGGTGTACACGTCCATGTACCAATCCGTGCTCGACGAGCTGGACCCGATGCTGGCCGAAGAGTTGCCTGGCGTGCAGGTTAAATGGTTTCAATCGGGCTCGGAGAAGGTGGCCCAACGTTTGGAAGCAGAATGGGCCGCCGGGGGCTCGGATGCTTGCGTGCTGATGACCTCGGACCCTTTCTGGTACCAGGCCCTCAGCGAACGAGGGGCCCTTCGGCCCTATGTCTCCCCCCAGGCCTTGGCCCTGGACCGCCAGTGGGTGAATCCCACCTACACGACCGCGCGCTTGTCCACGATGGTGCTGGCCGTGCATCGGGATCTGGTTCCGGAGGAAGAGCGACCCAGGAGTTTTGAAGACCTGATGGATCCGCGCTTTGAGGGCAGGCTCTCCACGCCAGACCCGCTGAGCAGCGGCACCACTTTCACCACCATGGCCTTTCTCCAAGAGGGCTACGGGTGGACCTACTTTGAAACCCTGCGTGCCCAGGGCACGGTCTCGGCTGGTGGCAACAGCTCCACTCTGCAACGCATCGAGAGCAGCGAGCGGCCGGTGGGCGTTTTGCTTTTGGAGAACTTGCTCAAGGCCGCCGAGAGTGGCTCTCCTGCGAAAGCGATCTTTCCCAGCGACGGGGCCATTGCCATCCCGGGCCCCATCGCCATCACGAGGGAGTGTTCCTACCCGCTTCAGGCTCAGGACTTTGTGGACTGGGTCCTTTCGGATAACGCCCAAGGCGCGATCGTTAGGGGCTACATGCACTCGCCCTTCCCGGGGGCAGCACCACCGAGCGGGGCACCCCCTCTGGAAGAGATAGTGTTGCGTCCCTGGAGCGCTGCGTTCACGGAGAAAACCGCGTCCCAGGCCGAGGATCTCAAGGAACGCTACGCCGAGATCGTCACTGGTACAGGTCAGTAGATGCGGGTCTGGCTGGAGCGTGTGGGTTTGGGGCGCCTGCTGGTGTTGGGCTGCTCTGGGCTCCTGCTATTGGTCTTTATTGGCGGTCCACTGGGTGTCCTGCTGATCGAAGCTATCGGTGCCGGGCCCGAGGTCTGGTCAGGTGCGATTGGGAGCGCCGTAAATCGGCAAGCTGCGTTGCATACCGTGCAGCTCGCTTTGGGAACCCTGGCTTTCACCCTGCTCTTGGGGATTCCGTTGGGTTGGCTCTTTGGTGCCTCGGATCTGCCCAGACGCGACACCTGGCGGGCACTCTGCACCTTGCCCTATGTCATCCCGCCCTACATCGGGGCCATTGCTTGGATCCACTTGGCCAATCCAAGCTCAGGTGCACTGAATAAGTCCATAGGCGGCCAGGTCTTCAACATCTACTCGGTGCCCGGCATGGTCTGGGTCCTGGGCTTGGCCTTCACACCCTTCATCTTCATGGCCGTGGCGTCCTCGCTCGAGCGCATGGATCCCACCCTGGAGGAGGCGGCACGAATCTCGGGGGCGGGCCCTCTGCGCGTTTTCTTTGGGATCACCTTGCCCCTCTCCCTGCCGGCACTGGCGAGTGCCGCCAGCTTTGTCACCGCGGCGTCGGCAGCATCCTTTGGCGTGCCGTACCTCTTGTCCACGGGAGCAGCTCAACCGCGCTGGGTGCTGACCACGCGGATTTACCAAGCCTTGGACCTGTCGCCAGCCACTGGTCGCCCGTTGGCAGTTGCGTTGTCTGTTGGGTTGCTCGTGATCGGCGTGGGGCTGCCTACCCTGGGGCGTCTATTGGAGGGCAGCCGCAGCTTCACGACCGTGACTGGCAAGGCTGCACGTGGGGGACGATGGTCCCTGGGTGGCTGGCGGATTCCGGCCCAGGTTTTTGTGGGCCTGTATGCGTTGATGGGGGTCATTCTTCCCCTGGGTACTCTTCTGGCCACCAGCCTGATGGAGAACCTTGGAGGCGGATTAGCGCTGGAGAATCTCAGCTTCGACAACTACGTGAAGGTGTTGACTGGGGATCAGGCGCCCCATGCCCTGTTCAACAGTTTGATCTTGGCCGCCGGAGCTGCCTCTGCCGGGGTGGTTCTGGGCACTTTTGTGGCCTATCTCCGGGAGCGTACGAACACGCCCGGGCGAGGTTTTCTGGCTTGGCTGTCGGCGTTGCCCTATGCGGTGCCCGGAACGGTTTTATCGCTTGGCTTTATCTTGGCCTTTTCCCAGCCTATCTCGCTTGTTGTAGCGGAAAATCTACGGTTTACCTTGGAACTCAAAGATACGTTGTGGATTCTGGGACTCGCTTACATGGTCAAGTTCCTAGCCTTCCCGGTGGGGAATGCACGCTCGGGGTTGCTGGCCCTGCACCCCTCCTTGGAGGAGGCGGCTCGGATGTCAGGGGCATCTTGGGGCAAGGCCCTTCGTGATGTCACCTTTCCCTTGCTGCGTCCCAATCTGGTCGCGGCGTGGCTGCTGGTATTCCTTCCAGCCTTCTCTGAGATCACGATGAGCATTCTGCTATTTGGCCCGGACACTCCGGTCGTTGGCACCTTGCTCTTCAACCTCCAGGCATACGGGGACCCACCCGGGGCCGCCGTCTTGGCCGTGCTCGTCGCGGTCCTGGTCCTGGGGGGTAATCTGCTCGCGCGACGCCTCTCTGGCGGCAAGGTGGGGTTGTAGATGCCCGTTCAAGTTCAGCTCGATGCCGTCCACAAGCGCTTTGGGGACGTGCACGTCGTGCGCGGTCTCTCTTTGAGCATTGATCAAGGTGAGGTGCTCTGTCTCTTGGGCCCAAGTGGCTGTGGCAAGACCACAACCCTCCGCATGGTCGCCGGTTTGGAAGTGCCTACCCAAGGCCAGGTCAGCATAGGTGGAAGTCTGGTCTCGGGTCCTGGGCTCTTTGTGCCCCCTGAGAGGCGCCGCCTGGGCATGGTCTTCCAGAGCTACGCGGTCTGGCCCCACCGAAACGTTCTAGACAACGTCGCCTATCCGCTGATCTTGGAGGGTAGGGCAGATGCATTGGACAAGGCCAGGTCCGCCCTGGAACAAGTACAGCTTGGCGGTTTAGAGGAGCGCTATCCGCACCAACTCTCAGGGGGGCAGCAGCAGCGTGTGGCGTTGGCTCGTGCCTTGGTGGCCGAGCCCCAGGTCTTGCTCTTGGATGAGCCCCTCTCCAATCTGGACGCCAAGCTGCGAGAGGAGCTGCGGGATGAGCTCCGTGCCTTGGTTAAGCGCATCGGGGTGACCGTTATTGTTGTCACCCACGATCAGGAAGAGGCCCTGTCGCTCTCGGACCGGGTGGCTGTCATGAATGCCGGTGTCATTGCCCAGTGTGCAGCGCCTCAGGATCTCTACCATCGCCCAGACAGCCGCTTTGTAGCCCAGTTTGTGGGCAAGCTGGATGCGCTGCCGGCCCTGGCCCTGGGCGGCGGGCGCGTCCGGGTCGGGGATATTGAGCTTCAAGCCCACCCATGCCAAGGGGCACCAGAGTCCGGCCCTTGTGAGCTGGGAGTCCGGCCAGAATCAATGAGCTTCGCCGCCAGTGGTCTACCCGGTGTAGTGCAAGCGGTCAGCTTCTTGGGCAGCCATGTTCGCTACCGGGTGCAAGGCCAGGACTGGCAGGCCTTGGTCGATGCCGGGAGCGGTCATAGCCTGGGTGACCCGGTGCATCTGCGCCCTCAGGCCGGAATCATCCTCGGAGACTGAAGGCAACTCAATTCCAAGTAGATGGAATTCTACTCAGCGTTGAAAGAACTGGTCTGTTCCAGAGCGGCGTCGGCTTCTCCAGAAAAAGCAGCGGCCAGTACGCTAAGCCCCAGCCAGCCTGCTGCGAGGAGCAGGAAGACGTTGAAAAGACGCGAAGTACCAGGGGCTTCGGTGTGCTTAATGGTCAGGGAACGGGCCATGAGAGTCTCCGGGGGAGTGCGCGAGAGCGCCAGCAGGAACAGCAGGAGCGGGTTTCAACAAGATTCCGTTGCAGGGAGCGTGCCAGATTTGATTTACGTCGATGTGTATTGACATGTCAATACTTAATACGCGGTGCCGCGTCCCTGGTCTTCGCTATGACTGCAGCACAGCGTGCTCTTTTTACGCTTGGGAGACACCTGTTCTGCTTTCGGGCTGCTCCGTCACTCTCTCGACGAGACGGGGCTTGTTCAGCGCTTTCGCATCGACTGGGCTGGCCGTTTGCAATGGCAGAGAGGCCAATAAACGCATCCAGCCCAAAGTACTTCTGTCGTTCAAGGATGTAGATCCCTTCGGGCTGGGAACCTGCATGCACGAACCCTATGGTGTGCAGGTAAGTTGCTTTGCCCTGTGTTTTGGACCCATCGAGCACGGCGTGGGCCCCTTTTTGGAGAAGGCCCTTCACGTCAAGAAGCTGTAGACATGAGAATTTGCGTTTAGGATCTAGCCATGCACATGACCCTTGAAATGGAAGAGCTTCAGAGCATCTTGGTTTTTGACCCAGACCGGCGCAGCCGTGCCTTCGCGCACTTGCAGCTTGGCCGTTTAGCGATGCGTGAAGAACGCAGGGAAGCCGCGATGCAGCACTTCCGAGAGGCCTTGGTACTGGATGCCCACATGGACCGCGCCCGGGAATTTCTCAAAGACCTGAGCCAAGAGCGGCCGGCGAGAGGCTTTGGCCTGCGCATCCGGAGTTTGTTTGGGCGCTGAGTAGTCCGCGATGTTTCTCGGGTTTGTTTCGAGCAACACCAGAGTGCAAAGGGCCGCCTCATCCAATGGATGAGGCGGCCCTTTCTACGTCTGGACTGGATTAGTCCAGGACGATCTTGTTTTCGTCGCGGCGCTTGACCTGGTAGCCCTTCTCGCTCCACTGGCTCTCGATCATGGCGTAGAATTCGTCCAGGCCGTTGCTGTCCAGGGGCTCAGCGCTGATGATCACGGGCCAAGTCTCGGTGTCCATCTCGCACTTCTTTAGCTTGGGGCCAAAAGCGCTCATGCCAGCGTTGGCGTCATTGGCGATGATGTAGCGCTTGCCAGACTCGTGAACCTCTGCAACGTGAAGGATGGCAGTCTTCCCACCCTTGCACTCGCCGGACTCAATGGCGATGCCGCCGTAGACGAAGCTGTTTCCGCCTCTCATGCGCTCTGGGTAGATGGCCGGCAATAGGCTGGCCGCAGCGCTGGAGGAGCCTGCGTTGGAAAGGCGGTCTGCGATGGATTTGGCCTGTTCGGGGGGCAGGCTCTTGGCCATGGCCACCAGGGCGGTCTCCAAGGCGGCTTGGTCTTCGGTGGAGATGTCGGCGCCGAGCTGTGGAGCCACGGCTGCGTCCATGGCGATGAGCACCGCGTCGAAGGGACCGTTGTTCTCAGCAGCCTTGACGCCGGCTTTAGAGAGGGCCTCCAAGCTCGCTACGCCTTTGCGCTTGACGTAGATCTCAGCGACTTTCGAGTACTTCTCGTCGTACTGCTTGGCAGGTGGTGACTCTACGGTGCTGACCAACCACGCATCGAAGCTATCCGCCTCGCAGGTCACCAGGGCGCCCTCCCAACGGGAGAACTCGATGTCACGCAGACCGAAGTAGGCACCCTGAAGAAAGGAAACGACCCGCTCATTCTCAGCGCACTTTCCGCCTATGGCCGCAGCCACCTCGTCACGAGCGTCGTAGTCCTTGATCAAGGAGAGCATCTCCCAAACAGGGTTCCAGACCTCGTTGTCAATGGCAGCCATAGAGAGAGCGAGGATGCTTTCCACGTCGGTGGTTTGCTGGAGCAGTGTCGGAAAGGTCTGCTTGGCGATCTTGGCATCGCACGCGATGACTCTCTCGAACGCGGGCGCGACCGCAGCGCCTTGCTTCTTCTGGGCGGCTGCCACCTCCCTCTCGCAGGCAGCTGTGGCTGGGGCGGAAAACAGGGCTGCGGCTGCCAGGAGAGGCAGGGCGAACAAGCGCTTCATGTGGAGGGCTCTCTGTGGAGAAATTTGGGCGGCTGATTAATGGGCGGGGCGCAGGACGTCGACCCTTTGCGCTCACAAGGACACCCTCTGGCCCTGGATTGTTCCCCTTGCTTGACACGGGCTTGACCTGTTCAAGCATCTTGCCGTGCAGTTTTAGGTTCATCTTCCGGTATCTTCGCCCTGATCTCGTACTGGGGTGAAGCTCCAAAAAAGGGTCACTGCGTCCCCACTGCTGGGGGTAAACCGCAGGTCGCCACTAAGGGGGGTCCCATAGCCAGGGTCCTTTCCGCATACAGCGATCACGAGATCGAAGGCCGCACCAGCTGGCAAGGCTCCCAGGTCCAGAGTGTCAGACTCAAAGCCTTCGATGCAGAGATAGTCGGGCTGCCAGCCGCTGCCGGTAAGGGTCAGTGTGTCATCCCCTTCGTTGCGAATGGTGACCGTGGTGGGGGCGCAGCCGCCCTCCTCGCTATCGCAATCCAGTGGCTCAGCATTAAAGTCCACCTCCCCGAAGTCCAGGGTGCTGGGGTTGACGCTGATCTCGCCGATCGAGCAGGAAATCAGAAGCATGATCATCGGGAGTTCTCCTGGGTCCAGTTCCAGACCGCACAGCTACGATAGAGCACCTCAGCGCGTGTGCGAAGCACGGTCTCCCAGTTGGCCCGGCGGTCGTGACGCCGCAAGCGCAGCAGCTCAATGCGCATTCGGCGTCGTAGCCACCCGGCGGATGGAGCGCTTGAAATGGAAATGGCCATGTTGGCGCTGCAGCTACCGTCTTGGTGGTGGACCAAGCGTGCCAGGACTAGCCTGCCAGGTCTTTCGGGGCGTAGGGGAACCGGGGAGGCGTGCACCGGTCCCTTTGGGCGCCAAGTCTCGAAGAGAGGCAGTAAAGGATTCCAGTCCGCGTCCCAGAGCATGGCCGGCGCCTGAATGAGCGCCCCTACGGCTTTGCGGTCCAGCACGTCCGGCCGAGGTCTGGCGTTCCTGAACCGTAGCGCTGGGCTGGCAGCATTGGCCAAGGTCAAGAGCAGCGCAGTATGGGCCATCGCAGGAGTGTGAAGGGCCCGGCTGCCGTGTTCTGCGTAGGGACCTAGGAAGCGTTCCATGAGCAGCGGCGCATCGGGTACATAGTCCTCGGCGAATTGGGCGATTACCTCATCGCTGACACCCCGTTCTTGTGCCAAGGGCGAGCGCCAGTCGTGGCTCAGCGCCAGCTCCAGCGCAAGCGCTTGGGCCTCCTCGCTCAGGCTGTCTTCTCTCAGGGGTAGCTGCCCTTTCAGAATGGACCGGTAGCTCCGCATGAAGCGCCGGTCGGCCTGCTCGTAGGCCGGCTCGGTCAGCGTGCCTGCGGTCCACTTGCGGTAGTTCGCATAGGAAGAGGGGTCCGGCAGCCACTCATCAGCCGCCCACTCATCTTCGGGATATTCCACCAGCGGCCAGGCACTCGCGGGGGGATGCACGATGCTCATTGGTAGCGCTCGGCAGCGCTTCGTGTGGCCTGCCTGAGGCGCTCGACCAATGCGGGGGGGGACTCGACGAGCACCTCTGGGCCAAAACCAAGCAGCCATGTAATGAGCTCTTCGCTCAAGCCCACCTTCATGTACATGCGAAGACGCCCATCGGAGAGCTCTTCGTTCTCCTGGGTGTGGTGCCAGCGCCGCTCCCTTAGGTAAGGGGCAACCTTGGGCTCAAAGACCGCTCGCACGCTTTCCGGAGGAGCTTGGATAATGCCAAAGGCGCCGTGAACATAGGCCTCTGGGTCGTATCCGGCCGGGTGCTGGAATTTCTCCATGCGAAGGCGTGAGAAGCGTGAGAAGCGCTCTACCGCGAAGGTCTTGATCTGGTCCACCTGCCGGTCCCTGGCAAAGAGGTACAGGCCTTGTCGGTATGTGGCGAGGGTCAGCGGCTCTAAATCGTAGACCTTGGTCGCGCCGCTGACTTTGACGTACTCGGCTTTTGCCGCGTTGTTGTAGAGCAGTGCGGTGAGGACTTCGTCCAAGAGGTCTCCCTTGTCCGCGTAGGACTTTGCGTGCTCTGGAACCGCCATGAACTTGCGGTCAAGGTCGGGGGCAAGCTCTGCGTGTGCCCGCGGAATGGCCGGCTGCAGGCGCTCCAGAGCGTCGTCGAGACCTTGGGCAAACTGGGTGTCATCCAGGAAGGAAAATAGCTTTCGTCCGAAGTGAAGGCTCAGTACCTCGGGCAGGGTGAGCTGAACGCCTGAGCGTCGGTAGCCAGGGTCGAGAGAGATGGTGCGGTCGGCCCCCAGGCCTTGGTCCTGGATCGGGAGGTCCAGGTCTTTGAGATCTCGCAGGTAGCGCCGCAGTGAGCGCGCATCCAAGTCAAAGCGGCCCATTAGGTCTATGGCGCGCACGCCTCCTCGGCGGGTCATCAACTCGACAATCCGGACCATTTTCTGGCCCTTGTTCAGGTGCTGCATCGGATTTTCGCTAAGCGGAGAGGGGGGATCGTCGCCAAGAACCCAGGGGGGATCTTGAAAATGATCGGGAAGGATCGCGAGAGGTGTGGCTGATGATCCCCATGAGAAGGGAATCGTAGGGGGCGGTCAGATTTTGGCTGTGCGCTGAGAGACTCTATCCGTGGGCCGAGCCCCTGGACATATGAACGAATGTACAGTTAACCTGAACAGGAGTTCACGACTGAACGAAAGTTCATGCTGAATCACAAGCCTGGAGATCAAGATGAATCTGGACCCTGCAACCGCTGACCTCCTCTTTACGGTCATCGCTTCCTGCTCCCTCTTGGGACTGTGGGGGCTCTCCGCGTTGGTGCTGCCTTGGCGCCAAAAGGAGCTCGACCAAGTCCAAGCTGATCTCCACAGTCTGACCAGCAGGGAGACCTTGATTCCGAATGCAGCTTTGCTGAACCCCCAGCACCGTCACGCAGCCTAGGTCTCAGTCTGCCTCGACAAGAGTGGGTTCCAACACACCGCTGACCTGGCCGGCGTCAAAGACCGCCAGGATTCGAGCGCTCAAGAAATCTGGGCCAAATGTGAGGGTGGACTCACGGGAGATTGCCAGGTCATCGTCGAGCAGAATCGTCAGGGGATTGCCGGAGAGTCCGCCGTAGGAGACATCGGCCTGGACATTGGGGGGAAGAAACGCGGTCAAGCGCCCATCGACTTGTAGCCGGCTCTCTTCGGGGAATTGGGCCAACACGGCGGAGCACTCCGGTGTGTAGCCGGGGTAGCTGCTGTTCAACTCGCAGAGCTCGGGCGGCGGGTCGGTTGACGTGCATGCAGCGCACCACAAACACAGCGCCGTCATGCTCAGTCTGAGGGGACGCTTGGAGTTGCTTTGCATGCAAGGGCTCCCTGGGGCTGAAGCGGCGGTTATGGGATGGCCCCTTCGAAAGCGAGGCTGATACATGAGTCGGTACCAACCTGGGGTGATCGAGCCCAAGTGGCAAGCCATCTGGGACGAGCGGAATACCTTTAAGACCCCGGAGATCGATCCGGGCACGCCGAAGTACTACGCCCTGGGCATGTTCCCATACCCCTCAGGTTCGGGCTTACACGTGGGGCATCCCGAGTCCTACACCGCATTGGACATTGTCTCGCGATACAAGCGCAAGCTGGGCTTCAACGTGCTGCACCCCATGGGTTGGGATGCCTTTGGATTGCCAGCAGAGCGCGCCGCGGTGCGCGATGGGCGCCATCCCCGGGACATCACCCGGGAGAACATCGCCAACTTCAAGCAGCAACTCAAGGCACTGGGTTTCTCCTACGACTGGGATCGGGAAATCAACACCTCGGAGCCCGAGTACTACCGCTGGACGCAGTGGATCTTCTTGAAGCTCTACGATCAGGGCCTGGCTTACCTGGCCGAAGTGCCGGTGAACTGGTGTCCTGCCCAAGGGACCGTTCTGGCGAACGAGGAGGTCCAAGACGGCCGCTACGTAGAGACCGGCGACCCGGTTGAGCGTCGCTTGATGAAGCAGTGGATGCTCAAGATCACGGTGTATGCCCAGCGCCTGCTCGACGATCTGGAACACGTCGACTGGCCAGAGCACGTCAAAGAGATGCAGCGGCAATGGATAGGTCGATCCGAGGGCGCAGAGGTCTCCTTCAAGGTGGAAGGACTCGCATCCAGCTTCAAGGTTTTTACCACCCGTCCGGACACTCTATTTGGGGCCACATACTGTGTGCTGGCGCCCGAGCACGCGTTGGTCGAGCAGCTCACCACGGATGCTCAGAGGGCCGACGTCCAGGCCTACGTTGAGACGGCTAAGAATCGATCCGAGCGCGATCGTCAGGCGGGGGGCGACAGGGAGAAGACCGGCGTGTTTACCGGTGCCTACGCCATCAACCCTGTGAACGGCGAAAAGCTGCCCATCTGGGTCGCTGACTACGTCTTGGTGACCTACGGCACGGGCGCCATCATGGCTGTGCCGGCCCATGACGAGCGCGACCATGCTTTCGCCAAGGCTTTTGAGCTGCCCATCATCGAAGTGGTGCAGTCTCCCGCGGACCACGATGTCCAGGAAAGCGCCTGGAGCGGGGACGGTCTGTCCGTCAACTCCGGTGACTTTGACGGGCTGAATGTCGTGGAGTTCAAGCGCCGCATTATCGACTGGCTGGAGGCAGAAGCCCACGGAAAGGGACGCGTTCAGTTCAAGCTGCGCGACTGGTTGTTCTCCCGTCAACGCTACTGGGGAGAGCCTTTTCCAGTGCTCTTGGACGAAGCTGGTAATCCATCGGTGGTCGATCCCGATGCCTTGCCGGTGACCTTGCCGCACATCGACGCGTACAAGCCAACGGCGGACGGTCAGCCTCCGCTGGCACGTGCCGGAGACGATTGGCTTTTTGTAGACGCCGATGGCAAACAGCTCAGTCGCGAGACCAACACCATGCCTCAGTGGGCGGGTAGCTGTTGGTACTACCTGCGCTACATGGACCCTCACAACACCGAACTGCCCTTTTCTGAGCAGGCGGAGAAGTACTGGGGCCCAGTAGATCTGTATATCGGTGGCGTTGAGCACGCGGTCTTGCACCTGCTTTATGCGCGCTTCTGGCACAAGGTGCTCTTCGACTGTGGATTGGTCTCCACAGTGGAGCCCTTTAAGAAGCTCTTCAACCAGGGCATGATCCTGGCCTACAGCTATCGTGACGCGAACGGGAAGTACTACTATCCAGAGCAGGTGGAGCAGGGCGAGGACGGCGATTGGTACACCAAGGAAGGTGCGATTCGGGTCGACACGAAGATCGAGAAGATGTCCAAGTCCCGGTTCAATGTGGTGAACCCCAACGACGTAGTGGCGGAGTATGGCGCGGACGCCCTGCGGATCTACGAGATGTTCATGGGCCCCTTGGAACAGGTCAAGCCCTGGCAGATGTCTGGTGTGGAGGGGGTTTACCGCTTCCTGGCCCGCACCTGGCGCCTGTTCATCGACGCGGACAGCGGAGAACTTCACCGCCACATCCGCTCAGATGTTCCAGCGGACGCGGATCTACGCCGCAGCCTGCACACGGCAGTTCAGCAGGTCACCCAAGGAATCGAAGAGCTGCGCTTCAATGGCCCGGTGTCCCGAATGATGGAGTTCGTCAAGCTGGCCACTGCGCGCGCGGAGTTGCCCAAGCACGAGTTGGAACTCTTCGTTCAGATCTTGGCCCCGTATGCACCGCACATCGCTGAGGAGCTCTGGGAAAAGCTGGGCCGTACAGAAGCATTGGCCACCTTCCCGTGGCCAGATGTGGATCTTGGTGCCCTGACCCAGGACACAGTGAACATTGCTGTGCAGGTGCAAGGGAAACTGCGGGGAAGTTTGGAGGCGCCAAAGAACGCGGGCAAGGACGAGCTCCTGGCCATGGCCAAAGGGATAGAGAACGTGGCCCGGTTCTTGGAAGGAAAGGCCATCGTGAAGGAAATTGTGGTGCCCGGTCGCCTGGTCAACTTTGTGGTGCGCCCAGCCTGAAATGCCCCCCGGTCATCGTGTGTGACCGGGGGACTTGGATGACCCGTGAAGCGGTTCGGGTGGGGACTGCTTTGCAAGGCGAAGGGATTCATGTGGGATCCGACCGAAGCCCTCGCTATACTCCTCAAGTCAAGTCTTGACGTGTCCAGTCCTTTGCCCGGTGCGCCTCATGGATCCCGCTGTCGATCCCTTTCATCCCCTCATTCGCTTGGTCGACCGCTATCGCCGCGAGGTCCATTCCTTGCAGCCTGGTGCTTCTGACGACGCCATCCGCGCCGCTGAGCGTCACTTGGGGCATCGGCTGCCTCTGACTTTGGGTGGATTTTTACGCCGCTGGAATGGAGGCGTGCTCTTTCGTGGAGCACTTCTGTTGCGTGGCAGCAGTGAGCTGGCCTCTCCTCGCGAGGAACTGCCAGGTTTGGTGGCCTTTGCGGATCTCCCCGGTGGCCCAGGGACCGTTTCGCGTAGCTTTGTTTATGCCCATGACGGGCATGGTGAGTTCGTGTTCGGGGAGCTCGTCGAGGGGCTCATGGTTCCCTTCAACGACCGCTTTGACCGCTGGCTGAAAGCCACGCTGCGCATCCTGGACGAGGACCTCTTCGACGCCGATCAAGTCCTTGAAGCGCGTCTGGATTGTGATCCAGAGGGGGGCCACCTGCTGCTCAAGCGCGCTGAGATAGCTCTGCGGAAGGGAGACCCCCTCAAGGCCCGCAGGGATCTCCAGCGCGCGGTCGCCGCAGATCCTGGCCTAATTGCCGGCTGGCAGCGGTTGGGCGAGAGCCACTTGGCAGACGGAGACAAGGGCCAAGCTCGTTTCTCACTGTTGCGTGCCCTTCGGTCGAGCCGAACGCCACTGCCCTTTGCAGGCGCACGGGTGCTCTCGGCCGATGGCTTGCGTGTTCTGGAACGGCTCTTTCCTACCGGCGACCGTGGCTGGGAGCAGGAACTCCACAGCTTCCTCGAGGATCGAGTCAGTGATATCCGCACGCCCCAAGGTGCTGAATTGTACGAGGCGGCGGTTTTAGCCCTCTCTCGTATTCTTTTGGCCCAGAACGCCAGGGTCGAGCTGCGGAATCTCTTGGTTCAATCCATCGAGCGGGCCCGTAGTTTCGCATTGGCGCAGGGCCTCTCCGGTATGACGCTGCGTTTGGTCAATCTAGAGACCGACCTTGGATTACACAATGACGCCGAGCGTCGCCTCCGCGGTTTGCTGCGCGGTGAGGACGAGGGCCTTCGCGCTCGTGCGCACCTGGCTCTGGCTCGAATTGCCGTGCGCCGTCAGGAGCCTTGGGCTGATGACATCTTGCGCAGTGCTCGGGGCGGATTGACCCGACCAGCAGACAAGGCCCGCGCCCACCTGCTCAGGGGAGAGCGCCATCTGCTTCAGCAGAACCTCGCCGAGGCGCAGGCCGCATACGTCGAGGCGGATCCTTGGGCCGTTCAGGCATCCGACCGCTCACTACAGGGCGCTGTGTGCATCGGCTTGGGAGATGTGTTGCGTCTTCAGGGCCACTTGGAACAGGCGGGTAAGGCCTACCAGGTGGCAGCCCAGCACGCCGAGGCGTCGGCAGATCCAGAGCTGGCGCTGCGCGTTGACCTACGGGGAGGAGACTTGAAATTGGCCCTTGGGGACCGGGGCGAGGCTCTAAACATGTTCATGCGTGTCGCCGCTGGCTACCGGAAGCTGCAACTTCCGATGCGTGAGGCCTGGGCGCTGCTGCGTGTGGCTCGAATTGCCCCTGAGGCCCAGGCCAGTGAAGCCTTGCGCATCGCGCGTCAGCGGTTCATGGATCCTGGGATTCAGCTCACTGCTGGTGTTGGCGCCTGCGATGTTCTGCAGGGTGATCCAGGGGCGTCATTGTCCTGGCATATGTCTATCAGTGCGGAGCATGCACGGGCACGCCAAGAGGCACAGCGTGCGCGCCCACCGCTGGTTCGGGCGGATGCGGACCGACCAGAGCGTCGCTTGGCCACGCACCGCATTGCCATTTCGGCCGCAGGGCAAGGGGTCGTCGATGCCCTGGCCACCGAGCTGAGTGCTGGGGTTCGTGAGCTGAGCAACGCCCATGGCCGCGCTTCTGATCCCACAGTGATTCGCTACGTCGCAGCCGTTGACCTGCTTGCGTACCACCGTAGCTACAATGCTGCTCAGGTCCTGCTGGCCCAGCTCTTGGAGCACCGCCTCCCGGAGCTGCCTTCCCGTGCGCTGCGTGGTGCCATTACCCGCTCTCCCAATGCTGCGTTGGTCGACGGCTTGCTCGCGGCCGTCGAGCACGTTCGGGATCCCTTGGCGGCTGCCAGCGCGGCGGAGATTCTGGGCTGGCGGAGGGAGCGCGCAGCGGCGCCTGCCCTGCGCAGCATCGCTTCGATGCCGCGCTCGCGCAACTTGCGGCGCGCTGCGGTAGTGGCATTGGGGCGCATTGGAGACCGCGATGCGGTGCAGGACTTGCTTCCTCTCCTGGATACCCCTGAGCTCGCCGAGGATGTGGCCATTGCCTTGCTCTTATTGGGCGACCGCCGCGGGGTGGACTTTCACGGGCAGGCTTTGGCCAACGGTCAAGAGATGAGTTGTCCGCCAGGGGAGATTGTTGGCCGCTACGGAGGCCCCTCGTACCTCTTGCTCTTGCTCGGAACAGCTGCCGGCGAGGGTACCCGCGCTCTGGCGGCGCTTCAGGGCTTAGGCTACCTCGGCGACGCTCGAGGAATTCCACGTCTGCTTGGTGCATTGGGCGCACGCGACCGCAGCAAGGTCGCGGTGGCCAGCTCAGCTTTGGAGCTGATCACGGGGCACCGGGAGGACCCGGACGAGCCGGGTGTACACGCGCGTTGGGAGCGCTGGTGGGAGGAGAAGGGCAGCGGCTTGGAAGACGGATTGCGCTACCGCTATGGCCACATCCTCACCCCCGGGGTCCTGGTTCAAGCACTCGGTCACGATGACGCCTTGGTGCGCCGCGGCTCCTACGACGAGCTGGTCATTAGCACGGGTGAGAACCTACCCTTTGACGCAGAGGGCCCTTACCGCCTTCAGGTTGCACACCAACGTGCTTGGAAACAGTGGGCTCGTGAGAACAGCCAGCGCTTTCCAGCGGGGAGTTGGTGGTTCGATGGGCACACCATAGGGTAGGTCTCGAACATGGGGGTAGCCCCCCATGTTCGAGTCGCTCTCCGCCGCTGGGGCTGTGCGCAGCTTCGACGAGCCATGGATCTTGCAGGCCGTAAAATTTAGGCGGTTTTGGTGAGCCCGCTCTCGTCAACACCAGCCCAGCGAACGCTGTCCTTGAGCTCTCTACATCCGTTCTACGCTTCGGTCTGTCGCCCTAAATGTCTGGGTACTGCGGAAGAGGGGCAGTGCTGTCGATACTGGCCAAAGCTTTGGCCTCGGTCAGCTGCACCTCCAGGTCCAAGATGGCCCGGTTGGCCATTCGCAGCTGGAAGCGTAGTTCCTCTATCTCCTGGCGTGCATTGCGCAGTGAGACTTGATTGGCCCTTTGGCGGGGGGCCTTTGCAAACTCCGAGATCCGGTGCTTGAGTTGGTCACGCTCAGCGGTGACCTCTGCCAAATGTGCCTGGAACTCGAGGTTGTCAGACAATCTCGCCTCGGCTGCGGGCTTGAGTGCAATGAGCTTGCGCTGGGCGTTCGCTAAATCGTTGTGCAGGCGATTTTGTTGAGTCTGCAGAAGGGTCATCTCCTCCGTGTGCTTTCGTAAGTGGACATGCATGCTCACGATTGCCAGAGCGGGATCGACTGAAATCTCCTCGTCTTTGGGAGCGAGCACGCGGGCCACGCCACGTGCACGGGCTCCGATGTCTGCCAGGTGGCGGCGCTGAGACCGAAGCTCTCTCTCCGCCGTCAGTAGCTGCAGTTTCACATCACCCAATCGGCGGTTCTGCCAGCTGGTAGACCAGATCCACCCGCAAATCAGGGGGCCGGCCACTGCCAGAACAGTCAGAATAACGACCCAAACAGGAGCCATAGGGGGAGTGCCTCGTGGGGCAATATTGGTCAGGGGCGATGCGGTGAGCGCATCTAATCTACAGCGTAGCGCCTAAAAGCGCAGCTTGTAGGGGTTTTGCGTCTTTTTCGACATCTGGTCTTTCGCCTTCTCCTTTGCATCTTTGAGGTACTGCAGGAAGGTTTCGTTGTCCGGCTCGAATGAAAGAGCAAACTGCACGTTCATTGCGCAGCCGTTGTAGTCTTGGTCGCGCCAGTTTTGCAGCGCTAGGCGCCAGTACTTGGCCCCCTTTTCTGTGCGGGCACCCTGAGCAGGATCAGCAGCGGTTTTGCCAGCTGAGCGCGCGTCGGCCTGGCCCTCATCGCTCAGGCGCAGACGGCCCTGGGCCAACTCGATGTCATAGGCTCGGCGCTTATCTGGGTCCTTGAGCACCCGATAGGCCTCGTTTATGGTCCGGTAGATCTCGGTGGCCTTTTTGGTGATGTCCTTGTCTCCCAAGCGGGAGAGGCGGTCGGGATGCCGACTCCTGGACTCTTTGCGAAAGGCTGTCTCAAAGGCCTCGGGGCGACAGTCCGTTTCTACCAGCAGCAGCTTGTAATAGCTCAGTTCACCCAAGAGCCCATAGAGGGTCTCGACCTCGATGCGCTGGCGTTGTTTGCTGTCCATCGGGCACTCCAAGCTCATTGTTCTTGCCGATCATTAGTACTGTGGCCTAAAAGCCCAGTTCGTCAAAGCGCATTTCTTGCACTTCCTCTTCCGTCAGGCTGGAGCTGGCTTCGATGCGCAGGTCGCGGGTGGTGCCAGAGTCCAGGTCTTCCGCGAGCACGCTCACCAAGCCGTCGGTGTCGATCTCAAAGCCGATGCGCACCCGGACATCACCTCGGCGGGCGGCACGAAGGCGGTCCAACACAAAGGCGCCGAGCAGTTCATTGTCCGCCGCCATACGGTTTTCTCCCTGATAGACGCTCACCCGAACTTCGGTCTGGTAGTCCTGGGCTGTATGGAAGACCTTGGAGGCGTCGGTCGGAATGGGGGAGTTGCGAGGAATAAGGATTTCGCAGAATCCGCCTGCGGTCTTGATGCCCAGGGACTGAGGTGTGACATCCACAAGCACACTCTTGCCTGCGTCGGGGTCATCCGAGGTCAGGTTGTGCGCTTGAATCGCTGCACCGATGGCAACCACTTCGTCTGGGTTGATACCTGTGAACGGCTCCTTGGTGAAGTAGCGCAGCACAGCATCCCGAATGACTGGCGTGCGGCTCATGCCGCCCACCATGAGGATGTGGTCGATCTGACGGGCAGACATGCGGGCTTGACTCAGGGCATCGTCACAGGTCAGGAAGGTCTTCTGGACGAGGTGGTGAACGATGCCGGCGTAGTCGGAGCGTGTCAGTACGGTCTCCAAACCGATGGGTTGACCCTCG
>CAJQPC010000158.1 GCA_905480105.1 uncultured bacterium | reverse complement strand
GGGGTGTTTTTTGAGTGGGGCCACCGCGCCCTTGCCGGCAGCATCTCCTTGATTCTCCTCGGCCTGACCCTCTGGGTCGCCAGCTCCGCTGCCGGTCGCAAACTACTCGGCAAGTGGCTCATCGCAGCCTGGATTGTTCTTCTGGTGCAGATCGTTCTGGGCGGACTGACCGTCCTTCAACTCCTGGCCAGCTGGACCGTGACCAGCCACCTCTTGGTTGGAAACAGCGTCGCCCTCTCCTTCGCTCTCCTCGCCGTCATTCTGTGGCGCGGCTACACGCCAAAGCCCCGCCAGGCTGTCCGCAAGCCGATCTTGCGCGCTCTCCTGCCACTGACAGCAGCCCTCCTGGTGCTCCAAATGGCCCTGGGCGGCCTGGTGTCCTCGCAACACGCAGGTCTAGCTTGTGTGAACTGGCCGGCCTGTGTGGGCACACTGTGGTTCCCAACTTGGGAGGGTCTTGTGGGCCTACACCTGCTTCACCGAACCACAGCCTACCTCGTGGCCCTCTCCTACGTGCTCGTCGCGGTGTTCGCATGGGACCACGATACCCTGGGGAAAAAGTCTCGAATCGCTTTGGCTTTGGTTTTCGTCCAAGTCGCCATCGGTGTTGCCAACGTGCTTTGGCAGCTGCCCGTAGAGGTCACTGCCAGCCATTCCGCGGTCGCCGCAATGCTTTGCCTGACCACGGGGTTGATGCTCCAGGACTTTCTTCAACGCCCTGTGGGTGGTGTAGAGTCTTTGCCCGCGACGCCTTCGTTGGGTGAGACCGCATGAACGCCTCCGCAATACAACGCAGCCCTTCTCAGATTTTGGATCTGTACGTCCAGATGACGCGCCCACGCGTCCTGGCGCTGGTCTTGTTCACTGGCCTGCCTGTGTTCGCCATGAATCAAACTGGGCTGCCCAGTCTGTCCAAGACTCTTTGGGTGCTGTTGGGAACTGCCCTGGCCGGAGCGGCTTGCTCCGTACTGAACGCATACGTCGAGCGCGAGACGGATGCCCGCATGGCGCGGACCCAGAGTAGACCTCTTCCCGTAGCAGAAATGGCGCCTGGACACGCCATGTTCTACGGCCTGATGCTCAGTGCAGTCTCCACTGGAGTGCTCTGGCTCACAGGGGGCTGGGTCGCCGCTGCCGTAGGCGCAGGCAGCATTCTGTTCTATGTGCTGGTCTACACCATGTGGCTCAAACCCCGCACCCCCCAAAACATCGTCATCGGTGGTGCTGCCGGAGCAACGACGCCCCTGATCGCCGATGCGGCTCTCACCGGCGGCATAGGGTGGGGCAGCCTGATGCTCTTCTTGATCATCTTCTTTTGGACACCGCCACACTTCTGGGCCATCGCTCTCTTCCGCAAAGAAGAATACGCCTCGGCAGGTATCCCCATGATGCCGAACGTGGTGGGTGACCAGCCCACGCGCTGGCGCATGTTGGCCTATACCCTTTTGCTGGTACCCATCAGCCTGGCTCCAGTCGCGGTTGGCTACATGGGCTGGCTCTACGGAGCCTCGGCCGTGGGACTGGGCCTATGGTTTACTTGGCGCTGCATCGGCGTCCTGCGGGCGCAGGATCACGCAGTGGATCGCAGTTTTTTCATGGCATCCAACCTCTACCTCATGGCGCTCTTCGCCTTCATGCTGGTAGATGTCGCGGTGCTTTGACACTTTGAGCAACAAGGGCCGACCGGCTCATTGAACCCCCTCTCTTCAACGATTAGACTCCTTTCCCCAGACGAGCCCCCGGCCGACCAGCCGATAAGGCCCTTCACAAAGCGCAGGAATTTGCCCATGAGCGGCTCGCATGACCCAGAACAGGGTGACATCGGCGCCGGCTACGAGCCGGACGACATCCCCGTAAACATGTTGCTCGTCATCGCTGCGGTTCTCACCGTTGTGGTCATCGGCATGGTGTCTTTCACCGTCGGCTACTACGACCATGTGGTCGGCGAGGAAATCGTCACCAAGGGCTATTCCGAGCGCCTGACCGGGACCGTACCTCGATGAAGCTGAGCCAAGCCATCGCAGTGGGCACCCTCCTTCTGGCATCCGCCGGCTGGAGTGGCAGCGCCATGGCAGAGCTTGGCGAGACCCCCGAGGGATACGCATCCAGCACGCTCACCGAGCGCCTTGGGAATGAGATTGACCCGTCTCTCAGCTTCGTGGACCACAACGGCCAAGCGGTGACGTTCGGCGACTACCTCCAAGACGACAAGCCCGTCTTGTTGACCTTGAACTACTACACCTGCGAGACCCTCTGCAGCACCCAGCTCAATGGCTTGCTGCAAGGGCTCCAAGAGTTGGACTGGACTGCGGGTGAAGAATTCCGCATCGTCACGGTCAGCATCGATCCCAGCGAAGGGCCCGACGTGGCGGCTGGCAAGCGTCTTCGCTACCTTGAAGAGCTCGGCCGTGGGGCAGATGTCGAGTGGCACTTCCTTACGGGAACCGAGAGCAACGTAAGCGCCTTAGCCAACAGCATTGGCTACGGCTACGCCTACGACGAGAACAGTGGCCAATGGGCGCACCCTGCGGTGCTGACCTTTGTAGCCCCACAGGGCTTTGTGGCCCGCTATCTATACGGAATCATCTACCCCCCCCGCGACCTGAAGTTTGCCCTAATGGAGGCTGGCGAAGGGCGGGTGGGTTCACCAGTTGAAAAGCTTGTGCTGAGCTGCTTCCGTTACGACGACACCGCCGGCGAGTACACCCCTGCAGCCTTGGGCATCATGCGCCTTGTAGGCATCGCCACTCTGCTGGCGATGGGTGGACTTGGCGCCGTGATGTGGCAACGCGAAAAGACCTCAGGACAAAACAGGAGTGCAAGCGCATGATCCCCTCCCTCCTTCTCCCATTTCTGGGTGTGGGTGAGGCCGCAGCAGGCCAAGGCAAGACCTTCTGGATGCCTCCCCAAGCCTCCACGTTGGCCCCCGACATAGACAAAGTGTTCTACTTTATCTACTGGGTCGACATCGCCTTCTTCGTGCTCATGAT
>CAJQPC010000157.1 GCA_905480105.1 uncultured bacterium | reverse complement strand
CAGACCTCATCTGCTCCCGGATAAACGGCTGGATCAAGGGGTTCACAGTCCCCGGCGAGAGCCGATAAGCCGATGCCTCCCCCACAGCTGAGCTGCACGACCGGCTCCACCCCCACTCCGTCGCCGTCTTGATCGCGGTACCAAGCAACCGAGACTGTGTCGCCGAGTTCACAGTTGCAGCTCAACTGCTCCGGATGCTCGCTGGGGTCAGTGTCGTCGCAGTCTCCAGCACGGAGCGCCCAGCCGGGCTCACCGGGACACGACTTGGCCCACATGGACTCCTCCCCGAATCCATCACCGTCTTGATCGACCCAAGACAGCACCCTGGCACCCAAAGCCGGGTCTTGGTCGTCACAGTCCAGGGCTGCACCCACGCCATCCCCGTCCAGGTCGTCCGAACCGCCGCAGGCAAGCGATAAAAGAGTCCAGAACATGACCAACGATAGCCGCGTAAGCTGCGCCCTGTCGAACCCAAGCCCAGAAGGGTGAAGGTTGCTATCCTGGGACGAAAGCTGCTCTCTCTTATGACTGAGGATTCATGTCTGACGCCGCACCTCCATTAGCCGACGGGCGCTACCGCCTGATCACCGTGCTTGGAGTGGGCGGTATGGCCACGGTGTACAAGGCATTCGATGGCCGTCTTCAAGTTCCTCGTGCCATCAAGATCCTCTCCCCCGAGCTGGGTCTTCGGCCCTCCCTGCGCGCGCGTTTTGAGAGCGAGGCCAGCATGATGGCCTTGTTAGAGCACCCCAACATCGTGCGTATTTACGACGTTGGGGCGGACGGCGATCGGGCCTACATTGTCATGGAGTTGGTCGACGGCGGCTCTCTGCTGGACCGGGTCAAGACTGGGGGCAAGCTGCCCCCCAACCTAGCGCTGCGGGTCACCATCGATATGCTCGACGCCTTGGGCGTGGCCCACAAGCGTGGCGTGGTACATCGCGACATCAAGCCCCACAACATCCTGCTTAGCTCCGACGGCAATCTCCGCATCACGGACTTTGGCATCGCGCGCATGCAAAACGAGAAGGACGACGGCTTGACCAAGACCGGCGCAGTCATGGGCACCTGGGGCTTTATGGCCCCAGAGCAGCGGGCTGACGCCAAGAGCGTGGACGAGCGAGCAGACCTGTACAGCGTGGGCGCCACTCTGTACTCGGCCCTCACCGGCAAGACCCCGGTGGACTTGTTCGTGGCCGACATGGACAGCAGTCTGCTCAAGGGCATCGACCACGCGCTGGCCCAGGTCATCAAGAAATCCACCCGCTACAACCGGGAGGAGCGCTACGCTACTGCGGCGGAGATGGCAGCCGCCTGCAGAACCCTTTTAGCCCTGGTTCCAGCCGACCCTGCCAACACCCCACCGATGTTCTCCCCACCCGTGGGAAGCACCATTCAAGAGATGGTGCGCGGCGGCGGCACAGGGCTTTTAGGTGCAGCCTCCTCAGCTCCCAGCAGGACCCCCTCCCCCCACGTCTCCAGTCGCGTGCCAGGCCCCTCCCAGTCCAAGCCAGCCATGCAGACGATGGTACCCGATTTGGATGAGCCGGCCCAAGCGGCTTCGTTGCTCTCGGTGCCAAAACCAGCCCTTGAGCAGGAGAACCCTGGCGTAGGCCCAATGAAGCAGGAGAGAGACACGAACGGCCCCCAGCAAAAGTCGCCACCCTGGGCATTCGGCTTAGGGGTCGCTGCGCTGGTGTTCGCAGGGATTGGATTGGGCCTGAAGTTGATGAACGATGGCTCCAATGACAAGGAACCAATCCTGCCCCCAGCAAACCCAGAAGCTGTCCTAGTGGTCGATCCCACTCCAGACCCAACCGCTCTCGACCCCATCATCCCGGTCCTGGAACCAGTGCTCGACATCCCGGTGGTCGCCGTTCCAGATCTCGTCATCGCAGAGATTACGACGCCCGTGGTCAAGACTCCTGTGGTCAAAAAGCCCGTGGCCAAAGTGACCGTGGACAACCCCGTTTTGAACCACAGAAAGCCCAAGAGCGTAGAAATAGGCAGCCCCATCACCATCACGGCTGGGGCCCCCAGCAGCGACTATACGCTCACCTTGTACTACCGTGGCACAGGCGCCGGCTCCAAGTACACCTCGCGTTCGATGCGTGGTTCGGGCAATCGCTTCTCGGTCCAGGTCACACCCGGCGAAGAATGTTCCGGCGGTTTGGAGTACTACATCCAAGCCAAGTCCACCGAGGGGGGCGTGCTACTCAAAAAGGGCTCCGGGTTTTCCCCGATAAAGGTGCCCGTACGCTGAGTGGCGGCTAAAAAAACGCTCAGTAGCTGTACTGAACCCAGAGGCGCGCGGTGTCGTTCGGCACACTGGATCCACCACGCTCGCTGCGCAGCACATAGCCGCCACCGACCCGCAGGCTGTCCTCCAATAAATGCGCGGTCACCCCAGCATAGACGTGCATTAGATCGCCGTTGTCGACGCGCGCGGTGTCCTCGTCCCAGACCTCCCAGCGCACGACAGGCTCCCACCGCTCTCCCAGACTGTACCCAGCCTGGGCGTATGCGCCAAAGCGCGTGGTCGTGGACAGAACGCCAGGGGCCTCTACACCGCCAAGAGGCGTGATCTGAGACCAATGCCCCTCAGCCATGAGCGCAAGGCCTTGCACGCGCACAATGACATCGCCTCCCAACACCAGCTCGTCCGTGGCCGACTGGTTGTTGTAAGCCACATCCACGGCGATACCGACAACGGGGCTAGCGACGCTGCCAAAAGTGCGCAGGGCCCGACGGTGCTGGGCCTTTGTGGCCCACTCTGCTCGGCCTGCGAAGAGCAACAGAGGGTCCGTGTCTCCCACCAGCGAGCCGTTGCCGTTGAACGCGCCACCGCTGAGACGGATGCCCTTGGGTCCATTCCAAACCGCTGTGGCGCCAACCTCTCGCAGGGACACCATGTGGTTGGACTGAATGGAGCGCTCTTGAAAGGGCAACTGCAAAGAGGAGAACTGGTTCTCCCGACCCCAGGGCACTTTCACCAAACCGGTGGACAGGGTGAGGTTCTCGGTCGCTGCGAAGCTCATGTGAGCATCGATTAGTCCAAGCTCGCCCGGGTTGATCGCGACGATGGGATCCGCGCCCGATGACATGCCGAGGATGATCGAAAAGCCAACCCGCTCCCCAGGACTGGCCCCTAACTCCGGTGCCCGGATCATCCCCAAGCGGGCCCGCCGCAGTTTAAAACCGGGGTCGTCCTCTGGGTCACCGTAGCCAGCAGAGTCAGCCTGCGCGGACTGATCCTGATCGTAGAGCGTGGTCCACACCTGACCCATCACGTAGGGCTCAAGCTCAGCAGCTTGGACGGGAGCGAGCAGGGCGAGCAGGGCGAGCAGGAACATCAAGACCTCACACGTTGGCAGCCATCAACAGGCTGCAGGTGCGCTACCATAGCGCCTATGCACGCTCTCCAAGTCCTGGCTATCCTCTCCTGCACCCAACAACCCGAGCCCTTCGCTCAGGCCTCGGTCATGCAAGACCTTGCTGACGGCGTCGGCGGCCCCAAAGCCCTGGCTGCGCCCGGCGACATCGTGATCGAGAATGACCGGATCCGTGTAGCTGTCACCGCGGCGCGCAACTCCTTGGGCCCCAGCCTGTTTGGCGGTTCGATCATCGACGCTGACGTAGTCCGCAATGGCTCGGTGTACGGCCCGGGGTACGGCAATGACCGTCTGGCAGAGATCTTTCCCACAGTGAACATGAACGTGGGAAAGACCGACGGCACCGACGAGTTTGGGACCTACTCGGAAAGCATCGCCGAGCAACAAGTACAGATTCTCCAAGACGGAAGCGATGGTGGGGCCGCCATCGTACGGGTGCGCTCTCCCAGCGAGCCCTTTCTGCGACTCTTGGCTGGCTTGTGGGTGCTCATCGACGCCCCTGAATTCTCGATTCAGACTGACTACATCGTTGAGCCCGGCCAGCCTTGGGTGACCATGCGGACCACCGCGGCCTACACCGAGCAGTTCGACATTCCAGAAGAGAGCGTCTTGCTCGACTACGAGCCCGACATGGCGCTCCTCGATCTGGCTCTGGAGTCGGGCATGACCTTTGGAGACTTTTACCTTCAAGGCGGGGACGTGAACGTGTTCGCACCGGACTTAGGCTTTTGGGAGGATGGCGCGGTCTACCAAGCCCGGGACGCAGGAAAAAACACCTTTACCTCTCCCTTTGAACTGGACTTTGTCGCAGGTACAGCCCCGGGCGTGAGCTACGGCATGGCCTCGCTGACGGGACCGGTATCTGTCCCCCTGTTCACGAGTTCACAGACGGCCACCTTCGGAGCCGGTGTGCTTGGGGACCCCGAGCTGGGAGATGAACGCTTCGCTGACGGGTCTGCCTACACCTACGAACGCATCTTTGTCATCGGTCATGGCGACATTGGCAGCGTGCTCGATGGGATTCTGGAGGCGCGGGGCGTGCCGACCGGGCAGGTGCGGGGCAACGTGTTCACCGAGCAGGACAGCAAGCCGGTCTCCGGAGTCAGCGTCTTGGTGTTCGCCCCAGAGGCCACCGCTCCCTACTCCCAGTGGGAGACCGATGTCGGATTCAACGACACCGTGCCCGACGGCTCTTTTGGCGGCAGCCTGCCTGCGGGCAGCTGGGAACTACAAGTCCACGACGCGGCCCACGGTACCGGCATACGCATCCCCATCGTTGTCACCGAGGGCGAGGAGATCTCGGTCAATCCTGTGATTCCCTCCAGCGCAGTCTTGAGCGTCGAGGTCGTCGACGAGACCGGGATACGGGTGCCCAGCAAGCTCAGCTTGTTTCGCGCAGATGGGGAGCCCGTTGTGCGCGACCCCGTGCTGGGTGACGGCTACATCTCGGGCGAACCCGAAGCGGTGGTCTTCCTACCCTACGGCGCCAAAGACATCGAGTTGCCGCCGGGTGACTACGTGGCCTACGTCACGCGCGGCATGGAGTATGAGCTAGACGTGGTCGAGGTCTCGCTGCGCCCTGGGGAACACACCCAGGCCCAGTTCCAGGTAATGCGCAGTGTGGACACAAGCGGCTGGGTCAGCGCCGACTTCCATGTACACGCCAACCCCTCTCACGACTCCGGCGTCAACCTGCACGACCGGGTGGGCACCATGGTCAGCGAGCACGTGGAGTTCATGATTTCCAGTGATCACGACTTCATCTCGGACTACCGGCCAGTGATCCAGGACATGGGCATGGAGCCCTGGATCAGCGCCGCAGTCGGACTAGAAGTCACCACGGTTGAGGTGGGTCACTACATCGGCTTTCCGTTGACCCACGACTACTTGGCCGAATCCGGCGGCGCATTCGACTGGAGCGGCGAGAGCCCTGCGCAGATGCTCAGCGAGCTGCGTACCCTGGGTGATGGCCGCATTGAACCGGTCACTTTCGTGGCGCACCCCCGAGACGGAATCCTGGGGTATTTCGACCAGATGGGCTTTAGACCCTACGGCGGTGAAGTAGCCGACCCACGGGTGGAAGACGGCCTGCTCAAGATCACCAACCCGCTGACCAACTCCGAAAACTTCACTCTCAACTTCGACGCACTGGAGCTGATGAACGGCAAGCGCTACGATTTTCTGCGCACGCCCACTCAGCCCGAGCTGGACGCCTATGCCGCCGACCAGAGCACCACGGCCCAGGAGATCATCGAGCGCACCCTAGCTGAACAGGACGACCTTAACGATGGCGTGTACCAGCTCGGCTACGGGATGCACGGTCAGATCGACGACTGGTTCGCCCTGCTCAACATGGGGTTTCAGATCACCGCCCTGGGCAACTCCGACACGCACGGAACAACGGGAATCGAGAGCGGCTGCCCACGAAACTTCGTGGCCTCGACCACGGATGAGCCCGCCTACATCGACGCCGTGGAGATTGCCCAGTCGGTTCGGGACGGTCATGTCTTCGCATCCTATGGTCCCTTCCTGCGCTTCACTGCAAACGGCGGCGCAGCCACCATGGGCGACACGGTCACCGGCAACAGCATCGAGCTGGAGATGGAGGTCCAGAGTCCCAGCTGGTTCAATGTGGAGCGAGTAGAGCTGTACAGAAACGCCGAACTCATCCAGGTCTTCGAGATCGAGCAGCCCAACGCCGATGTGCTCAACCTCGCTCAGATGTTCACGGACACCCCGGACAAGGACTCCTGGTACGTGATGGTCGCAACCGGCAGCGACAGCCTGGAGCCTCTGTTCACACCGGTCGTCTATGAGCCCGTAGCCCTGCAAGAGGTCGTGACCGAGGCCCTGGGCGTTGTAGAGGCCCTCTCTGGCTTGCTCTCTCCCCTGCCCCCCGCCCCACGAACCAGCCCAGTCGTTCCCTACGCATTGAGTAATCCCATCTATCTGGACCTGGATGGTACGGGTTGGACAGCGCCTGGCGTAGCCCCCTTCATGGAAGAAGAGCCAGTCGATCCCGACGAGGCTGAGTAGGCGCAGCCTGAGCTCGGAACCCCAAAGCGCATGGGTTCCCTAAAGTTTGCAAAGCATCCCTGACAGCGCGTCAAGTCAGTCTTGACGAACCGCGGCTTGGAGCGGTGGTCGTAGTCACCAGAGCCAAGGGGCAAGACCCGAGGCCACTGACCATGACCCAAGAGGTGTGATGTGAAGACGCTTGATCCCAGCGTGCAGGAGAGCTCTGTCTCCAAGTTTCAACGCGAATTGATGGAGGCCACTGACCCCATGAGCCTGCTCACCAGCAGCGGAGCCCCACTCGGTTCACTGGGCGACGACGCATCCAAGGGTCAGCGTGTGGAGCTGGCCTTGTGTTGGGGGCCCACCCTGCTGGAGCTCCACCATCTCGACGCTCAAGACGCATCCTTCTCGGTTGGTGACCTGGATCACCCACTCCCCAACGTGGACGAGGCGGAGGCCCTAATATCCAGCACCGACAACGGCCTGCGTGTTCACTTGGACCCTGCATGGACGCACAACCTCCCCCAGGACGTCACCGACCTGGGGGCCAGCGTCGAGGCTGAGCTTGCAGAAGGACAGCAGCTCATCGCCATCGCCGGCGAGTTCACCTTGGTGGTACGTCAGGTCACTGCGGCCAGAAGGGTTGTGGGCAAAAGAAAGCTGGATGCGCCCTTCATCGGCGTGACAGTCTTCTCGGCCTTCATGGCTGCGATGCTGGGTGTGCTGGCCTGGAACGCACCACCTACCCAGAGTGTCTCCACCCTCGAGCTCACGGATGCGGTAGCCCAGATCTTCATCAACCCTCCAGAGGAAGCCAAGACCCAGGTCCAGTCCACTCCTGCGGCCGACAAGGAAGGCGCCAAGCACGAAGACGAGGCAGGCCGCGTGGGCCGCAAGGAAGCTCGCATGAAGAACGCCCAGGGCAACCCGACACAAGGACGTGAAAGAGATCGGGAATTCGTGAAGGACAAAGGTATTTTTGGAGCACTGTCGGACAGTGGTGTCGCGGACATGATGGGCGGCGGCATCATCGACGCTGGCCTAGGCTTGGCTTTGGGCACGAACGCCGGCCCCAAGGGTATACAGATCGGTGTAGGCGGCTACTCCGGCAATGGAATTGGCCCGGGAGGTGGCGGCGAGGTCGGGAGCCTGAACATGGGCAATGGTCTGCGCGGAGACGGCAACGGTCTGCGCGACTACGAAGGCCAAGGGATCGGCACCAAGGCCACCATGTCACTGCCAACACGTAAAGAGACCATCATCCTGGGGTCCCTGGACCGCAGCCAGGTGGACGCCGTGATCAAGAGCAACCTGAGCAAGTTTCGCTACTGCTACCAGCGCGAGCTGACCAAGAACCCCGAGCTGGGCGGCAAGGTGACCGTAAAGTTCACCATCGCAAAGAACGGCCAAGTCAGCGCGGCCAAGACCAAAGTGAGTTCATTGGCAAACAGTGCGGTCGAGGGCTGCTTGAACAAGACCATGATGAAGCTCCAATTTCCGGCACCCAAGGGCGATGGCATCGTCATCGTCGCCTACCCCTTCCTCTTTGGGCCCGGCTGAGTACTGAGCCTGGGCGGGCCGTTCAAGGGTCGCCCAGGTGGGCTTGGTCTCGAACCTTGGCCCCCAAAACTCCTTGGAGGATTCTGGGGTCTGGGACCAGACTGCAACTTTCGAAACAACTCAAACGCAAACAGCGCTGCGACCCCCTAAGGGGCGGCAACGCCGTTGCGTCTTTCCGATAGGTGGGACCTAAGACCCTTCCTATATCGAGTTCAGCGGCCCAGCTTAGACCAGCGGCCAGCGCTCAGCTTTACGCGCCCCTCCTTGTCCAAAGAGCGCAACGCGGACACCACCTCATCTGGAGCCATGTCGGCCCACTCACTGCGGCGCAGCATGCCGGCGACAAGCAGAGCCTGCTTGATGCCGCCACTGGCATTGCCCAAGCGCTCCACAATAGCCTTGCGCAGCCACAACGCACGAGCAGGATCCCGGAGGGGACGCTGCGGGTTGCGCATCCGTGCGGTGAAGGAGTCTTTGGCAGCTGCGCGGGGAGATTTGACGACGTCGGGGGCGTCCGTCGTGGCGTCGCCATCGGCGGGGCCCTTCTTTCGTGCGCGTGGCTTGTGCTTGCGCTCATCTGGAGCCTTGTGAGAGTCGGGAACGTCAAACTCGTCGACTTTGACTCGGCTTGTGGCACCAGCAAGCTGGATCAGCTCGATTTCGGAGCCTTCCCACATGGGCAACAGCTCGTCCCAGGCCGCAAGAATCTTGGGGACCGCCTTGCCAGTGTCTGCCCGACTCGCGACCGCCCGGCGCACCGCGGCAGGCACGTGTTCAGCCGGGACCTTCTCGATGTCTTTCATGAACGCCGGAAACAGAGTGTCCGGCAGGTCTTCAATCTCGCGAACCATCTGAGGCGCAAAGCGGTCAAGATCCTGTTGGAGTTGGACAGGTAGACCGGCGGTCACTGCCAACTGGAGTAGGTCGCAGACCGTTACCGGTGCGATCTCCACCAGGGGTTGACGAAGGACGTCCTGGCACAAAATCGACAGGGTTTGTCCGTCGGAGCTTCTTAGTCCTTGGATGTTCAAGAGCACGCGCACCTCTTTGGGATACGTACCCTAACCCCGGAACACAAACCAGGATGAACAGCATGCGCATCACAAAGGTCTACACAAGAGGTGGGGACAAAGGACAAACCAGCTTGGTCGGGGGCAAGCGCGTTCCAAAGAACCACTCCCGGATCGAAGCCTATGGCACAACAGACGAACTGAATGCGATCCTGGGGCTGGCGCGGACCTTCAACAAAGCGGGCGACGGAGCTCGGGTAGCAGAAATCGACGCCATGCTTCACCGCATACAGAACGACCTCTTCAATCTCGGAAGCGATCTGGCGACCCCGGCTGATTCACGCTGGGAGGGGATGTACCGGGTCGGGGACTCAGACGTTGAACGGTTAGAGCAGTGGATAGACAAGCTGAACGCGGACGTGGGCCCTCTCACTGAGTTCATCTTGCCCGGTGGTGGTCCCGTGGGCGCGTTCATGCACCAAGCGCGAACTGTGTGTCGCCGAGCAGAGCGACGCATCTTGACCCTGATGGAAACAGACGGAGAGATAGGCAGTGGACCGATGCGCTACGTCAATCGCCTCTCGGACTTTTTGTTCGTGCTCGGCCGCTGGGCTGCACAGGAACTCGGAGAGCAGGAGTACCTCTGGGAACGCCCCAGCTGACTGCTACTCCTGAGGGAGCGCCCACAAGCCGGGAGTGCTCCCGTCGTCGATGACCACGCCCCAGACACCGACACCGGCGCCCATCAACAGGGCGCCACCGCTGGCGATAATCAGGGTGTTGGTGAGTTGCTGGGCTGCTAGCAGGTCTTCGGTGGTCGTCGCGTCGTTGAACTGGGCCTGGGTGCTGAAAGAGGAGGCGTAGATCCCTCCCGCCGCCAGCAACCCCACACTCCCAGCAGCAAGAAGAGGGACCTTCGCCCTTGGACGCTCACGAGCAATCGGCGTCACCTCGCTCTCCGTGTACCCACCGGCCAGAACTTCTTCGTCCTTTCGACGGCCCTTACCAGCAGTATCCGATGCTTGCTCCAGGTCCTTGGCCTCATTGCGGGAGAGGCTCTCCTCCAGCAGCAGCTGCGCAGGAAGCGCATTTCCCATCACCAACCAGCTGGCCCGCACCGCACGATTGCTGGAGCTGACCTGTTGGACCAGATGAAAACGATCTGGGGTGGCGGCAGCAGACTCCAGGGGGCGCCCGTCGATGAGCAGGCTTGAACCAGCAGGCGGATTCAAGGCCATGCCTTCGATCTGGACTGGGACCACCGAGGCGGTGCGGGCGTCGGAATAGGCCTTAAACAGTGGCGTGCCAGGCTGGACGTCGGCGATGTCCCACTCGTGGGTAGGATCCAGCTCCAAAGCGATGTGGAACCACTGGTTGGCAAGCTTGGTATTCCCGTTCTCAAAAGCGGAAACTCCCATCATTCTGTAGACGGTCGCGTAGAGCGCCGGCGGCATGGGCTCGCGCAAGCAAACCAATCCAGCCTCGATGATCGCACCTCGGCCCTTGAGACTCTGCGCGTCCTTGGCCTGGAGCGCCATGGCCATCACCTGGATGTCTTCGAGCAGCGCGTCGGATGTGTAAGCGGCTTGGCACTCGGCCTGAGCCGTAGCTGAGCCAAATGCTGCGCCGCTCAAAAGGGCCAGACCAAGGAGGAGTGAGCTGAGGTTCTTCATTCGGACAGGATACACCCTCATACGGGGTGATTCAGTCCGGACGGATCCAGGCGACAGGATCTCCGGCGCTCACAGCGTCCCCATCCACGCAGGCAAAGCGTTCCAAGGTCCCGGAGACGGTGGCAGCTATGGGCGTAAAGGTCTTCATGACCTCGAGCAAGGCCACACGCCCAAGGCGCTCAATGCGGGCCCCCTTCTGGGCAAAAGGTGGCTCCCCGGGAGAAGGTGCAAGATAGACAGTGCCCGCCATGGGCGCGGCGATGGCCACCAAACCCTCAGTGCTCTTGGTTCCGTCTCTGGCCTGGGCTTTGGGCATTCCGTCAGACAAGACGCCAAGCTCGATTAGGAGCTCGCCGTACTGGACGGGCCCAGCAGCTCGCAGCGACCGAACCTGTCCGGCGGCTTGCCCCGCATGGACCGGGTGCCTGGCGCCCAAGCGGTCGATGTACCCCAGGAGCACACCAGGCTGGACAAGCGCGCCGCTGACCAACGCAGGCCACCAGCCGCCAACTGCGGGAGAGAGCAAGCGCTCGGGCTCGATGGAGGGGCTCTGTGGGGCGGTCAACGGCATCGCAGCAGAGCCTCCAGGTCATGGAGCGACCAGATTCGGGGGTTCTTGATTCGTCGGTGACCGATGCTCTGGTAGCTGGCCAGCGTCAGCACCTCTAACCAACGCCGAAGCGCGCTAAGGGGAACGACCTCATCGGTGTCCATGCGACTGGCACTGGCTACCGGGTCCATGTCCGCCTCGATCCGCGCAGCGGTCTGGGCCATGCCCTCTTGGATCTTGGCACGCTCCTCGGGGTCTTGAGTCGCAATCTCAAAGTTGTCGTCCAACTTCGTATTGTAAGCCGCAATCGCTAAGGTTCGACCTTCCATTACCGCCTGCCGGGTAATGGGAGTGGAGAGCTGAAGCACAGGTTCATAGGGGTGCCCCGCCATGGCGTAGTACCCAGCCCCACTGGCCTTTCGCATGAGCACCGTGAACATGGGTGTTTGGTGGGTAGAGAGACCGTAGATCAGCGAGCTTCCGTAACCGAGCAACCCCATCGCCTCGGCCTCAGCACCGATGTCAAAGCCGGCGATGTCCTGCAGCCAGAACATGGGGATGCCGTCGTCGTTGCATGCCCGAGAGAATGCCGAGAGCTTGGCGATGCCATCGCGGTACAAAATCCCGCCTGCGCGCATCTCACCCGGTCTATCCGGGTGCTCAGTGAGCTCAGGATTGTTCATCAGCAAACCCACCCAGAGCCCCTGGATGCGCGCCACGCCAACAATGACCTCACGGCCTCGGTCAGCCATGACTTCGTGAAACAAAGAGCCGTCCACCAGGCGCGCGATGACCTCGCGGGGGGCATAGGTCTGCCGGTGGTCCACGGGGTACAGGGCCGAGAGTTCAGCTGGTTCCAGGGCTGGCTCCATGGCTTCAGCCCCATGCCTGTAAAAGTCTACGGCGCTGGACGGAAGGCGCAACACTTCCTCTCTGATCAGTCGGATGCAGCTTTCATCATCAGGAACCCGCACGTCTGCACAGCCCGACCGGCCCACGTGCACCTCGGGACCTCCAATGTCCAGCGAAGTCAGCTTTAGGCTCTTGGCACCCTGAATCAGGGCTGCACCTGCAATGACCATGTACGCCGACTCGGTCATGTAGACCCGGTCCGAGATCAGTGGCATGTAGCCGCCACCTGCGATGCAGTCTCCAAAGACCCCAGCGATCTGAGGGACACCGTTCGCGGACAGCTCGGCGTTCTTTTTGAAGATGTGTCCGGCGCCACTACGACCGGGGAAGCTGGCTGCTTGTTCAGGCAGAAAGAGTCCGCTGCAGTCGACCAGATAGATCACTGGCAAGCGCAGCTTCAACGCCACTTCTTGTGCGCGCTGAATCTTCTCAGGAGTCTTGGGCCACCAGCTCCCACTCGCCACCGTGTTGTCGTTGGCCACCGCGATGACCCAGCGGCCGTGAACCTGCACAAAAGCGGTAAGCACCCCAGCACCAGGAGCCGGCCTGCGGCTGCCGGAGAACTGCAGACCATGATTGACGAGAGAACCAATGGGGAAGATCTCACTGCCTGGGTCGGCCAGCAGCTCTGCCCGCTCCCAAGTGCTCAGCTTGCCCTTGGCATGCACGCGGTCCAGATACTTCTGGCCCCAGCCAGCACGCACCTGCTCGAGTTTCTCTTCCAGGGCGGCATCCAAGGCAGCCATCTTTTTGCTGTTGGCACTGCGAGTAGCAGCGTCCATCAGCTCGTCTAGGGGCGTACCCAATCGATCCAGGGGGGTGCGGGCCATGCTCAGGCCTCCAGCATGCGAGTCAAGGTCGTGGTGTCGTAGCGACCCGAGAGGAACTCTTCGTTTTCAAGAACCCGGATGTGCAGGGGAGTGGTGGTCTTCACACCTTCGACCACCAGGTCTTTGAGTGCCTGCTTAAGTCGCGAGATTGCCTGGGAGCGGTCACTCCCATGGGCGATAATCTTGGCGATCATGGAGTCGTAATGAGGACTGATCTCATCGCCCTCTTGCAGGTGAGAGTCCACGCGAATCCCCTCCCCTTGCGGCCACACCAAGCGGGTAATGGTGCCAGGACAAGGGCGGAAGTCCTGCTCCACGTCCTCGGCGTTGATCCGTGCCTCGATTGCATGTCCTGCGATCTTGGGCGAAATGGGCTCGATGGCATGGTTGGCGGCAATCTTGAGTTGCAGTTCAACCAGGTCCACGCCGGTCACCTCTTCTGAGATGGTGTGCTCCACCTGAAGCCGGGTGTTCATCTCCATAAAGTAGAGCTCGCCACTGGTGGCATCGCGCAGCATCTCGATGGTGCCAGCATTTCGGTACCCCGCCTTGGCTGCGATTCCGGCTACCAGCGCCCCCACCTTTTCCCGCTCCGCCCGGGTCAAAGCAGGGCTGGGGCTCTCCTCGATCAGCTTCTGATGGCGCCGTTGAATGGAGCACTCTCGCTCCCCTAAGTGAATGGCGTTGCCAAAGCGGTCGACCACCACCTGGAACTCAATGTGCCGCCCACCGACGATCAGTTTTTCCATGTAGAGCGCGCCATTGCCAAAGGCGGCCAAGCTCTCGCTGCTGGCGCTCTCAAAGCCCTCCCGCAGCCCGGCAGGTTCAAAGACCCGACGCATGCCTCGGCCGCCGCCGCCCGCGGTGGCCTTGAGCAGCACAGGGTAGCCAATGCGCCCCGCCTCCGAGGCGGCAGCGCGCAGGTCGCTGACCTCACCCGGGGAACCCGGGATCAGTGGCATTCCCAGAGCATCCATCGTGGCGCGCGCCTGGATCTTGTCGCCCATCGAACGCATCACCCGGGGACCAGGCCCAATAAAGGCAATACCCATCGCCGCGCAGCGCGCAGAAAAATCTGCGTTCTCCGCCAAAAATCCCCAGCCTGGATGGATCGCGGTCGCCCCCGTCTGCTTGGCCGCCTCCAAGAGATTCTCTTGGCTCAGGTAGCTGCCGGCAGACTTGGCTGGGCCGATGCAGACCACTTGGTCTGCATCTTTCAGCCAGCCAAGGTCCGC
>CAJQPC010000156.1 GCA_905480105.1 uncultured bacterium | reverse complement strand
CGTACGCATTGTCAACTGTGTACCCGGCTCACCGATTGACTGCGCGGCGATAACACCGACCGCTTCACCAACATTGACCAGCTCACCGCGTGCGAGGTCACGGCCGTAGCACATGGAGCAGATTCCCCAGCGCATCTCACAAGAGAGCACGGAGCGAATACGAACCTTCTCAACACCAGCTTGAACCACACGGTCTACAGCATGCTCATCGAGCTCGCCATTGCGAGGCACGATGACCTCGTCCGAGTACGGATCAAGAATGTCTTGAGCAGCGACCCGACCGAGAATACGCTCACCTAGGTGTTCGATGATTTCACCGCCCTCAATCAGGGAAGTGACCTCCATACCCTCCGCGGACCCGCAGTCACGGGCCGTGATGATCGTGTCCTGGACGACATCAACCAGGCGACGGGTCAAGTAGCCAGAGTTCGCGGTCTTCAGCGCCGTATCCGCGAGGCCCTTACGAGCGCCGTGAGTCGAGGTGAAGTACTCCAGAACAGACAGTCCTTCACGGAAGTTCGCGATGATTGGGGTCTGGATGATGGACCCGTCGGGCTTGGCCATCAGACCACGCATTCCTGCAAGCTGACGAATCTGAGTGGGCGAACCACGCGCACCCGAATCGACCATCATGTAGACGCTGTTGAATGAAACATGAGCCCGCTCATTCCCCTCGTAGTCAACGATCATCGTATGACCGATGTTCGCGATCAGAGCCTTGGAAATTTCGTCGGTTACCTTGGACCAGATGTCGATGACCTTGTTGTACTTCTCGCCAACAGTGATGAGGCCCTCGTTGTACTGATTCTCGATCTCCTCGACTTCTTCCTGAGCAGCATTCAAGAGGACCGCCTTAGCCTTCGGAATCGTCATGTCTGCCATGCAGATAGACACCCCCGCGACCGTGGATTGCTCAAAGCCCATCTTCATGACTGCATCAGCCAAAAGCACCGTGGCCTTTGGCCCGGAAACTCGGTAGCACCGGTCAATCAGCTCACCCAATGCCTTCTTACCCATGGCACGGTTTACTAACGAGAAGGGTAGTTCATCCGGCACTATGTCGTAAAACAACACCCGACCAACGGTCGTCTCGACCATCTCACCCCGAGCCTCGATGCCCTTCGCACTGCTGTCCAGCGTAAACAGCGGGACCTCACCTTGAGCTCCGAAGAAGCCTGCCGGAGCAACAACCAGCAAGAGGTCGTCCCCAAAGCGCTCACGGGCCCAAGCTGCCGCTGCCTTGAGGGAATCAAGTCTGCGGCTAATGTTGAATCGGGCATCGATCTGTCCGCTGTCACCAATCTGATGGATGACAACCGCCGAGCGGCTTGACTCCTTGCGCTTCGGCAAAGTGTAGCCAACTACCTGTAGGTCTCCAACGCGGTCGACAACAACGTCTGACTCAGCGAAGGCGCCGGCTTCACTGACTGCCAACTTGGCAGCATCGGAAACGCTGAGTTCCTTCTTGAGATTCAGGGAGACAAAACCCGGGATGCTTTGGGCCTTGGCGGCTTCCAGCACGTGCTTCCCGTCGTCAGAACCGTGTCCCAAGCCGATAACGCCGACCAGGTTCTCACCGGAGATGGGGGCATCGTCAACTGAGACGCATACGTCACCACCCAAAGTGGCAACTTCTCCGACTAGGCTGTCTACAGACCGCTCCCGCATGACTGCACGGTGATAGTGCCATGCCTCGTTCTTACCGAAGCCGGTATCCACTCCCACCAAGAGATGGGCATCACCTAGCTCCGGGATGAAGTCAGCAACACGCTGCTCTAAGGACCGGGCTGGGATGCGAACCTTCACCTTGGAGTGGAGTTCGACTTCGCCAGCCTCGTATGCGATCAGAGCCTCGCCGGGGTCAGCAAACTTGCGTCCCTCGCCCTTGGTTCCTTCGCGGTCCCGAGTCATGTAGTAGCAACCCAACACGATGTCCTGAGACGGGTTGATGATGGGCTTTCCATTCGCTGGGCTCAGGATGTTGTTGGTGGACATCATCAAAACGCGCGCCTCAATCTGAGCTTCGATGCTCAGAGGGAGGTGGACGGCCATCTGGTCACCGTCAAAGTCCGCATTAAAGGCGGTACAGACCAAGGGATGGAGGCGGATAGCCCTGCCCTCGATGAGAACCGGCTCGCAGGCCTGGATACCCAACCTGTGAAGAGTGGGAGCGCGGTTGAGCATGACTGGGTGCTCTTGGATGACCTCATCCAAGATGTCCCAGACCTCCTCTGGCTCCTTCTCCACCATCTTCTTCGCAGCTTTGATGGTCGTGACGTAGCCACGCTCCTCAAGCTTGTTGTAGATGAAGGGCTTGAAGAGTTCCAACGCCATCTTCTTTGGCAGGCCACACTGGTGCAGACGCAGCGTGGGGCCGACGACGATGACTGAACGGCCCGAGTAGTCGACGCGCTTGCCGAGCAGGTTCTGCCGAAAGCGTCCCTGCTTGCCCTTGAGCATGTCGCTCAAAGAACGCAATGGACGCTTGTTCGGGCCAGTAAAGATCTTGCCACGGCGACCGTTGTCGAACAACGCGTCGACGGACTCCTGCAACATCCGCTTCTCATTGCGGATGATGATCTCTGGCGCGTTCAGGTCCTGAAGACGCTTGAGACGGTTGTTCCGGTTGATCACGCGGCGGTATAGATCATTCAAGTCGGAGGTAGCAAAGCGCCCTCCGTCCAAAGGAACCAACGGACGCAAGTCGGGAGGGAGTACAGGGATGACCTCGAGCATCATCCATTCGGGACGGTTGCCCGAATCACGGAAGGCCTCCACGATCTTCAGCCGCTTGGCAATCTTTCGCCGCTGAGGCTCAGAAGTGGTCTCCTTCATCTCAGAACGCAGCTGAGAGCTCAGCGCTTCGACGTCCAAGCGGGCGAGCATATCGCGCACGACCTCACCGCCCATTCCGACGTCAAACGCGCCGTACCCGTAGGCAGCAATGCCCTCTTGGTAGTCGTCCTCGGACAGGATTTCACCCTCCTTGAGGGTGGACTCCCCGGGGTCGGTCACCATGTAGGACTCGCAGTACAGAACCTTCTCAAGGTCCTTCAGCGAAACGTCCATGAGGTTGGCAATTCGACTTGGCAGGCTCTTGAGGAACCAGATGTGTGCCACCGGTGTGGCCAAGTCAATGTGCCCCAAGCGCTCGCGGCGGACCTTGGACTGAATGACCTCGACACCGCACTTTTCACAAGTGATGCCGCGGTACTTCATGCGCTTGTACTTTCCGCACAAGCACTCGTAGTCCTTGACTGGCCCAAAAATCCGAGCACAGAAGAGGCCGTCACGCTCAGGCTTGAACGTCCTGTAGTTAATGGTCTCGGGCTTCTTGACCTCACCATGCGACCAGCTGCGAATCTTCTCGGGAGAAGCCAGGCTGATGCGAACCGCGACGTAGTTCAGCGGGTTCTTCGGCTTGTCGAAGAGATTGTAGATGTCCTTCACTGCACACGCTCCTTCAAGGAGGGGGACGACCTACAAAGGCCGCCGGGACGAAAACTAAAACTAAAAAAGGGATTCGGCGCGACTCACCGGGGCATCAGCCCCGCATGAAGTCGCGGTCCTCGATGAGCTCAACATCCAGGGCCAGAGCCTGAAGCTCCTTGACGAGAACGTTGAAGGACTCAGGCAAGCCGGCCTCCAGAACATTCTCACCCTTGACGATGGACTCGTACATGCGAGTACGGCCCGTCACGTCATCCGACTTCACCGTCAGGAATTCCTGAAGGTTGTAGGCGGCGCCGTATGCCTCAAGTGCCCAGACCTCCATCTCGCCGAGCCGCTGACCACCAAACTGCGCCTTTCCACCCAGCGGCTGCTGGGTAACCAGGGAGTATGGACCAATGGAACGGGCGTGAATCTTGTCATCGACCAAGTGATGCAACTTCAGCATGTACATGATGCCGACAGTGACACGCCGAGAGAAGGACTCTCCAGTGCGGCCGTCAAAGAGCAGGGTCTGCCCGTCATCATCCTGGTCACCAAGAACCAAGGCCTTGCGAATCTCAGCCTCGTCAGCGCCAGCGAACACCGGAGTCGCGGTCGTAATTCCACGCTCGTACTTCTTGGCGAAGGCCTTCATCCCACCATGGTCGGCGTCCTTGAGGAACTCCTGCACGGCAGCGTTGCCTTCGAACACATCCGAAAGGTAACTGCGCAGTTCCTCGGCACCTCGCTGCTCCTCAACCATGCGGTTCAGCTTGACACCCAAGTTCCGTGCGGCCCAACCAAGGTGAGTCTCCAGAACCTGACCCACGTTCATTCGGGACGGAACACCCAGCGGGTTTAGAACGATATCAACCGCGGTGCCGTCCTCCAGGTAAGGCATGTCCTCTATGGGGAGGATGCGGGAGACAACACCCTTGTTTCCGTGTCGCCCCGCCATCTTGTCGCCGATCTGGATCTTACGCTTAATGGCGACATAGACCTTGACCAGCTTGATGACGCCTGGGGGCAGTTCGTCGCCCTTACGGAGCCGATCAACCTTGTCCTTGAAGCGGTCGCGAATTCGATCTTCTTTCTCGCGGACGTTGTCCACCAGAGCCCAGATCTTCTCCTCGACAGCCTCATCGTCTTGAACGGTGATCTTTTCGAACTGCTCAAAGGTGATGCGGTCAAGGTTCGACTCAGTGAAGCCCTCACCGCGACCAACAAGCTCCTCACCTGTCCGGTCGTCAAGAATCTTGTTCGCAGCCTTATGACCGTCCAAGATAGCGACCAACTGGCGATGTGCCGACTCCCGCAAAACAGCAATCTTGCTGTCACGGTCACGCTCGATGTTGATGACGCCTTCTACCTCGATCGTCAGCGCGCGGCTGTCCTTCTCGACGCCTTCGCGGGCGAAGACCTGCGCCCCGATCACGGTTCCGATCACCCCTGGAGGCACCCGAAGCGACGTGTCGCGGACGTCACCGGCTTTCTCACCGAAGATGGCCCGCAAGAGCTTTTCTTCTGGAGACAACTGGGTCTCACCCTTGGGGGTAATCTTGCCCACCAGGATGTCGCCCTGCCGAACCTCAGCGCCAATCTTAACGATTCCAGCCTCGTCGAGGTTGCCCAGGGCCTCCTCTCCGACATTGGGAATGTCGCGAGTGATTTCTTCCTTTCCGAGCTTGGTGTCGCGAGCTGCAACCTCAAACTCTTCAATGTGAATGGTCGTGTAGTAATCGTCGCGAACCAAGCGCTCGGAGAGCAGAATGGAGTCCTAGAAGTTGTACCCGTTCCAAGTCATGAACGCGACAATGACGTTTTGTCCCAGGGCAAGCTCGCCGCGGTCGGTCGCTGGACCGTCTGCGATGACTTCACCCTTGGTGACCTTGTCGCCCAACCGGACCACGGGCTTCTGATTTATGCACGTGTTCTGGTTCGAGCGAACGAACTTGGTCAGGTTGTAAATGTCAACGTCACCACCAACATCGTCGCTCATCTCATCCGTCTTGATGACGATACGGCTTGCATCAACCGAGGTGACGACACCGGAACGACGGCAAGTGGTGGTGACCCCAGAGTCCCGAGCAACAATGCGCTCCATGCCGGTCCCCACAAAGGGCGCCTCGACACGGATGACTGGGACAGCCTGACGCTGCATGTTCGAGCCCATCAGCGCGCGGTTCGCGTCATCGTTCTCCAAAAAGGGAACCAGCGAAGCAGCTACCGAGACCAACTGGTTGGGCGAGACATCGATGAGAGTAAGCTCCTTGGGGGGAACTCGACCAAACTCGCCGCGGACTCGTGCGTTGACATTGTCATCGGTGATCTTGCCATCGTCATCACGCTGAGTGTTGGCCTGAGCGATGACGTGCCCTTCCTCTTCCAGCGCTGAGTAGTACTTGATCTCCCCAGTCAGGCGCCCATCGGTCACCGTCTGGTACGGGGTCTCGATGAAACCAAAATGGTTGACCCGCGCGTACGTGGACAACGACGCAATCAAGCCAATGTTTGGTCCCTCAGGGGTTTCAATGGGACAGATTCGACCGTAGTGAGTGATGTGAACATCGCGAACATCGAAACCTGCTCGCTCACGGGTCAAGCCACCCGGCCCGAGAGCAGAGAGACGACGCTTGTGGGTCACCTCACTGAGGGGGTTGGTCTGGTCCATAAACTGCGAGAGCTGACTGCTTCCAAAGAACTCCTTGACCACCGCCGAGACCGGCTTGGCGTTGATCAAGTCGTGTGGCATCAAGGCTTCGATCTCAGAGAGACTCATCCGCTCCTTGATCGCCTTCTCCATGCGGACCAGACCGATGCGGTACTGGTTCTCCAGGAGCTCACCAACTGCACGGATGCGTCGGTTGCCAAGGTGATCAATATCGTCGATCTTGCCCTTGTTGTTCTTAAGATCTATCAGGTACTTCACGACACGCAAGATGTCGTCGCGAGTCAGGGTGGTCTGCTGAAGGGGCAGGTCCAAACCGAGCTTCAAGTTCAACTTCAGGCGCCCCACCTCGGACAGGTCATAGCGCTCAGCGTTGAAGAACAGGTTGTTGAAGTGCTTGACCGCCGTCTCGTAAGTGGGCGGGTCACCAGGTCGTAGGCGGCGGTAAATCTCGATCACCGCCTCCTCTGGAGAGGAGATCTTGTCCACGAGGAGAGTGTCACGCAGGAACGAACCCACCATGACATTGTCCATGAACAGGACATCAAACTCGTAAACGCCCGCCTCGAAGGCACGCTGAATATTCTCCTCGTCAAGCGCCTCGTTGCACTCGATGAGAATCAGTCCAGTCTCCATATCTACGACGTCGTACGCCGACACCGCACCGTGAACCAGTTCCTCCGCGACGGGGATACGGGCCATCTCGACTTGGACGTCTTCGCCGTCCACCTGGACTGCACGCTCAGCGAGCACTCCAGCCTTGCGCAGCTTGCGGAGTGCGGGGCGCAGGAACTTCTTGCCTTCCTTGACAATGATCGCTCCGGTCTCCGGATCGCTGACTGGGACACTGGCCGTCTGAATGCTCAGCAGATCTGCAGTCGTGTCCTTGAACCAACGCCCATCCTCAAAGACCAGTACTTCGTTGTCATAGAAGTAGTTCAGGAGCTGCTCGGTATCATAGCCAAGCGCGCGAAGAAGCACGGTCGCAGGCAACTTGCGACGGCGGTCGATGCGCACGTACAAGATGTCCTTGGTGTCGAACTCGAAATCGATCCAGCTTCCGCGGTTTGGAATGACCCGCGCGGAGAAAATCAGCTTTCCGCCACCGGTCTTGCTGAACGACTGGTCGAAGAAGATTCCCGGGCTGCGATGAAGCTGGGAGACGACAACACGCTCAGTACCATTCACGATGAAGGTACCATTCTCGGTCATCAGCGGGATCTCACCAAAGTAGACCTCCTGCTGCTTGACGTTCGATACTGTACGGGCCTCGGTCTGAGCATCTACTTCCCAGACGACCAAACGAACCGTCACCTTCAAGGGTGCCGAGAAGGTCATGCCACGCTCGCGGCACTCTTCTACATCGTACTTTGGCGCCTCCAGGTCGAAGGACACGAAGTTCAACGAAGCCTTGTTCGAGAAGTCCTTGATCGGAAAGACGCTCTTGAACACAGCTTGAAGGCCAGTGTTCTTGCGGTCTTCCGCCGGAGTGAGACTCTGCAGAAACGCCTCGTATGAGGCCCTCTGAATCTCAATCAAGTTGCCAATATCCACCATAGGGTGGGCCTTGGCAAAGGTCCGACGGTGCTTGTAATTGTTGGCTAGTAGATCAGCCATTGGGACCTCGGCAGGTTGCAGTGTCCCCGTCTTGCGGGTTCTGCAGCGAAGGGGTGGACGCAGCGAGGTCTGTCCTGAACGCGCAAAGGCGCCGCGCAACAGCAAAACTGTACGCGACGCAACCGAGCGGACTATTGTCCAGGTACGAAGTGACCATCAAGCGGCGGTCTCGGGGGATCCGGGTCAGAGCCGGTCATACCGGCTGTGGAGCAGGAAGCTCCTAAATCACAAAATTCGACCACAACGAAGTAGTCAGGGGTGTCGGGACTTGCCGCAGGCCGTGAGGCAAGCTCCGACACCCCCCTGAGATCACTTGATCTCGACCACTGCACCAACTTCTTCAAGCTTGGACTTGAGCTCGTCAGCAGCAGCCTTGTCCACAGCTTCCTTGATGGGAGCTGGAGCAGACTCAACAAGGCCCTTGGCGTCCTTGAGGCCGAGACCAGTGGCCTCGCGAACAGCCTTGATCACCTTGATCTTGTTTGGACCGAATTCCTTGAGAATGACATCAAACTCAGTCTTCTCTTCGGCAGCTTCGGCAGCTTCACCTGCAGGCATTGCACCCATCATCATGGGGGCGGAAGCCTCGACACCCAGCTCCTCCTCCAAGATGGAGATGAGGGCCTTCACCTCGGAAAGCTTCAGGTTTTTGATGTAGTCAACGACGTCAGTCTGAGTGGCAGACATTGGGGATTCCTCTCGGATCGAAATTGGGAGTAGAGTAAAGACTCAAGCGTCTATTCGGCGACTTGTTCGTCGGCAAGCTTGGTCTCATAGTTCTTGAGCAGGTAGAGCAGGTCGCGCGCAGGGGCTTGGAGAACTCCAAGCACTTGGCGAGGCCCCTCTTGAAGGGTGCGGAGCAACATGACAAGCAGCTCTTCGCGGCTTGGCAAGCTGGCTACAGCCTTGACCCCAACGGGATCCAGGATGTCTCCGTCGAAGAATCCGGCCTTGACCTGAATCTTCCCCTTCGAATCCATGTGCTGCTTGACCGACTTGGCTGCAGCTACGGCGTCCTCACCCGAGATGATGACGGCAGTCATCCCCTTGAAGTGATCGGCCAGGCCTTCCTTGCCGGTACCTTCCAAAGCCTTGACGGCCAAGGTGTTCTTAACAACTTCGAAACGGAGTGAATCCGTCTCTAGGTTGCGGCGGAAGGTGTTGACGTCGTTTGAGGTGACGCCCCGGTAGTCTGCGAGTACCACGAAAGGTGCCTCGGTCAGACGAGCCTGGAGGTCCACAATGAACTCACCCTTGTCTGTGCGTTGCATTGGGTACTCCTATCGGCCGGCAGCGCGGATCAAGTCCGCAGTGTCCACGCGTACACCAACACCCATAGTGCTCGAGACTGCCATGCCGCGGAGATAAGTCCCCTTGGCGCTGGCAGGCTTAAGCCGCATGAGTTCGCTGACGAGTGCAGAGATGTTGTCCTGGATCTGTTCCGCGGACATCGATGCCTTGCCAACTGGGGCATGGATGATGCCAGCCTTCTCGACTCGGAAGTCGATTCGGCCACCCTTCAGATCCGTGACCGCCTTGGCGACATGCTCGGGTGCGACGACGGTTCCAACCTTGGGGTTGGGCATCAAGCCGCGTGGTCCAAGCAGACGTCCAATGCGTCCCACCTTACCCATCATGTCCCGGGTAGCGACGGCCTTGTCAAAGTCCAGCCATCCTCCCTGAATCTTAGCGATGAGTTCATCAGAGCCGACAAAGTCAGCTCCGGCTTCCTGTGCGGTCTTGGCCGCATCTCCCTGTGCAAAGACCAGGACGCGCACCGTCTTTCCGGTCCCGTGCGGTAATCCCGTTGCCCCACGAATCATTTGATCCGCATGGCGAGGGTTCACCCCGAGCCGAATAGCGACGTCCACTGTCTCGTCGAACCCGGCAGTTGCCGTTTCCTTCAAGAGAGCTACGGCCTCTTCCAGGCTATATTTGCGCGTAGTGTTGACTCGATTTCGAGCCTCCAAATAGCGCTTGCTTACTTTTGCCACATTTGCCTCCGCTCCATACTCAGAACTAAGTCCAAGCTCTCAGTGGGGTTCATCCGGGCTGCGACTGCCCTCCCCCGCGCTGAGAAAGAGTCAGTCGGTGATTGTAATTCCCATGGACCTAGCAGTACCTTCGATCGTCCGCATGGCCGCAGCGACGCTCGAAGTGTTCAGGTCCGGGAGCTTCAGATTAGCGATCTCTTCAACTTGAGCACGAGTCAAGGAGCCGACCTTGTTTTTGTTCGGCTCACCGGACCCCTTACTCACGCCAGCAGCCTTCAACACCAGACCCGCCGCAGGCGGAGTCTTGCAGACGAAAGTAAAGCTGCGATCGGAATAAACCGTAATTTCAACGGGAATGACCAGCCCGTCCCCGGCTTGCGCCTGGGTACGTGCATTGAATTCCTTACAGAACATGGGAATGTTCACGCCTGCCTGGCCAAGAGCCGGGCCGACTGGGGGCGAAGGATTGGCCTTCCCCGCCATGATCTGCAGCTTGATCTGGTTTACGACCTTTTTGGCCATGGTGCGCTCCTCGGCATGCCGCGATGCGGCGACCTGGGCTGTTTCCCGCGAAGGGAAGGTTGAAAACTAAGTGAGCTTCTCGACCTGGGTGAAGTCAAGCTCCACACTGGTAGGCCGACCAAAAAGATTGACCATGACCCGCAACTTGCCGCGAGTCTGGTTCACTTCCTCGACGAGACCATTCATGGTGGCAAAGGCGCCTTCCATGATGCGGACCTCTTCGTTTCGATCGAAGTTCAGCTTGGGTTTTGGCCGTGCCTCGCCTTCTTCATCGAGTCCCATGCGGCGAATGATGCGTTGCACATCTGCTTCGGGTACGGGAGGCGGCCGACGGTTGTTTCCCCCGACGAACCCAGTGATCTTGGGCGTGTTGCGAACAACATGCCAAGTCTGGTTGTCGAGTTCCATCTGCACCAACATGTAGCCAGGGAAGAACTTGCGGGTGACATTCCGCTTTTGACCACCCTTCACCTCGACTACGTCTTCCTTCGGCACCAAGACGTCCCCGAAGCGATCTCCAAGACCAGCTTGGGCGATGCGCTCTTCCAGGGCCTTCTTGGCCTTGCCTTCGTAGCCTGAAAAGGCATTTACAACGTACCAGGCCATCGCCATTGGTGAAGTCCTCCAGCGGCATAGAGCCGTGGGGTGGGGTTCAGCTAAGGCTGAACAGGAATTTCTCAGTGACCTGAGCCCAAACATAGTCGTACATGGCCAAAGACCCGGAGAAGACAATGGTCACCAACACCACAACGATGGAGTTGTTGGTCGTCTCCTCACGAGTTGGCCATGTCACCTTTACGAGCTCGCCGATGACCTCGTTGGTGTGCTGAACCGCGCGATTATTCTTCAGCAGAAGAAAAACGGTCAACACGGCAGATGCTGCGCCAATCAAATTGGAGAGGGGAAATACCCCGCCCAGAATGATCTCGACTCCAGCATCCAAGTTCAAGATTATCGCACCACTCGCAGACGCCATTGCCCATCCAACGAGAAGCCCGATGGTGATGAACACAACGTAGATGTATCGAGTGTATGAAGACAACTTGATTCCAGTTCCGAACCAACAGGGCTTTTGTACCTGTTGCTCAGCCGGGCCCCATTAGCAGTTGAGGTTCCGATTGACAAGCATAGTCACAAAATCCTCGGGCACAAAGCCCGAGGATTTTGTGTTTGACTCCCCGCAAAACGAGGAGTCAAGGGCTTACTCGACTATGCTGCTAACAACACCCGCACCGACGGTACGGCCACCCTCGCGGATCGCGAAGCGGAGTTGCTCAGCAATGGCGATCGGGGTGATCAACTCGACAGTGAACTCAACGTCGTCCCCAGGCATGACCATCTCAACACCCTCATCGAGGGTAATCTTTCCAGTCACATCCGTAGTGCGGAAGTAGAACTGGGGACGGTATCCGTTGAAGAAAGGCTTGTGCCGGCCGCCCTCGTCCTTCCTCAGGATGTATGCCTTGCAGCGGAAGTCGGTGTGAGGCTTGATGCTTCCGGGCTTGGCCAGAACCTGTCCTCGCTCGACATCTTCGCGCTTCAGACCGCGGAGAAGTGCACCGATGTTCTCGCCAGCCTCGGCATAGTCGAGAATCTTACGGAACATCTCAACACCAGTGATGACCGTCTTACGGGTCTCTCGGATACCAACAATTGCGATTTCATCGCCAGAGTTGATACGACCACTCTCCACGCGACCCGTAGCGACGGTGCCACGGCCGGTGATCGTGAACACGTCCTCTACGGGCATGAGGAATGGCTTGTCAATGTCGCGCTCAGGAGTCGGGATAAAGGAATCCACAGCATCCATCAAGGCGATGACCGCTGGCACACCGATGGGAGACGGGTCCCCCTCCAGGGCCTTGAGTGCGGAACCCCGGATGATGGGGGTGTCGTCTCCAGGGAAGTCGTACTCGCTGAGGAGCTCCTGCACTTCCATTTCCACGAGCTCGAGGAGTTCCTCATCGTCCAAGAGATCGACCTTGTTCAGGAAGACGACGATGTGAGGAACATTCACCTGGCGAGCCAGGAGAACGTGCTCTTTGGTCTGGGGCATAGGACCGTCAGAAGCAGCAACCACCAGGATTGCACCGTCCATCTGGGCGGCACCGGTGATCATGTTCTTGATGTAGTCCGCGTGACCAGGACAGTCGACGTGAGCATAGTGACGGGTTGCCGTCTCGTACTCAACGTGGGCGGTGTTGATTGTAATTCCGCGGGCTTTCTCTTCTGGTGCCTTGTCGATTTCTGCGTAATCCAGAAATACACCACCACCAGCCTCAGCGAGGACCTTGGTGATAGCAGCGGTGAGAGTAGTTTTGCCGTGGTCCACGTGACCGATCGTGCCGATGTTCACATGGGGCTTTGTTCTTTCGAACTTTTCCTTGGCCATATTGTGGCGCCTCCAAAGAATGACGGCCTGTGGTTCGCCGTCGATCACGTACTAGCTAAAAAAAATGGAGCCGACGATGGGATTTGAACCCATGACCTCCTCATTACCAATGAGGTGCTCTGCCTCTGAGCTACGTCGGCCAAACTACGTGGAGCGGGAAACGGGATTCGAACCCGCGACCCTCAGCTTGGAAGGCTGATGCTCTACCAACTGAGCTATTCCCGCTGACACGTATTTTGGCCCCCGAACCATTCCAAAGAACGACTACCGGGGATTTTATGGTGGGGAGTGGTGGATTCGAACCACCGTAGACAGAGTCGACAGGTTTACAGCCTGTTCCCTTTAACCGCTCGGGCAACTCCCCAAAATTTCACAACAAAGATCAACCTTGCCTTGGTGACGGAAACCACGCTGGTGCTGACGGTGGGAATCGAACCCGCAACCTACGGTTTACAAAACCGTTGCTCTGCCAATTGAGCTACGCCAGCGTGGCTCCTGCCGTTCGGATGACCCGGTGGGCAAGGTGGCCCGCTATTTAGTCGCCGCCACATTGGCTGTCAAGGCAAGCTCGGCTCATCTCTAAAGAAGGGATCGTCACCGGCGTCTAAAGCGCTCCAGAACGGCCCTGGCAGGGCATCGAGGAGCTCAAGCTCCTGAATGACGACCTGCTCGATCTGCACACCATCCCGAGTCAACAAGACAAAGAAGGGAACAACCAAGCCCGTATCAAGCTCCCTCCAATCATCAAAGCGGTAGCTGACGGCACCGGCATCGGACCGAAAGCCGACCTTGGCAACGGTATAGTGTTCCACGTCGACCAAGAGGGTGAAGCGCTCCCCTGTCACCTCTCGACTGGTCTCCAGGCGGTAGACTGAACGACCATCTTGTTCCTCGATTCCCGTGACTGTCAGGTCCCGAAAGGCTGGGTCCTCGTAGACCTGCTGAGCGTAGTTCAGCGGCCAGTCCAGGACGACAAGTGGGCCAAAGTCAGACAGCACTTCCCGGCTTCGCTGAGGGTCCCGCTCCAACATGCCCTGTTCGGTGAGGACCCATGCGTTGTCGCCGCGGACCAACATCGACGCGTGCATGCCGGGACCGCTCAGGTGCTCGATCTTCAGACGCAAGTCGCCTTCTTGCCAAGCCAGATGATGCTGAGCACTGACTACCCCGGCGGGAGTGGCCAGCTCACGCTCATATCGAAACCGTAAAGCGGGAGACTCCTGTAGCCGCTGCGCTCCCCCACTCTCTCCGCCCAAGGCGCGGACGCTCCGTGCTAGAATTTCGTCGGCGGAGGGGAGATGATCTTCGGCTGGGGCTGCAGCCACTGCGCCTGGATCAACGCTGGATCCGGTCCATCCCTCGCCTCTTGCGTTGAGGCGGCGGCCGCTACCACGCTCCCCTTCATAAACGGTGATGCCTTGGCCGCTTCCCGCGGCGAGAATCTCAGCAGCTTGTTCTGCCTCAGTTCGAGCTCCGTAGCCTTCGGCGACGACCAAGTATTCCCACCCACTGCCGTGCTCATACCGCCGAACGACTCGAGCATTGATTCCGTTCTGCTGAGATACCTCTTGAAGCTCCAGCGCCTCGGCCCTTGTACCCAACGGCGGAGACTCCAAGTAAAAGCCTTCGCTGGCTGAAATTGAAGCAGCAAGAAGCATCGTTATGATTAAGAATCTCACCATGACTGGACCACCTCTTGGATGCGGGAGCGGAGCCTTGGATCTGTCTCCTGCTCAACCCAGCCCAACAGCTCGGCTGCCCTGACCGGCTTACCATGAGCATCGATCGCGAGCCAAGCGGAACGACGCACTTCTAGGTCCGAGTCCTGAGCGAGCGCGGCGATGACCTTGGCTGATGCAGGGTGCTCAAGGTCGAGCTTGTAGCTCACCCATCGCCTCACTTCAGCTTCGGGCGCCCCGGCCAGGATCTCCACGCCCCCCTGGTCCCGACTAAGCACTGCCAAGCGTTGTTGGACCTCTGAAGAACAGTCTACTGACAGGCCGTTTTGCTCCGCCAAGATCAAGGTACGCGCAGCCGTTTCGAAACGTTGCATGCGCAGAATCTCCATGGCCGCAAGACAAAAAAGAAGGTCATTCTCACCAGCTTGCCGGGCCCTGGAGAACAAAATCGGAGCACCGCGCGGATCGCCGGATGCCACGAGCGCACGACTGGCCGAGATCTGGGCCTGTGGCGATTCATCGTCCAAGACCTTTTCCAGAAAAATGAAATCTGCCTCGGTGAGGTGTTCCAAGTCCATGATTCGCCCGGTGTCCAACCCGTGTGGCACGAGTTCTTGTTTGGCTTTGTCCGGCAGGGCCTCTGGGGCCAGGAACATGAAAGCTGTGCCACTGACTGCGACGAAGAAGACGGACAGACCCAAGGTGAGAACCCAGCCCCGCGTCATGGCGTGCTCACTGGAAGAAAATCGGGTTCCATCGGGACGGGCATGAAACTCAGGGCAAAGGCTAAAACAACCAACACCAAAACCAGCCAAGCTCGCATCGTTAGCTTGGGCTCCTGGGGAACGTTCAGGTTCTCGTAGCCGCGGAAGAAGAAAAGCAGCCCGGCCCATACAGCCCACGGGGGCCAGAGTAGGCCTGCTGCGAGAACAACACCCAGCAGCAGCTTGGAGAGCTGTTGGGCCTTGCTCGGCCAGAGACCCGCCATGATGTGCCCCCCATCGAGTTGTCCTATGGGGAGTAGGTTCATCGCAGTGAGCAGGCATCCCACCCAACCAGCCAGCGCCATGGGAGCGAGTTCATCAAAACGACCTGGAGGAGCCCCCAGCTGCAGGGTGCCTAAAAAGTCCATCAAGGGCGGGTTCGCAAAAATTAGGACTTCGGCGTGACCAGGTGGAGGGGGAGGAAATGCGTAGTCGAGTACCCCCTGGATCGGTCCAAGCCAACCGGGCCAGTTTATTCCAATGCTTGGGATGTCTGGCATGGGTGGCGCTGGCCCCGTGTCTGACAGGGACAGGGCAATGGCAGCGGCAGCGACTACAAAGCCAGCAAGTGGGCCAGCAGCACCCATCTCTAGCAGCGCCGTACGGCTCTTGGGCAAGGAACGAAGGCGAATTACCGCCCCAAAAGTCCCGAATGCCGCAGGAAAGGGAATGAAGTACGGCAGGGACAGTGCAAAGCCATGCCGCCTAGCCACAATCCAGTGGCCCATCTCATGGGCCAGCAAGATGGCCATCAGTGTCCCGGCGAAGGAAGCCGCTTTGCCTGCGGCATCTGCCTGGGTCAGGGGGTTCCCACCCGTCCATAGGAAGCCATAAACCAAGTAGACGCTGACAAGCGTCGCGAAGAAGAGCCCCACACTGGTGAGCGTCTCACTTCGCGGAACAGGTGGAGGCACCGAGCCCGACAGGGGGCCCGTTTCGCGCGCAGCTGGATTCAGTTGCCTTCCAGCTCGTCGATGGCTTCGGCGCTCACTTGCTGAACCTGCAGCTCGTAGATGCCTTCGTCGCCACCCCCGGAGACCATTACCATGTAGCTTTCTCCGCCGACCAGGGTCGCGGTCAACAGTGCCTCTTCGCCACTCTGACCGCTCGCGCCACCCAAGTTGTAGCGCATGGAATAGCTAAAGTCGTCGTCCTCGTCCTGCTCGTCCAGGTCGAAGATACTCGAGTCGCTGAGGTCCTGTTCAGCAACACCCTGACTACACTGCATCTGCCAAATCTGGTCCAAGAAGCTCTCTGGCTGGGGCTCGTCAGCGTCCGCGACTCCGTCTTGGTCGTAGTCTATTCCACAGTCTTCGGCTGATGCGATGACGGGACAGGTGCCTTCGACTACCTCCTCCTCCGTCCACGCTGTACTCGAAGTGAACAGTTGGTAGTAGAGATGAGGGATGACGCTGTTGGGGAAGCTCCAGGTTTCTGTGGAGCTCCCACACAGGGCCGACTCCCACTCGGCGGGCTTAATCTCAGGGACAAGATCAATCGGGACCAACGCAATCCAAGGGTCGAAGGGTGCCTCGTCCCCACTTGTGTTCTCAAACCTACGATCCAGCTGGATCGTTACTGGAACGACCTGCCCGCTGGGCCGCCCGGACAGGTCCAAGAGCCAGCGGTCCGTGTCCGAGACATCGACTCCGCTTGCATCCCCGTCTTCCATGACCCGGGTAGAGAAGTCTTCACTGATCTCTCCCAAGGCAAACACCGCCCGCCCGTCTTCGGGGAGCTCAGGTAGCGGAACGACGTTCGCCTGGTCCAGAGCGGAGAAGACCCTCTCCACTTCGTAATCAGGCTCGCCGTCGGTCCAACGCACCACAGCACCGCTGAGGCTATCGCTTCGATCGATCTCCAACTCGACTTCGTCCAGGTTCACGCCCACCAACCGAACAACCTGCACCCCGTAGTCTCCAGCTGCATAGCCAAAGAAGTTGAAGTCAGGTACGAAGGTGTGGAAATCCTGAGCGTCGACCAGGACCTCGTTGGCCTCGACCTCGGCAGGGACAGCGGTCGTGCCGTCTTTAAAGAACCGGTTGCTGCCACGAACATTGAAGCCGGTCTGATAGCCGTTGGCTCCGTAGAATACGCCTGCCGAAGCGCTCGTTGGCGCCACTGTTGGAGCGCTGAGGCTGCTTGCTGCGGCGTAGGGAGGCCAGATGCTGGGATCGACCAAATCAGCGCCAGAACCATCCTGAACGCCAGAAGTCAACAGCGCCATCTGCCACCGCAAAACCAAGTCCCCGAAGGTTAGTTCCTGCCCGCCGATAGACGAGGCTGCAAAGGCGACGTTGTCGGCGGATGATTCACCCAAGTCAGCAGAATCAAGCTGAACAATGGCCGATAGAATATCTGTTCCGAAGGCGTCGACCAGCCAGCGACCAAAAAGGTATTGCGCACCCCGCGGGTCCGTCGCGATGATTCCGTCGTCGTCGTAGTTCGTCAGGCTGTACAGATAGGGGGCGTCCAGGTAGAGCCACGCATCGTCATGGTACGCGGCGCCAAAGCCCACTGAGTCCGCGACAACGGTGCCCAGGGTCTCCACCAGCCAGGTGTCCTCCATCGAGGACTCCGCCTGAAGCACCCGGTAGTTGTAGAGCACGAGGTTGGTGTAGGAACGGGCAATCTCAGCGGACAGCGTCATGGACGTGTACTCGTCCACCGTCGCCGTGTAGTAGCTATTGAAGAAGCCATACGGGTCCGGTGCGAACACGAAAATGACTTCTTGTTCGTTAGACCCCGGATTGCCCGATGCATCGAAGTCGGAGAGGTCCACTTCAGGGTTGGCGTAGCTGGGCACGACCTGCTCAAAGTCATCCTCGTCCGAGGAACCAAGTGGCAACTTGTTCAGCCAGGGGCTGATGACAACAGAGACTCGGCCATCCGCGTTCAGGTCGCTCGGCTCCCCCACCACCGCATGGATATTAGCGAAGATATTGGTGTCAACAATGTCAGCCACGCCCTGCAGATCGCAGTTGTCGAGACCGTAGGCGTCCCTTGGGTCCACCTCTTCAACGATGCCATCGCAGTCCACGTCCCAATCGATAGCGACATCGTCATCGACCCAGATCGCTACGGAGTCACCCAAGCCCCAGAGGGTGGCCGTGATCTTGGCGTAGTTGCCATCGCTGTTGAAGTCGTTGCGTACCCGGAAAGATTGCCGGCTCACGCCGACCTCGGGTTCACCAGAGGGTGGGGCGACGTGGGTAAGGGGGGTCCAGTCCGGACCGGGGGAGCGTTTCGCTTTGGGTGGGGTCGTCTTTTGTATCGGCGTCTGAACCGGCCCCGCACTGCCTGTGTCTTCTTCCTCTTCCTCCAGCGTTGCGTCCGTGTAGCGCAAGTTGAATCCAGCCCCCGAGTCCCCCTCGTTGACCACGATAAGAAAGAAGCTCTGGCCTTGATTGCTGTCGCCACCTGCGTCGCCCAAGTCCACGCTGTCGTCGCCGGTGTTGAAGGTGACAACATCGCCGGGATCGTCCAAGTCCTCAGCCGGGTCGGTATCGGTATCAGTATCGGTATCGGCGTCTGCGTCTGCGTCTGTGTCCGTATCCGTGTCTGCGTCTGCATCTGCGTCCGCGTCGCTCTCCGAGACTGGAAGATTGTTGAAGCGGTCGTCCCGCTCCACGCAAGCGATGCTCGCTAATGCACCCAGGCTTAGGCAGGCGAGGAGGAAAGAAGGGAATCGGACAGGGCGCATCACGTCTCCATCGCAGGCAACGGGCAACTGCGTCCCCTTCAGTCTACACGCTGTTGACGGGGGATGCGAGCGACGCCTCTCGGCTACCTTGACATTCAGGGTGGCAGAATGCACCTTCCCACGCCTTGCGTCCCACCCTGGAGCTCCTGTGTCTCTGCTGCTCATGCTTAGTCTGTCCTGCCAAAAGGACAGCACAGCTGAAACGGCCGATGAGAACCGCCCCGATCTGGTTTGCCCAGGAGACGCCGGTTGTGAGGACGCCGAGGGTCCACTCCAGGCGGGCGCCGCAGCAGTAAGCATCACGCCACAATGCTTCGAGACGTGGACCGACTTGGACGGTGATCAGCGCTACAAAGTCTCCAAAGACGAGTACGCGGACTGCGGCTGCGACCGCCTCTGCCCCGAGGACCCCGGCTACCCTGGCCCTGATGAGGGAGAGGCAGACGGAAGCTTCACTGCGATGTGGATGGGCGGGTTTTCGGTGGGGCACCCAGCCCAGGGCATCCACGATGACCTCTGGGCCCGCACGGTGATCCTGGAGCGCGGGAGCACCCGGGTCGCGCTGGTGAGCGTGGATCTTGTTGGTTTCTTCAACGAGGACGTCATCAAAGTGCGTGAGGCTCTGGCCGCCGAGAACCTGCAGGTCGACCACCTATTGGTCAGCTCGACGCACACCCACGAGGGGCCCGACACAATGGGCCTCTGGGGCAAAGCCTTCGGCAAGAGTGGGTATCAAGACTTCTATGTAGAACAAGTCCGCGCGGGCATCGCCGAGAGCGTGCGGCAAGCCATCTCAGAGCTACGCCCCGTCGGCGAGGCCAGACTGGGCGCCGTTCAAGCCGCCGACTACCACCCAGACGGAATCGCCAACGTCATCCGCGACACGCGCGATCCCGTCGTAATCCCTCAAGAACTTGGCAGCCTCTGGCTCCAAGACGAGCAAGGGAAGACCATTGCAACGGTCGTGCATTGGGCGTGTCATCCAGAGACCTTAGGCGACGACAACCTGCTGATCAGCTCCGACTTTGTGGACGCGCTGCGGGAGACCGTCGAGAACGGCTCCACCTGGGACGCCTACCAGACGGAAGGCCTGGGCGGCGTGGCCGTTTACATGCAGGGCATGGTGGGCGGCATGATGACCACCCTCCGCATGGACGTCGAGACACCAGACGGCAACATCTACAGCGAAGCTGGATTTCCAAAGACCGAAGCAGTCGGAACCCTACTCGGCGAGATGGCTGTCGAGGCTGCCCAAGGGGGCGAGGTCCTGGACACCGACGCGCTGCTCTCGGTACGCGCCCAGTCCCTGAAGCTGCCCGTTGTCAACACTGCGTTCACCGCCCTCTTCCTGATCGGCACCCTGCCCCGCACCCTCTACGACTACGATCCGGACCAGCCCGCGAACTCGAGCAACCAACCCATGGTGCTCACGGAGATCAACCTGATTCAGCTCGGCCCACTAAGCATGCTGACCATGCCCGGTGAGATCCTGCCCGAGGCCGTGATCGGCGGCTACGACGGCAGCATGACCGGAACGCCACTCTACGACTTGGTTCAGGCGGACAACCCGAATCCACCCGACCTGGACTCGGCCCCGAGCGCGCCCTACCTCATCGAGGCGATCCCGGGCACCCAACGCTGGGTGATCGGCTTGGGCAACGATGAGCTCGGCTACATCATCCCAAGCTACAACTTTGAGACCCATCCAGACACGCCCTACCTGGACGAAGCGGAGGGGCACCACTACGAAGAGACCAACTCGCTCGGTCCTGACACCGAGCCGATCCTGACGGATGCGGCCAAGGCCCTTCTCTCCTGGAGCCCTTGATGCGCGACTACTACCAGGTGCTGGGTATCCCAAGGGACGCCACACCGGGGCAACTCCGGAAGGCCTTCAAAACAATAGCGCGCAAACATCACCCCGATCGCAATCCCGGGGACGCGCGCGCCGAGAGTATTTTTAAAGAAGCCAGTGCAGCGTACGCCGCACTCGCAGACACCAAAAAGCGTCGCCTATACGATGAGTTTGGGTACGACGGCTTAGCCGTGGGGTTTAATCCCGAACTCGCTCGTCTCCGGAATTCACGCACCACAGGTAAGAGTGCCTACGGCGCCGACGTGTCGTTGAACGACATCCTGGGCGGCCACTTCGACGGAGCACGTAAAGCGACTCCCGAAGCGCCCAAGGACAGGTCTCAAGGGCCCTTTTACGACACGGACACCCGACGAGCCCGTCCCGCATATGGCACACCCGTTCCCGGACGCGAGCCGACCCGGGTCCAAGGTCCCTACTACGGCACCCCTCCCCAAAACCCAACCCCTGCCCCGTCCAGGCCTTCGACCTCACCCCACAGCAGCCGAGTGCGCGCCCGAACCCCTTCCTCAACTGAGCTGCGCTGCAGTGTGGATGTCAGCCCCTTGGTGGCGCTGCAAGGAGGAGACGTCAGGGTGAGCTTTATGCGCCCCACTCGCATCGGTGGGATGGAGGAAGTGACCCTGCGCGTCCAAGTGCCCCCGGGGACCGACGACGGTGCAAAGATGCGCCTGCGCGGCCAAGGCGGTCAGAGCCAAGCCGGCGTAGCGGATGTTCTCCTGGAGATCCGGGTGCGCGGACAGGGTCCCCTGCGCCAGGTAGGAAAAGATCTGGAAATCGATGTTCCTGTGACCATCGGCGAAGCCATGTTGGGCGGTCGGATCGAGGTGCAGACCCCACTGGGGCTGTTCAAAGTCATCGTGCCTACCGGCAGTGACAGGGGAACCCGCATCCGCGTCCGAGGCAGGGGAGCCCCAGGCCAAGGGCGGCAGAGGCCCGGAGATCTGGTCTTTGTTCTCTGTCCGGTGCTGCCTGACCAGATGTCTGAAGAGATGCTGGACCTTGTGCGTCAACTGGAGGGCTACTACACCCAGGATGTACGCCGAGGCCTGGACTTCTCACCGGGTTCTTGACAGGGCGGTACTCAGAGGCGTATCAAGCGAGGCCCTGTGGAGGACCCCATGCTGATGACACTCGCCCTTTTCGCCTGCGCAAAGGATGCCCAAGACGACACAAACGTCGTCGAACTGACCCGTTTCGAGAAGGAGATATTCGTCTCCGAAGCACCTGTTGCCGAGTCTGGCATCGACTTGGGCGACTGCCACACGCCTGACTCGGAGTGGCCTGTTCAAGTTCCTGACGTCAGCTGCCAGGCCGAGGTTCCCATGACTGGCGTGGTCTTGGACTTCCAAGACGATGTGCCTGTTGAAGAGGCTACGACCGAGTTCTTTTGGAGTGACCTCTACATAGCAGGAAGTTCCGACCAGATGGTGGTCTCTGACGAGTCAGGAATCGTGACGGGAGTGGCACGTACCTGCGACCCCTACACTTACTCCACCTATACCGACCCAGACCTGGAAGAGACCGTACTCACCATCCAGGCCCACAACGTGATGCCCCCCGGCGCCAGCATCAGCGACGACCTCAACTCGGTGTCCACCCTGACCTATCAGCTCATTCCAGGTCTCTTGGGCGTCGTGGTCGCCCCGGGCAAGGGTGTGGTAGCCGGCACGGTCTATGGCTGCGATCGCGACGGCGACCCTGTGGAGTTTGCCCAGGTGATCGCCCGTGAGAAGGGTGGCGACTACTTGGAAGACCAAGACGTTTTCTACTTCCAGAACGAATTCCCGGATCAGAACCAGGAGTGGACCTCGGACGATGGCCTGTGGATCATCGCCAACGTGCCAGAAAGCGAGCTAACCATCGAGGTCTGGACTTGGAACGGCACAGAGCACGAGCTGCGCGGCACAACCGACCTGGTCATCATTCCTGACAGCATCAACATCGCGAACGCCTACGTGGGCTTTGAGGGCGGTGTTGTCTACCCTGAGAGCTGCCTGGTTTCCTGCGAAGAAAACGAGGAGTAGGCGATGTTGCTCGGTGCATTCATGCTCACAAGCTTGGCCGGCGCGGTCGAGGTCACCTCCGATGACGGGGACACGACCCTGACCTTGGAGGGCTACTACCGCCTTCGAGTTCATCACTTCAGTGGACTCTACGATCCAAGCTCCGAACGCTGGCGCGATGAGTCTGGCGCAGGCCGCTACTCCACCCAACGCTTGCAGCTTCGCCCGAGCATCAACTTTTCGGACCGGGCCACATTCTTCATGCAAGCAGAGGCCTTCAACAACACTCTTATGGGTGACAACGAAGACCTCTCCAGCACTGCTGTGTTTGCAGGAACCGGCGGAAACACCGGTGTAGATGGCCAGCCAGGTCAAAACTTCGCGGTTCAGCGCGCATGGACCAAGTTCTCCACGCCAGCGGGCACGGTCCTGGTCGGCCGCATGGCATCGCACTGGGGGATGGGCCTGCTCGCAAACGACGGCAACGGTTTCCGGAACAACTGGGGAGAGGCATACAATGGCTCTACTTTTGACCGGATCATGTTCGCCACCAAGCCCCTGGCCATCACACAGGCCGCTTTTGGCGTTGGTAATGCTGACTTGCCGCTGATCTTCGCAGTCGGCATCGATCGCTTGGTCGAGGATCCTCTGAAGCAGTACTACGGCACCCGCTGCAATCCAAGCGATCCAGATGATGGATGCGCGGACGATGCGGACAACGACTGGACCGAGGAGCGGGATCCCAGCCAGCGCCGGGACAACTGGTGGACAGACAATGACGATGATGTCTGGCAGATCGCCTACGTACTCGCCTACCGTGGCGAGGATCTCGACTGGGGTGGAAACAGCACCGACTTTTCCCTTGGAGGGCTGGCCTTCAACCGCCACCAGCGCGAGACCGACTCCAGCATCTGGGTGATGGATGCGCACACCAAGCTTCGCCAGCGCTGGATGTACGTGGAGTCCGAGGGCTACGCCATTCTGGGTCAAAGCCGTGCAATCGCACTGCCAGACTACGGAGAGACCGATCCCCTGGCCAAGAAAGTCAACATCTGGGGTGCGGCCGCGCGCACCGGGTATCTGACCCCAGGCCTGGACATCACCCTCGAAGGCGGCATTGCCAGCGGTGATGACCAATACACCGACGCCAACTTCACTGGCCGGTCCTTTCAGTCCGACTACAACGTCGGCCTGATTCTCTATGAAGAGATTCTGTCCCGCGTCAGCCGCTACCAGTGGGGCGATGCGGCCGACGGGCTCTGGTCCAACGGGGGCGTGTACAACTCCAAGTACCTCTTCCCACAGGTTCGCTATCAACTGATTCCTGGCTGGAACCTACACGCAGCGTTCTTGGTCGCGGCCCCCCACCGGCCTGACGGCGCGGTGATCGCCAAGGCGGAAGACTCCGAGTCTGCCATTTTGGGCTGGGAGGTCGATGCGGCGCTAAAGATCGATTTCCAGGAACAGATGCGCTTCAGCCTTGAAGGCGCCTATGCTCAGGTCAGTGACCGTGTCCCCAATGATGTTTGGGGTCTGGCCGCCGATGACCAGGTGTGGACAGTACAGTCCCGTATCGCCTATGAATTCTGAGCTCACCTATTAGGCACCTTCCTCTATGCTGACTTTCCTCCTGATCTGCTCACTGGCATTTTCTGCCATAGAGGACACCGTGGTCGCCGCGGCCAACCCGGACATCTCGGAACAGCAGCGGCGGGCAGCTTTCAACCAGCTGACCCGGGACTACCAAGCAGACCGACACCAACTGGAAACCCTGCTCTTCAACCAGAGTGGGGATGCCCGTCAGCGCTGGGTGACGGCCCGAGCCCTTGGGCACACCCGCTCTCCTCAGGCCAAGCAGGCACTGCTAAAGCTTTGTGATGACCCCATGCCCGCCATGCGAGCCGCTGCAGCAGGTGGATTGGGCGATCTTGGCTACGCCGACACCAGCGCTCGGGTCGCTGAGTTGCTCACTGACCCCGCCATTATGGTGCGAGGCGCAGCGGCCGACGCTTTGGGCTTAATCGGAAATCAGGCGGCCGCTCCAGCCTTGGAAGCCGCCCTCCGAGACACAAGTAACTTCTACCGCCAACAGAGCCTGTGGGTTCGCGTGCACTACGTCAATGCGCTCGGTGAGATCGCAGCCTCCTCCTCCATCGACGCCTTGGTCAAGACACTCGATGACGCCGATACTGCAGTAGTAGACGCTGCATTGGTCGCACTCAGAAAAACCGTTGGCTACGACTTTGCAGAAGGTCGAAGCCGCAGCCAGCACATCGAGGCTTGGCGCCGGTGGTGGGCGGCAGAGAAGAAGCGCTGAGACGCCCGTCAGCGTTTGACGTTCAGCTTCATCACGGTTTTGCCCACACCCAGGGTGTCGCCGCTGCGGATGCGGGTCACCCCGACCTTGCGGCCGTTGTGAAAGGTCCCGTTGGTGGAGCCCAAATCTCGTAGGAAGACCATCTCGCGACCAAAGAGCTCCAGCACAGCGTGCCGGCGGCTGACCTCGGGGTCGGAAAGCGGAATCTCCCCCATCTTGCGCCCGATGGTGACGTTACCTCGCGTGAAGCGGAAGACCTTGCCGGCGTCTTGACCAGCAACAACCTCGAGCACGGCGATGATTCCGGGAGGTAGGCGCAGGTCCTGGCCAATGACATCGCCAGGCGTTCCCGTCTTGTCGCTGGCACCCTTCAGCTCCACCAGTTCTTCGTCCAAGAGCCAAGCGATCTCGAGTTGCGAAGGTGGGCTGGCGCCTCCGCCGTCGGTCTCGTTGTCCTCGGCGAGGAAGAGAACCAACCGGGTGCTTCCCAGGGTGATCTCGGCACCGGGCCGCAGAGCCGTGTCTCGGACCAAGCGTCCGTCCACCATCGTCCCGTTGGTCGAACCCAAGTCCCGCAGATGCCAACCACCATCCCGAAGCCGAATCTCCAGATGCCTGCCCGAGATCATTGCGTCCTCGAGGACCAAGTCGCCCCCACGTCGCCCGATAACAAGCGGGCCATCGCTGGGGAGCGGTACGTTGAGGCCCTGTTTGGAACCCGCGACAATCTTAAGAAAGGCCTGCGCCATTAGGCCTCGAGGGCCTTGGCTGCGCTGGACTGAGCACGATGGGCCAGGTGATAGCGACCGGGCAGCTCCCGACCCAAGGCGTCTTCGACGAACAGGCCCACGTCGGCTAGCCTGTCCAGGTCGACCCCCGTCTGGTAGCCCATCTCGTGGAGCATGTAGACCAAGTCTTCGCTTGCCGCGTTGCCGCTTGCACCCGGTGCATAGGGACAGCCTCCAAGTCCGGCCACGGAGGTGTCAAACTGTCGAACACCTGCCTCCAGACCGGCCAGAATGTTGGCCAAGGCGGTACCGCGGGTGTCGTGCATGTG
>CAJQPC010000155.1 GCA_905480105.1 uncultured bacterium | reverse complement strand
CACAACAGACTTCAGCGCCACCTCGCCGCTCGAAGTCGAGTCCGACACCGTGGCTCTGTGGTCCTTCGACGAGGGCTCCGGGACGACCGCCGCTGACGATGCGTCCGGCTACGATGGGACGGTCTCCGGTGCCGCCTGGGTGGAGGAGTGCCCGCCTTGAGTGACCCGGGATAGGAAACATCAGCCACTCTTGAAAGGTATCGGACCGAACCCAGTTGGGGCAATTCGACCATCCGTCGCCCCCAGCGAGCGCATCCCCCCCCTGAAATCACCCCTCCGGAACCGCCCTCAAGCCCAAAAACCACCCCGCGCCTGCCTCCAGACAGTGCCCGCCCCGCCCGTCGCGAACCCCGCTCCAGGCAACCCTGACCTTGCTCCGGTGAGCCGGACCACCTGGTAGGTAAGAACCAGGAGACCCAGGATGGCCAGGAAGAGACGAACGTACACAGCTGAGTTCAAGCAGGAGGCGGTCCGCATGGTCGTAGAACGCGGCCTGACAGCCAGTCAGGTGGGCCGCGACCTTAACATCTACAAGAGCGTGATCCGTTCTTGGCTGCTGGAGTGTTCTGTTGTGGAGCGTATTTTCAACGAATTCGGTGCTCTGCCCGACCTGTGAGATGCCCATGGTGCTCAGGGCGGTCGTGCGACCGCCGGCGACGTTTCGTGTGCTCGCGTCGGTTTGAACTCTGGATGCTTGTACTCCACTTAATAGTCTACAGGCCACATGCGATGGCTACAGCTTGCATGCTGGCGTGGTCATCGGCGCAAAGGACCGGGAGGGGCTCCGGAGACTGGCGGGGTACATCGCCCGTCCGCCCCTGGCCAAGGAGCGGCTCGACCTCTTGTCGGGAGACCGGGTTCGGATCGGGCTGAAGCGGGCCTGGAGCGATGGCACCACAGATTAGCGCACCACCTTCCACTGCTCCCCATCCCGCCAGACCTGCCGAGCCTGGGTGCTCTCCCAGACAATCACCCGGTTGGCGTGCCAAGCCAGCGCTGGGACCCGAGATTCCGGGCTGTGAACCCGCTCGCCGTGCTCGGTCTCCTGTGCCAGCGCCTGACCGGTGATGCGCAGCATGGCCCGAGAGGGAGCCTCTTGCATCCAGATGACCTTGGCCCGGGCAGCAGAGCGGGCACCGGCCAGGGACAGAAGGATGAGCAGTAGGAGAGGCAGCCCTATGCGCAGGGGTTTTGACCCTGCCAAGGTTGCGAATCGCGCCGGAATCTGGGGGATGAAAGCAATGGAGAGCAGCGAGAGCCCGGAGACCGCATAGAGCTGCCAGTAGGGATGGATGGCTGCACCCTGTAGGAAGATCCCGACATGCGCCAGGCCAACACAGGCGGGTATTGCCAGGATGCTGCGCTGGCGTAGCGCCCAAAACAGGGCCGGCACACCCAGCAGAGTCAGGGGCCAAGTGGCCCCCCAAAGGTGGTGCTCGCCTATGGCTTGAAGGGTGGGGAGCAGGCCCATGGGCGTGCTGGCCTCGCTCAGGAAACCGGTGGCGCCCGTGCGGTGTAGGAAGGCCTCCCAGAGAGCAGGCCAACCACCGAGCGTAGCGATCCAGGCCAGGATTCCGCCTCCAAACAGCACGGTAGAGCCGGCGTAGACTCCAGCGTTTCGATTCTGCTTGTTCAAGACGGCCCACAGAGCCAAACAGGCCCCCAGGAGCAGACCGGGCCAGTCCATCCAGGCCGTCCAGGCGATGGCCGCTACAGCCCACCCCGGTCGGTCCAGACGGGCGGCGACGCAGGCCCAGAGCACACCGGCCCAGACCAGGGAGCCTTGGGGGTCGGGCAGGGAGGCGTAGGTGGCAAAGGCCGGATGGGCGATGGCCGCCAAGGCAGCCAAGGCGGGCCAGGGACCCACTTGATCGGTCTCTAAGAACTGCGTCTGTACGAGGCGGGCGACCCCAGCCGCAGCCAGCCCCCCAAAGAGCCAGGGAATCAGCCGCATGGCCAGCGGGCCGTGACCCAAGAGCTGCGCGGGCAGCCACGCCAGCCAGACCAGACCCGGTGGGTGGTCCAGGTACAGCTCACCTTCCGGGCGCATCGCACCCCAGTCCTGCCAAGACAGCGCCCGCACAGCTTGGCCATAAAAGGCACCAGACCAGCCCTGGTCACTCTCGCCAAAGCCCAGAGTCAGGCCTTGGAAGCTGAGCAACAAGGCGGCCAGAGCGCACACCCAGGGCAGGACCCGTCTCACGAAGGCCGCATCACAGGGCGTCCATCGCGTGGAGCAGGATCTCGGTGATCTCAGGCTCGGAGACCGAGTGGCCGGAGCTGGGCGCGATGTGCAGCTCGGCATGGGGAAGGACCTGAGCGAGCTCATAGGCGGAGCTGACGGGACAGATCACATCGTAGCGGCCCTGGGCGATGACCACCGGGATGTCTTGGAGTGTGGCGCGGGCGCCTTCCAAGAGCTGGTTGGGGCTCAGCCAGCAGCCGTGGATGAAGTAGTGGCACTCAATGCGGGCAAAAGCCAGGGCGATGGGGCCCATCACGTCTTCCACATCCTCCTGGGGCAGCAGGCGGGAGATGGCCCCCTCCCACACCGACCACGCCAAGGCGCAGCGCTCCGCGACGGCCTGGTCCGAGCCCATGAGGCGGCGGTGGTAGGCGGCCAGGATCTCGTGGCGCTCCGCGAAAGGAATGGGCGCCAGGAACGCGGCGTAGCGCTCGGGGAAGATGCGGGCGACGCCTTCGGGACCGTAGAGCCACGCGTACTCGTGCACCCGGGCCAGGAAAATGCCGCGCAGCATGAGCGCACGGGCACGCGCCGGGTGGGTGATGGCGTACGCCAGGGCCAGTGTCGAGCCCCAGCTTCCGCCGAACACCACCCAAGAGTCGATGCCCAGGTGGGTGCGGATGCGCTCGATGTCGTCCACCAGATCCCAGGTGGTGTTGTGCTCTACAGATGCGTTGGGGGTGCTGCGGCCGGCACCGCGCTGGTCAAAGAGCACCACCCGGTAGCGCGCCGGGTCAAAGTAGCGCCGGTAGCTGGGATTGCAGCCGCCGCCGGGACCTCCATGCAAGACCACGACCGGTTCACCCCTCGGGTTGCCAACCTGCTCGACGTACACGCTGTGCCCATCGCCGACGTCCAAGTGCGCGCAGTGGAAGGGCTCGATCTCGGGGTACAGGGGCATGGAGTTCCAGGGGTGAGGTGCGCCCATTCTACCTAACCTCAGGACACACCCCCGTACTGGAAAGCGGAGTCTGAGAACGGGCCTACGGCGAGACTGGAGTGGCACGGCCGAGGGCAGCGACACACCCCAGTCCGGCTGGCTGGAGGCTGCGTTCCAGAACTACCTGTACTTCCCCATGGATCCCTCGGCGCCGTGGACCGCCGACTGGACCGGCACCTTCGCCGACCACTCCGGGAATAAGGTCGATGACGCCCGCACCTATACCTACACCCCCTTGGGCCAGGAGTCCGTCATGGTTCCGGCCGGCAGCTTCCAGGCACTGAAAGTGGAGCGGGACGCCGGCGGTACCCCGAGTCTGGAGTGGTACGCGGAAAGCGAGGGGTTGGTACAAACCGAGACCCTCGAACGGGTGCCCTGAGCACTGGGGTCTATCCACCTATGTCAGCCTTACAGGCGGTAAAGCCCGGCAGATCTGCGCTATGGTTTCCATCTACCTGGACACGCCATGCATGTGCTGAACCGTCGTCGATTGCTCAAGCTTGGCCTGGCCTCGCTCGTCGCCGCACCCTTCGCACGCTTGCTGAGTCAACCGGCCCGAGCCGACACCGGAGGGGCCAAGCGCTTCCTGGTCCTCTTCTCCCCAAACGGGACGGTGCACAAGCACTGGCGCCCCACGGGCAGCGAAACCAGCTTTTCCTTTGGGAGCGGCAGCATCCTGGAGCCCTTGGCGGCCCACAAGGATGATCTGATCGTGATGGACGGCCTGAGCTTCACGGGTGCCG
>CAJQPC010000154.1 GCA_905480105.1 uncultured bacterium | reverse complement strand
GGCATGATGCTGTGAACGACTTTATCCGCTAGGAAGGTTCCTTTGAAGGGCCAGTATCCATCGGTGATTTCTATCTTTGAACCCGTAAGGATGTCCGGGCGACCGTAGAGCTCAATGCTTCCGTTGAGGAAGTGCATGTTCGACTCCTGAAGCTTACCTTCTGTCTCTTGCTTGAGTCTGCTGCTCTCCTGGTTGACCTGGTTTGGAAGAAGAATCATGCGCTCACCAAACGCCTTCTTTGCGTAATCCGCTCCAGTTTTCCCACCGGAGATGTTCTCGAGCTTCGATTTGCCGGACTCCACCGAGACGTCCTTGGTGGTTTTGCTGTCGTATGTCACGGCCTGGGCTTTGGTGAAGACCTTGCCGATGTCTGTATTGACGTTCATTGAGACGATGTCGTCCTCAAAAGCCACTTTTTGGGTAGCATTGGCACTGGCTTTGCCGATGCCACGGGCAATGAGCTTTTTGTCAACGACGGCAATGGTAAACCCATTCTTTTTAGCAAAGGCAGCCAGGAATGCTAGGTCCGTTTCTTCTGCCTGGGTGACCGGTTCTTCGGTCGGCTTAAAGTCCACCAACTCGCAGCCGTCCAGCTTTGCATCCTTGGCCATCTTGTCCATGGCTGCCTTGATTGACGGCCAGGGTTCTGCTCCAGGAATTCGAGCGTTGTCGAGCCGTATCAACGCGTCAACACCTGTGAGCGTGATCACCAACATCGACATGCGGGTCAACTTGTAGTCGACCTTCGTGATGTAGCCCGTGTACTCTTTCGAGGTCTTTCCACCGGACCCACATTTGAAGCTGTAGGTCACGCCTGGAACAGCCTTCAAGGCTTTGATCAGATCGTAGCGGGCTTGAGTCATCGGAACCGAGAACACGATGGTTACCGCGTCGAGCAGTGAGGCAGACTCATCCATTGTGAGGCTAAGCAAGTGGGGAAGGATGGCGGCGCTCAATGGCTTGCCATCGAGCTTCAGCTTGAACCATGGGGGTACTGCAGATGAAGTCACCGGACCTCCTATTTGAGCAGTTTAGCGAGAACGTCTTCCCGGCTCTTTGTGGTCTTGGCCTTGCTTTTACCTTTGTTGGCTACGCCTTTGGGGGCCGTGTAGGTTGCATCCAGTAGGTCATCCACTTTAACGGCAGCGCTCATGGCGTGACCTTCGAACTTCAGCGAACACTTCACCCGCCTTGCTCCGCCAGCTTCGTCGAAGAGCAGGACTTCGTTGGTCATGCTGGTGATGAAGCCTTGGAACTCGAAGGCCCCCCAGACGAAGGCGACGCCGGGAGGACGAATTTGAGGCTCATCCGCTTTGCCGAAGTTGACCGGGAGGGTCAGACGATGGAGCAGGTGGGCATTTTCCAATGCATCTTTATCTGTGGGCTTAGGCTGCATCGAGGCTGGCAGGCCGCCTTGTAAAGATGGTGGCGCAAGTGCAGCCATGTTGGGTACAAAGTCGCTCGCGGTGGTCTCTTCTGTATCGTCGCTTTCATCGAAGAGGAGCGTGACTTCCAAGCTGTCGATCTTGCCGGTCTTGAATGCCATGCGTTCCCATGCGTGGCTGAAGCCGATGCTCTGCTCTTTGGTCCATTCGGTCGCCCGAGTGTACTTAAAAGTGGTCGGGTTGAACTGGGCTTGGACGGTCCATGCGGGATCATCCAGGCAGTGGATAGTCGCCTTAGGAGATGCGCTACCCCCGCCGAAGAAATTGGAGAGACTGCCCATGGTTGACTCCTAAAACAAGGCGCCGAGGGGCGGCACTGGAATGGTGGTGATGGACTCGAAGCTGAAGGTCAGTTCGTCAACGGAGACGCCGCTGCCCATGCTGTCCATGTTTGGGGCTTTCCAGCTCACTGGCACTGCGCCACCCATTCGATAAATCCGAATAGGAATGTGCTCACGGTCCAAGTGGATGACCGTCACGGTCTTCTTGAACTTGGTGCCGGGCATGAACGAGTTCATCCACATGGAGAACCCCACATCCCAGATCAGGCCGGACTTCAGAGTGACCTTTCCGTAGCCGTGCTTGTCCATAAACAGGTGAGGACCATCGTTCTTTCCACCTTCCTGGTACTCGTAGGGAGTGTGAGTGACCTCGATCCCTGAAACAGCGCTGAACTCGCCGATTGGATTGATGCCCATAAGAACGTGGAAGTTGTAGCCTGGGTGGATCGGAAAGACCTTGGCTAAAAAGTCCGTCACGCCTACACTTCCACGTTTCATGGCCTGCAGCGAGCTTGATTCTCCCGTGCGCACTTCTCCCGCCTCGGCGAGAGTATCGAGTTCAGTGTCGATCTCATCCCAATCGGTAGTCCCGATGGCGCGCGCTTCGAGTTCCGCAGTCTCTGCCTCCTCAATTGCTTCCAGTAGAGCTGTGGTCTCGAGTTCCTGTGCTTGGGGCAGCATCGCATTTACGATGTCCAATACCCGCTGTTTCTCCTCATCGGTCATCTCCCGCTGCTCGGTGCTGACCTGGTCACCGACCAAGGCTTCAATGAGCTCGTTTATGGAGGACCAATCCGAGTCGGACATATCTGCCATCAGGACACCTCTACGTCAGGCGATTCGCCTGGCTTGAGTAAGACGTTCACCTTCACCGATCGCTGCCATGGAACCAAGCGCAGGCTTATCTTTGCGCCCAAACTTGGAGACAGTGGGTTTGCATCGGCTTGGGTTTGAATCTCGGGAGGACCGCCTCCTGGACCTGGCTCGATGATGCCGCTGAGCACGAAGGGCTGAAGGGCTTCCTGAAGAGCTGTCTGGAGGGCAATGGCGTGGGTCGCGTCTACGATTCGGAAGAGCAGTTGCTCTGCCGACTGCTTCACGCGCTGGTTGATTGTCTTAACAGTCCGTAGACAGGGCAGGGTCCACTCACCGAGTGGGCGGCGGAAGCTGCCTTCGGTCTCGATTAGGGCGTGATTGCTACCACGTCGGATTGCAAGACGAACCTGAAAATCTTCAAGGGGGTCTCGTCTCTCTTGTTCACGGTTCAGCCGCAGCTGCACCTGGCGCTCTGCGGCCTGGACTCTTCGACCGCCTGGAAGAATGAGTCGGCGGCCGATGAGGGGGGCACTCATCTGGTTTCGGCTGGCAGCGAGTGAGCTGCCCACCAGTGCGGCGCCAGAGCGCCAACCATGAGCTTGAAGTCGATGAGGGGCTCCATCCCAAGCCACCAGGGCTGCATCGATGCCGATGAGTCGCGTCATCGCAGCCCGCAGCTCGTTCGGGGGACCCTTTGGCAAGTCAATGCATGCCACTTGGTATCTCTCCGGCCAGCTGCGGGAGAGCTTCCGGGTCGCCAGGACCATGCGCTTAAGGCGCGTTACGATGCCTTGGTCCGTGCCTGGGCCTACGGAGCTCGGGCCACCCAAGTCTGGGAACACCAAGACCGCACCGGGCTGGTGGAAGAGCATGCTGTCGACAGTGGACTGGAAGTCATCGTCGTCCAATTCCCAAGGCATGAGCCCAGGAATACGGGCCAAAAGGACATCAACCTGTGGGGCGCCTCCAGCCAGGGCGAGCTGCACGCTGTCCTTGATTCTCGAGGGTGCGGAGGCTCCCAACCCGGGAAGCAAGCGTGCGCTGCTGGCTGTGCTGAGTCGAATATGCTCGCAACCAAGGTGGGTTCCCGCCTTGGTGGCCCGAAGTAGGTTTTTTGGGTAGAGCTGGGCTAAAGAGGGGTAGTCCGGCGGGGCAATTCCAACCAAAAGCAGGGGAGCCGCACCGGGGTTGTGCTGCCCCGAGTGCACACTACCGACCGCTACGCTGACCCGCTGAGGGATCGCTGGCAGTTGGGGAGTCACGCTGTTCTACCTCTCCGAATTCAAAACACGCCGATTGATTGTACTCACTTGGCCTACCCACTCAACGCGTTCCTGGTGTGGCAAATCCAGGATTTCGGCCAAGCTCCAGTGGAGGTGGTAGGCGATAAAGGCCACCTCGCTCCGTACTTGGTCAATGGGGTAGGCCACAGTCATCCCGATGGATCTGATTCATCCGGTTCGGGAATCGCGTCCTGGCCGTAGGTCACACGGTAGATCGCGTACTCCAGGGCCCTGACGTCCTGAGCGTGTAGGCGGGTGATGTCATTGATAGTCACCAGCCCACGAGGTCCGAGCTTGGTGACGCATCGCGCCAGAAGCAGTGTCTTGTAGATCAGGTCGTTTGGATTCTTGTTGTATTCGGGGGACATACCAATGTAGAGCTCGTCGCCGCCCGTAACGGGACGGATCTCGGCTTCGTTGAAGAGCTCGTTGCTGATCGGGTCCTCGTAGCCAATGGGGAGAGCAACTTTCTCCCTATACGAAGTCACCTTCTTGCTCATCTGGTCTATCTCCGCTGAACCGAGTTTTGAGTGCTCCACTGCAGGAGCGCAAGACATCAAGATGGCCGAGGGAGTGCCCCGACCACCTTGATGTCCAGCGGGACAGCCCCAAAGGACTGCCCCGAAGGATGACCTGGGTGGGAAACCCAAGTCTCATGAAGCTCTATTACTCGAGCTGTAGGATGTTCTCGGAGGAGATTGTGATCTTCTCCACTGCGGCTTGGCTACCCGATGCATCCATGGCGGGAAGCTCCCACTTGGATGGGTAGGCGTTGAGCAGCACGTAGCGACGCATGGTGGTGTGATCGCTGCGCAAGAACTCGATGGAAACCGTACGACGGTCGATGTTTCCAGCCTCGATGGCTTGACGCCAAGCGTAAAACTCGTCCAGGCCGGAGTACACGCGCTCGAGGGTCACGTCGTCGAAAGTGGTACGGCCGGGGGCCTTGCGCACGCTGGAGTCCAGACCGTGCTTGAAGTCCACATTCTCGGTTGTGGAGGTGATGCTGCTCACCTTCATAAAGCCGTCCAAGGGATCGTTGATGCCCTCGACGGTGATCCGGAAGTGGAAGGACCCGATGTAGTTGTTTGTTGGGTTGGACATTGTAAACCTTCAAAATTTGGAGGGTTGCTTGGAAAAAAAGGGGCGTGCTGTACGGCACACCCAAGTTTAGGCAGCCAGCGTCTGGCTGCCTAAAAGCGGTCTATCCTGCGTCGGTCTGCATCGGAGCCTGCGAGAAGCGGATGCGGATGAACTCGGCGGGGTAGAGAGGACGAATCTGAACGTCGACGGTGAGGATGCCGGAACGGACATCCACATCGGGGTTGTTCTGACGGTCACACTGGACAGTGAAGGCCTCGTCCCAAGTCTGGCCATCAAGCATCCCTTGGTTCCACAAGCTGTAGAGGAAGGAGCTGATGGTGGTCTTGAGGTCGGAGCGAGTGCTGTCACTGTTGGGCAGGAAGACGGCCCACTGCACAGCATCTCTGACGCTACGCTCGACGAACAAGAAGAGACGACGAACGTTGACGTACATCCACAGGGCGTCTGCAGCAGTGGTGCGAGCACCCCAGATGCGGATGCCGGCGCCGGGACGGTGGCGGATGATGTTGATGCCCTTCATGTTCAGGGCACCCTGCTCCTTGTCGGCGATGTTGGTGGTCAGCTCTGCGACCCCCATCATCTGCTCGTTGGCCGGTGCCTTGTGCACGCCACCGCCAGCCTTCAGGTCGGTAGCAGCAATGACGCCTGCAACGTGTCCCGAAGGGGGGATGATGATGTACTTGTCGCCGGGGCTGGTGGAGCTGGGGTTGTCCACGACCAGCCATGGAGCGTAAGCCGCACCGTAGCCAGAGTCGTCACGAGGCACACAGCGATCCAACAGTGCGTCAGCGGAGTAGCCGTTGAAGCGCAGCTCGGTCATTGCGGGAGAGGACAGGGTCTCCAGAACGCCAACCTCGTAGGGGCTGTCACTCTCGGTCCAGCGGAACTGGTCGAGCTTGGTGCCGAAAGGCTCCTTGGTGAGCAGGTAGCGAGGGGTCTCGAGGACGGCGAAGATATCGCCACGGCCGCGAGGACCAGCGTACTCATGGATGGCCTGTTGCCAACCGAACTCAAGGCCGGGAGCGGCGAGCATTGCGACGGCGGCAACGCCATCGAAGTTGTCTTCGAGGAAGCGACGCTTGTCTGGGCCAGCAGCACCATGGTTCTGGATGCCCATAGCCAAGAACGCGGTCTTGCCACCGTTGGAGAAGAAGCCGTTGACGCTGAGCTCAAAGCGCTTCATTCCGGGGTGCTGACGAAGCCAGTTCAGCCAAGACTGCTTGGCGCCGTCTCCGAGAGTCCGCCAGACCAACTCGGCCTTGGTCGGAGTCATACCCTTCTGGGCATCAACGAGAATCTGCTTGAAGATGCCGCAAGCAAAGTCGCTGAGCCATGCCTCGAATCCGTCCATGCCGGTGATGGCTGGTGCGGTACCCTGCAGGCGCTTCTGGATGGCAGCGATGTCCACAGATGCGGGCTTGGCAGTTGGATCGACAGCCGTAATGTTGCCGGTGTGACCCACGCCCTGTTCAATGGCGTTTACGGCAATCATTTCCATGATGTGCGTCTGGTTGGCGCCGAAAGCCAGGTCCCACTTGGTGGCACCCTTCTCGTCGACGGTGACGCTCAGCAGGCTCTTGCGTGCGGGAATACGCATCAAGTTGCCCTTGTCGTCCCGGAGGACCACTGCACCGGTGTCGGATGGCGCATCGGCCTTCCACGCACCAGGCAGCAGCTCAGCGACGAGCTTCTCGAAGTCATTCCCAGTGGCTGGCTTGGCCTTGGCCTTGGGATCCTTTGCGGCGCCGTCGTCTCCCGCGTCGGTGAGGAGCGGGCGGAAAGCCAGGGCACGGTTCCATGCCAGCATTGCCTTTTCCTCGGCTGCTGGAAGGAACATCCCGGCGGCCGGACCGCGTCCAGCCAGGAAGTTCCCCGGCATGGTGATGATACCGACAAAGCCGGTGTCGGTGGTGGAGGATGCAGCTATCGGACGGGGTCCGGTAGAAATCTCCTCGATATATACGCCTGGTGTCCTGTACTCCGGCATTAAGTGCTCCGTTTCAGGTTGAGGGTGAGAAAGCTAAGCGCTCTCGGGTTTCTGAGGGCTCCCTGGGAGCCTTCCAAAGGGTGGGAAGACTACCATCTCGCCGCTAACGACGATCTGGCTAAGTGCGTGTCTCGCAGGGCCCATGTCCATCTGAGTCCTGAGAGCCATGATGGGGTGCCGTACTGCGTGGTTGACGCCGTAGAGAATATTTTGCCGACCCGCTCTGTCCGTCACGGCGCGCGCTGCCCGACCCATACGGGTTGAGAGGATGTACGACTGAGAGAGTAGCTTGGTTTTCAGCATTAGTTGAGCTTCACCATGGAGCCTTCGATCTCGACTCCACTCGAGGCGATGACAACACTGCTGCCACCGACTTTGGCGACGATCTCAGTACTGGCTTCGACCAGTGCCGTTTTGGTGTCGACCGTAGCGGACTTGGTCGCGGTGATGGTGGCATCTTCGCAGTCAACGGTGACGACCTTGGTCTTGACGACCAGTTTGTCCGCGGACTCGATGGTGATCGTGGAGGTCTCTTCTTCGATCTTGATGGAGTTCTTCTCATCCCCGCTGACGATTGTGATCCAACCCTTGCCTTTGTCGTCGTAGAACTGAATCAAGTGGTTCGTAGGGGTTCGAATCTGCTTGTAGAGGTTCTTGTCCGTCGCTGCAGGCACGTTCTCTGGCTTGTTCACGCCGTTGTAGACCGAGCCGAGAATCAGATGCTCAGTTCCCCCCCTCAGGACAACGACTTCGTCGTCAACTTCGGGGAGCCAAACAAAGCCGCTCTTGCTGGAAGCATGAGGCTGAATCATTCTCATCCAGGGATACTTTGTGTCTGCGGTGAAGCCGTGGACGCTGACTTGGACGCGCCCCAGCTTGTCCGGGTCGGCCGTATCAACCACTTTACCCACCAGCAGTATGGGAGCCGAAGGCTGCCGTGATTTGGGCAAGTGTGCCTCTCTGAGTCAGCGGGTAAGTGGGGGCGCCGGGGAGATCAATCGCGGTTTTTGGGGGTGCCTGTCAACTACATTTATCGGTTTAGCTAGGAATGTCGGGCAAGTCCTTATCCGCCTGTGCGTTCACCCATGCAAGAAAGCCCTCGGGGTCCGCTTGTATGCGGTCAAGGCAGTGAGAGGGAAGTGCACGGGCGCGAAGAGCGATCTGCAAGTGATCGATCGCCCAATGTTTGGACAAGCGGTGCAGAAGGTCGTCTTGTGCGGGTCGTAAATTCGTCTCGATTCTGGATAGGACCGATGGTGAAATCTCGAGGGCGCTGGCCAGTGCTCTTTGGGACTCGTGGCGGGACTCCCGCATTTTTCTGAGCCAAGTGCCAAACGGCTCCGACTCGGAAGGGCGTTGCAGCTTGGTGCAGCGCTTACTCCCGACCTCGCAGGGGTCGATCACGGCCCAGGCAGAGTGCTTGTGGATCGACTCCAGGTTCTCGACTTCCAGGTGCACAGCCTCGACCCCGTTTAGGGCCCGCAGGGCGATCGTTACGTCTCGCGCTAAGTCCTCTACGAAGCGTGGATTCTCGTAGGCCTTCTCGGTCACCCACTTTTCATCCTCGCGCTTGAGCAGGGCGTATAGAGGGGAGCTAGCGCATGCCTCGATGGCGTCGACCACATCCTCGATCCACACCATGTCACTCAGCGTGATGCGTGCCCGTACGTGCCCGCGCTGGTTGTGCGCGCCGTACTTGGAGACCGCCTTAGAACACGGGCAGAGGGTTGTGACGGCCACATCCACCATCAGCTCGAAGCGTAGGTCTTCGCCCTTGAGCGCTGCGCGGAAACCGCAGGCGTATTCCATCAAGGAGCGTGCACCCGATACCGGAGCGCTGCGTTCCAGGAAGTATGGAAAGTGGGCTTCAAAAAACGCCTCATCACTCTCCAGGCGGCGCTGGATTTCTCCAAGGATGGTGGGGATGGTGTGCAGACTGATCTCACCCCGATGGCCCTCCAGAATCTCGATGAAACGGCTCATGTGCGTGCCCTTCTTGTCGGCGGGCAGGTGCACGGACAGGGCCAGATCAGCGACGGTATGCTGGGACTTGCGGGCCTTGTCCCAGACGGTGATCGGGTATCGTAGATCACGAATACCAACCTGAGATATAGCGAGTTTACGTGTGTCCAGATCTGAGGCATGATCTGGGAGACTCTCTCTGATGCGGGTCATGGGGACTCCAAGGTCCGTTGAATAAGCCCGTTGCCAATTGGCGCAAGTTCATGTTGCCGGCTTGTCTCCGAGGGCCTGGTCAGGTCTCTTGTCTTAGAGCCTGTCCGGGGATAAGAGGCGGTCATGCGATACGAAAACGTCTGCATTGAAGCCTTGCGCTACGAGTTGCCCTCGCAGTCGCTGCAGACCAGCGCCATCGAAGGGGCGCTGTCTGGCTTGTACGGCCGCATGGGCATTCGCCCGGGTTGGTTGGAGGCGGTCACCGGGGTCAAGGCCCGTCGGGTCTGGGCTGCAGGGGAAGATCCGGCCACCGCCGCCGCAAACGCAGCTCAGGAAGCACTGGATCTGGCGGGTGTCGCCCGCTCCCAAGTCGATGTTCTGGTTAGCACTTCGGTCTACAAGTCTCAGCTCGAGCCCAGCGTGGCTTGTCACGTGCACGGCCGGTTGGGCTTGAGAGACAGCTGCCTAAACTTCGATGTTGGGAATGCCTGCTTGGGTTTCTTGTCGGGTATGGGTGTGGTCGCAAATATGATCGAGCTCGGCCAAGCCCGTGTGGGGATCGTCGTGGCTGGGGAAAGCAGCCGCGAGGTGACTGAGAACACCTTGGCCCGCTTGGGTCAGCCCAATGCCGACATGTCGACGTACAAGGACAACTTGGCCACCCTGACATTGGGTTCCGCCGCGGTTGCGATGGTGTTGGTGCATAGGGACTTGAGCACTGCTCAGCATCGCTTCTTGGGCGGCGTACAGCGCGCAGCGAGCCAACACCGGGACCTGTGCTTTGGTGGACTGCAAGGCATGACCACCGACCCAACTCGCCTGCTCGCGGAGGGCGTTCGTTTGGCCAGGCGAACCTTCGACGACTTTCGGTCGGACAAAGGCCTTCAGGCTGAGCGAGTCAGCCGCTACGCCCTGCATCAGGTTGGGCGTGCGAACCACGAGGCTGTGATCAAGGCGCTTCAGCTCCCTCGCGAGCGGGCCTTGGCGATTTACCCAGAGATTGGGAACGTGGGGGCCGCAGCAGTTCCGCTGGCGCTGGCTAAAACACTGGATCAAGGCTTGGTCGCTCGTGGGGACACCCTGGCGATGATGGGCATTGGAAGCGGGCTGAACGTGGCAATGATGAGTGTGGAGTGGTGAGTCCGCTTTCGTCCCAGGCAAAAGCCCTGTACCCATGGGAAGGCAACACGCTGCAGGTGGATGGTGGGGCTCTGCATTACTTGGACGAGGGCCCAAAGGACGCGCCGGTGATGCTGGCAGTCCACGGAAATCCGACTTGGTCGTTTTACTGGCGTGCCTTGGTCTCACGGTTCTCGGGCGAATTCCGAGTGGTCGTACCCGACCACATTGGGTGTGGCATGAGCGACAAGCCCCAGGACTGGGGCTACCGCTTGGAGCAGCACATCTCCAACTTGGAGAAGCTGGTTTCTCACTTGGATCTTCAGCGCGTGACGTTGGTGGTGCACGATTGGGGGGGCGCCATTGGAATGGGCGTCGCAGGTCGGCTCTCGGACCGTTTTGAGCGCTTGGTGGTC
>CAJQPC010000153.1 GCA_905480105.1 uncultured bacterium | reverse complement strand
CCCTCGTCCCGTGGCACGTCGCGGCCAAAGGACATCATGGGCTCGTCGATATCACCGGAATCATAGGCCAACGCAGCCAAAGTGACCTTTACGTCGTTGCCGCGTCGCCGGACTTGGTAGCTAATAACCGTGGTTTCGTAGCCAGGGGCGCTGATCTCAAACACCAAGACCTCCCCGGGTAAGAAGAGCAGTGGGCTTCCGTCTGGCAGGTAGAGGACCTCGTCCTCCCATGTGCCGTCCACCGAGTTGACCCGGTGTCGATCGGCCTCTTCCGGGTGGCGAATCACTGCGGTCTGGACCGGTGCCCCTTCCTGATCCAAGACCTGGATACGCACTCGGGTTCCGTCGCCGGACTTGGATCCAGCAAGTGCCACTGGGGCGAACACCAACATGGCGGCCATAGCCGTTGCCATCATCCACTCAAAGATGCCCTTCATGCCTACCTCTTATCCAAAAATTCAGCGACCATGCCAGCGGGCGCCAAGCCCTTTGCGGCTTCTGTCTCGCCCGCCTGGAAGGCGACCACGGAGCCAGGAACCGACTTGTAGGTTCCCAGAATCTCCAGGGCGACCTGGGGGTCGTCAATCAAGGAAGCTGCCGCAGCCCGAGCGTGGATCAGCCCATCCGCGGGAGCTAAACCATCCATCTCGGCGAAACCTTCCCTACACGCCGCATAGTCGTCCTCAACGCCTTCGGCGCAATCCAGGATCGCCCGGGTCGCGCGAACGCGCCACGCCTGGCCCGAGGGTGGAAAGGCGATTGCTTCCAACAGATTGGATGCGACCAAGAGTTCGCGCTCAGATGCCGCCCGACCGGCCCACAGCAGTAATTCCGAGGCCTTGCGGTCCCCTTCGTCTGGCATGGACAGCACAACGTCCTCGACGCTGGCAACGGCTACACCGCGCTCTCCGATGGCCCAGAGAGCGTAGTTCTCGGCCAACCCCTGCACCGAGGGGTCCTCGTCATTGAGAAGCTCCAGGTATCCGGAAGCTGCGGCTCCAACCCCGCCCGCATCGGAGCGCGCGCCTTCCAACAGCGGCATGGCCTGTTCCCTCTCGCCATCCGCAAGCAAGTACTCAGCCGCCAAAACGGCCCCCGCGGCCTCACCGCTGCCCTGAGCGAGTTCGAGCCCTTCGTCCACCGAACCCGAGGCGATCAGCGCCATCGCTCGGCGTAGCTGAAGCTCACCGGCCCGCTCCGGGGCAAAGGGCTCCGCTGTGGCCAAGAGGCTGTCGACCCGAGCATAGTCGGCCTGCAGCCAAGCCCCGTATGCCACCCCGATTGCTGCATCGACATTCTCGGGATTGTCGACCAACGCCGCCTCGTAGGCGTCCAGGGAACCCTGGACGTCTCCGTCAACCAGAAGCTGGTCCGCCAGGGCTACGGCTTCAACGCCACCATCGCCCAAAAAGCCCTGGATGACCGAACAACCGGTCAACTGGGCCAGCGAGAGCACTATCAGAATCACAAAAAACTCCGGTATACGGCTCTCAACTCTACCCCAAATGGGCATCGTCCATCGGAGTGAGCCGTATCCAGAACCTGTAGTTTCATCTTTCCTTGACCTGTTCGGATGCACGAAGAGCCCCAGGCTAGGCCTATGCTACTGCCCCTGGAGCCTGCACCATGCCTCTGCTTTTACTACTCGTGTCCCCTTCCAACGCAGCCACCCTGACCGTGGGCAGCACTGGCAGCTACTCGACCATCCAGTCCGCAGTGAACGCAGCGAGCAGCGGTGACACCATCACCATTGAGGCTGGGACTTACAGCGAAGACGTGGACACCGACGGCAAGAACCTCACACTCATCGGCGCCGGCCCCAACAAGGTGATCATCGACGCGACCGGCAACGACTCGGCCGTGACTGTGAATCAGGGCGAGACCGTGCGTCTCGAAGGGATCGCCCTGACGGGTTCGGCACAAGGCGTAAACGTCGTGGGTTCGACATTCACGGCCAACGACCTGGACATCTACGGCATGACCGGTGATTCCGCTGGAGGTGGCTTTCTCCTCTCAGAGGGCGCGAACGTGGACGTGAGCGACACCCTCGTGCGCGGCATCAAGGTGGGAAACAATGCCTACGGCGGCGCGGTCTTCGCCTCTGACTCCAGCGCCACTTTCACCGACTGCATTTTCAAGAACAACAAGAGCTACCAAGGGGGTGCGATCTACCTCGTCAACTCCATCCTGGAGCTCACCGACTCCAGCGTCTGGGGCAACGACTCGACCCTGAAGGGCGGTGGCCTGCAGCTGCGCCAAGGCTCCGATGCCACCCTCCTGCGCGTCGAGATTTACGAGAACAGCTCCGGTGACCAAGGCGGCGGCATCAACGTCGAAGACTCTGACCTGAGCTGTCAGAACTGCAGCATCACCGACAACCAAGCCGGAGATAGCGGCGGGGGCGTTGCAGTGGATGGCGCCCTGTCGAGCGGCATGTCCTTCACGGGCAACAACAGTGTGATCTCCGGAAATAGCGCCGTGGGAGCCGGTGGCGGCTTGTATGTCTGGGACGCCAAGCTGACTTTGGGCGGAGAACTCAGTGACAACACGGCCAGCGGCAGCTCGGCTCGGGGCGCCGGCCTGTACTACGGCAAGGAAAAGCTCAAGCTCACGGACCTGACCATCAGCGGTCACCAAGCGGTCGATGGGGCTGGAGTCTTTGTCAGCGCAACAGCGACCAAGGTGGTCGTGAGCGGAGGGACTTGGTCCAACAATGACGCGAGTTCCGACGGCGGCGCCCTATATTGCGGGACCACCCTGACCTTGACTGACACCATCGTCCAAGACAACACGGCCACGGGCGCCGGCGGTGGCATCTTCGTAGACAGCTCCGAGACCACGATCGCCGACGCCACCTTCTCGGGCAACAGCGCTGGAAAGGACGGCGGCGGTCTGAAAGTCTACAAAGCCAAGTCCACTGTGACGGGCTCGGCATTCAACAGCAATACCGCGCCTGTCGGAGCCGGCTACTACCACCACGCCAACAACGCGGGCGACAGCAAGGCAATCATCACCACCAGTCGCTTTGACGGAAACCTGGGCACCTCCCGGGGCGGGGGAGTGAGCATCGAAGGGGCCTCGGCCTCGAAGATCGCATTCACGACCATCGTGAACAACAGCCCTGACGGCGTAGACATCACGGGGGGCGCTTACCCTGTGCTTCTCGACATTACTCTGCGGAACAACCTTGGGGACGGCTTGCTCATCAGCAGCACG
>CAJQPC010000152.1 GCA_905480105.1 uncultured bacterium | reverse complement strand
CTCATGGAACCACTGGAACTGCCGGTTCTGAGTGAGCATTGGACTGCCCTTGCCTCGCAGGGGCGGGTAGCTGACCATCACGCGCATCACAAACTCCCAAGTCCAAAGACGTGCCTCCACCAATAGCATGGCTCGGACCGGGTTGAAACGGGCTATATTCGGCCCATGGTCCCGGTATCCGCCTTACTCTTCCTCTTTGCCTCGATTCCAGCCCAAGCACAATGAGGCTTGTGAGGTGAACCTAAGCTCCCGGTCGGGAGATCTGAATTCGATGCGCCTCTGGGCGAAAGACGCCTTCTGACGGACCTGTCCACTCTCCAAGCGATGGGCGGCGTACGCAACGAAACCTTCCTGGTCGGCGGCGCGCGATACGCGCTTGACGCCGCTTGGTCTGTGGGCGTAAACATCGGCATTCAGTGGGACAGCGACCTGGGGCCGCGCCTGCGGGACGCCTCCCTCTCGGGCTCCTACTTGGCCGTGAATCGGTCGAACTTGGTGCTTCGTCTCCGGCCAGGCTTGTCCCTTCCAACTGGCACATCCCCGCAAGGCCTGGGCGTGTTGCCCGGCGCGTCCAAGAGCGTGGACCCTCGCCTGGGCGGCGATGTCGTGTTTGGAGGCAGCTGGCTGTTCTCCCTGAGCGTGGACGCCAGGGTGCCGTTCTACGAGGGCTCCGATGAGCGTCGCCAAGGCGCTTTTGGGAGTGTGGGGATTCGTGGAGCACGCCGTATCAGCGACAAGGCGGTGCCCTGGGTCGGGCTCTCTGCTGTGGGTTCTACCCAAGACAGTCGTGGCAGCGGGGAGTTCGGCGAGCTCTCGGTGGTGGCTGGGAGCGTATACAACGTCAGCGAGTTCTGGAGCTTGAACGCTCAGCTTCGCATTCCAGTCTGGACCAGCGCGAACGACCTGCCCTACCGCTTCGCGGCCGGGCTGGGGGTGGCACGGGTGATTGAGTTTGGGGGAGGGGAGTTGGACAATGGGCATCACGCTGGGGACGGGTGCGGGCACTGAGAAGCCTTCCGCATCTGTGAGTTCCGGATATGAGCGCCGAAGAGCAACAGTCCGCCGAGGATGCTGAATACGGTCGCGAGCGGAAGCCCGCTGATCTCAGCCAGACGCCCGAAAACAAGCGCGCTCAACCCCAAAACGAAGAGTGCAAGCGTGGAGCTGCTGGCGTGTTTTCGGTAGCCAAGCAGGGCCAGGACTGAAGAAAACGTCACGCTGGCAGCGGTCAACGCCCACTCAACGCTCTCGGACTGCGCCCAAGCAAGCCCGGCCCACACCAAGAGTGCAGGCAAGGCTGCGACAGTCGCGCAGTGCAGTGCGCAGCTCAAGCCGATGAGCGCCCCAATCGTATCTCCAAAGGCTGTGGTTCTGTCGGACATAGGCACTCCAGCCGCGGCCTTAGCGCTTGACATTCATTAAAGCAATTCTATTGCTAAAAAGGATCGGCCGAAATAATGCTTTGGCCGCGCTCAGAAAACTGGCGCTCTCACCATTTGGAGACCCCATGAAGATCACACGGCTGTCGGTTTTTGCTTTTCTCTTTGCCCTCTGTGCTTGTGCTGAAGGCGCCGCTGAAGGAGAGGAGTGCACCGCAGATGCAGATTGCGCGGAAGGCCTGGAGTGCCACATGCATGACGGCGAAGAGGACCACGGCGAGTGCGAGGCCCACGACGACGAAGAAGAGGACTAGCACCCACCAGGTGTTGTAGAAGTGGCGGAGCCAGTGGCCTTAAAAAGCTTGCCAGGCGCCATCGGAAGTGCTGCCCGGTGAAAGCAGCTCAAGGCTCACCAGGGTCTCCGCCATCTCAGACCAGCGCTTGGCGGTCATCTCGCCCAGGCCGTCGCTGCCTACCAGGTAGGGCGCCTGGGCCTTGGTGACACAAGCCAGGATCTCGGGGGTCAGGGCAGGATTTAGTCGGTTGATTTCCGCGTTTGCTCGGCCTGGGTCTGCTTGGTAGGCCTGCCAGGATTTTTCGGTTGCCTCTACGAACGCAGGCGCCCATTCAGGCAGAGGCTCGGGCAAGGCCAGGAGCGTCCCGTAGGGATTCCAACCCGCATCGCTGGCTTTCAAGAAGCGCACCGATGCGCCTTTGGATTGCGCCACACAGACCTCGCTGGTGATGTACGCCTGTTGAATCAGCGTGGGGTCTGCCAGGAACTGGCCAACGCCACCGGTGTAGGGCACGGCCTTTACTTTTCCCTCCCAGCCCTGTTGCTCCCAGAGAAAGCTCTGAAAGGGCGAGCCCAGCTCGATGGCCACCTGGCTGCTCTGTGGAATCTCTGAGAAGGTGGTCGGTCCTGGTTCTCGCACCATCAGCCCGTTGGGGGCGTCCTGAAAAGCTGGCCACACGCCGATGGCTTGAATCCCTTTGGCGCGCTTGAGCAACAGGTCGTCACCGGCGGAGATTGCGGCTTGGGCCTTGCCGCTTTGGAGCAACTCCAAGCTGGGGGCACCTGGACCACCGGCCATGATCTCGACCTGGAATCCGGCCTGCTCGTAGTGCCCACCCAAGACGCCCTCATAAAACCCGCCAAACTCGGGTTCTGGCAGCCAGTTTAGGGCAAGGGTCACCTGCTGCAGGTCGGTCTTTATCGGAGTCTCGGGGGCGCTCGTACACGCCAGCAGCCACATCAGCATCAGCAGTCTCTCTCAGGAGTGGCCATGCCAGGCGCCTATGGCCCAGCCTTCTATGGCACGTACGGTAGCAAAAAGGATTCCAGCCAGGACGGCACTGGCGCAGACCGCGGCAAATGTGGTGGCCGTGTCAGCGGATCGAGAGGAGCTGATCACCAAGTACCCCAGGGAGACCGGGTCGCCGGTGGCTCCGACGAACTCGCCCACGATGGCTCCGATCACGCTCAGGCCCACCGCGCTTCGGTAGCCGGCCAGCACAGTGGGCAGGGCGCGTGGCAGGCGCAGCTTGATCAAGGTCTGTGTCCAAGACGCGCCGTAGAGTTGGAGCAGCTCGACCTCGCTGCGGGAGGGGCTGCTCAAGCCGGCGTTGGCGCTGCTTAGGATGGGGAAGAAGCACACGATGGCTGCGGTGCACAGCGCGACCGAAGCTCCATACCCAAGCCACACGACCAGCACGGGTGCGATGGCAATGATCGGCACGGTCTGCATAAAGAGCGCGTAGGGGTAGAATGCCCGCTCCAGCCAGGAAAAGCGCAGGAACAAGGTGGCTCCACCCAAGCCAATGCCCGACGCGATGGCCAGGCCTCCTAAGCTACTTAAGGCGGTGTTTAGCAAGCCCGTGCCCAAGCGTACGCGCCCCGTCCAGCCGGCCTCTAAAACCTGCATGGGCCCCGGTAGCAAGATCTCGGGTTGGGTCAGAGACAAGGCCCACCACGCCAACAAGACCAGCAGGGCGACCAGGAAGGGAAGGGCTCGGCTCACAGCAGCCGCTCCAGGCCCTGAAGTTGGGCTCCAAACGCTGGGGTGTGCAGCTGTTCCCGCGCCCGAGGTCTGTCCAATTCAACTTGTACCACCTGCTTTAACCGCACGGGTGGCCCCTCCAATACGACCACGCGGTCCGCCAACCAGAGCGCCTCGTCTAGGTCGTGGGTAACCATTAAGACCGAGAATCCCTTGGCTCTCCAGATCTCCAAAAAAGCGAGATGTAGGCGCCTTCGCGTCAAGCCGTCCAAGGCAGAGAAAGCCTCGTCCAGGAGCACCAGCTCAGGTTGGGTGACCAGTGCGCGTGCCAGGCTGGCGCGCATTTGCATGCCGCCGCTCAGGGTGACGGGTAGCTTGGTGGCGTGCTCGGCCAAGCCCACCAACTCCAATACCTCTATGACCGCAGCCGGATCGCTGCGTCCGACCAACTCCAAGGGCAGTGCGACGTTCTCTTGCAGGGTGCGCCAGGGCAGCAAAGTGGGTTTCTGGAAGACGAAGGCTTGTTCTCCTTTTGGCCGTTCCACGCTGCCCGAGCTTGGAGCAAGCAGGCCTGCAGCCAAGCGCAGCAGGGTGCTCTTTCCACAGCCGCTGGGGCCCACGAGCGCAAGGATCTCTCCGGGCTGGACCACCATGTCCAGGCCGGAACACAGAGCTTCGCCGTTGGGCCAAGTAAAAGACAGGTCTTGAAAGCGAACGGCGTACACGGATGGCTCGGTTATCCACTTGCCCTAACGGAGCACCCATGAGCGAGACCACCGGCCAAGGAATGGCCAAACTGCACGAAGCCTTTAAGAGCGAAGCTGCCGGCCAAGACGAGCAAGGGCTGGAGCAGTCGCTCGCCGCTTTGGAGGTCTTTACAAACGCCAAGGACCGCACGGGTGCTGCTGCAGCCCACCACTTGGCGGGTGTGCTGTATGCGCGTCTGGGCAAGCTACGGGAGTCCCTGGCGCACTTGGACTCCGCACTCCCACTTCGAGAGTCAACCGGGGATCAAGAGGGCTTGGCAGCGCTTCAGCAGCAGCGCTTTGAGGTGGCACTGGCCGCGAAAGACGAAACGCTGGCTCAGGAGGCAGCCCATGCGTTGGTGGAGCTGATGTCCAAGGCGGGTAGCCGGGAAGGGGAGGCGCGTGCTCTCCACCAGCTGGCGCAGCTGGCCTTGGCTACGGGAGACCAGAAAAGGGCCGCCGTACTGGTGGAGCGTGGGCTTGGGTTGGCAGTGGAGCTCGAAGATGCCCAGGCCCAGGCTGCGTTCATGGGCTTGCAGTCCCAGCTCGAAGGGGGAGGGGGGCTCTCTCAAGCCGAGGCCGCGCTGGCAACTGCGCGCAAGGCGGGCTCCCGTGCTGTCCTGGTCGGAGCACTGTGCACCCTCGCGGACCAAGCGGCCGGTGCTGGAGACTGGGCACGTTCTTTAAGACTTTTGGAAGAGGCGCTGGATGGGGTGGAGCTGCTTCAAGACGTGCCGCAGCGGGCCAGGTTGCTGATGCAAATCGCAAGCGTCGAGCTCAGCCAAGGTCACAAAACCCAAGCCTTGGATCGCTTGCTCTATGCGGGCCGAAGCTTTGAGGAGTTGGCCGATTTGGCCTCGCAGATGGAGGCGGTACACGCTGCTGGAGAGCTGGCCATGGAGCTTGGGCGGATGCCACATGCGCTGAGCTTGGGACTCTCTCAAGTTCACCTCTGCGAGAAGCTCGGGGACCCGGCCAGTCTGGGCGCTGCGCTCTTTGTCTATGGGCAGAGGTTGATCGTGTCGGGGGACCTGGAACAGTCCGCTCAGGCCTTCTCAAAAGCCGCAGAAGCCCAGGAAAAAGCTGCCCAAACCGAGGCAAGGGGGATCACTCTGGGTATGCAGGGGCAGGTCTTGGCCGCCTTGGGGCACATTCAGGGAGCGCTGGAGGTGCTTGGTGAGGGGGAGCGTTTGCTGGAGAGCATCAAGAGTCCGTCCCTTGTTGATCTGCAGGGCTTGCTCACCGAAGTTCGGGGCCTGTAGACCGTGCCGTACCAACCCCTCCACCGCAGCCAAGAGCAGACCCAGGTCCTCCAACAGGTGCTAAACCGCGGCCAGTTGGCAGGCGGTGCGGGTGTGTGTGTGCTCGATTTAGACGGGTGTCTCTTCGACAGCAGACACCGTCAGATTCATATCTTGCGCGAGTACGCCTCTCACTCGGGCGATGCGGAGCTCTGGCAGGTGCAGCCGGAGCATTTTACGAATTGGATTATGCGGGACACACTTCGAGCTGCAGGGGTGCCGGTTCAACTCGCTGAGGAACTGGAAGAATTTTGGTTTGAGCGGTTTTTTGATGGAGAGTATGTGCTCTACGATCACGCCATGCCGGGGGCGGCAGCCCTGGTCCACAGGCTGCATAGAAGCGGCTGCGAGATCGTATACCTGACGGGACGGCATCGGGAGATGCATTCTGGGACCGAAAAAGCACTGGAGCGCTCGGGTTTTCCCTACAAAATTCCCCGTACACGTCTGCTCACGAAACCGTCATTTGAGCAGGATGATACTGAATATAAGAACCGCGCTTTGGAGGAGATTGCAACACTGGGGGAGTCGGTGGTCTTTATGGACAACGAGCCGGCCAACGTGAATCTCTTCCACGCCCGCTGTCCAGACGCCCTTGTGGTCTTTGTGGAGACCGATCACAGCCCTAAGCCCATCCATGCAGTGGGGAGTCTGCCCCGAATCCGCGGATTCTTGATGTGAGGTCGCTGTTGGGGGCTGGACACACGGGCCGTGGGGGTGCATGTTCCATGCAACCAAACCTTGGAGTTCATGAATGTTCCCCCTTGCGCTGTTGGCGCTGACGGCCTGTGACAAAGATGTTGAGCAGGAGCAGCCGCTCCCTGTCGGTGTCTACGCCACGCAGGGCTTTATTTCCGCTGAGGACTTGAGTTTGGCGGTGCCGGGCATCGTTGGTGTTCCGAATCTCGATGACGACGACTCCGACGGCAACCCGGACTGGAACCAGGGCCTGCAGGAAGGAGACAACGACTTCACCACCTTCCAGCTTGAGATTCCCCGGCGCACCGAGCTCAGCCTGATCTCTGGTGACCTGGACAAGGTCCGGGTGTACCAAAACAAGCAAATGATCCTCTCTGACCAATTGGCCTCGGCCGAAATCGGGAAGGGCATGGCTGGCGACGAGTTTCAGGTGGAGTTTGGGGACTGGCGAGCGACTGCGATCTTGGGGGTCAAGGACTTGGTCAATGGAGACAGCTTCGAGGTGCAGCTCACGGCGTCGCCCTTGATTCTGAACCACCACCTTCAGTCCAGTGTGCAGACCACGATGGTGGCGGTGAACTACAACGGCTACGAGAACAGCTCGATGGTGCAGCAATACGGGGATGTATTGGGGGACGCGTTCATGGCCGTGAACGGGCTGAGCTACGGGGGGGATGTCTGGATTCAAGATGAGCTGGAGTTCGCCAACGCCGTGGGTACCGATGGCCACATGGGCGTGGTGATGGACTTGATCCGCGATCGAGGACTGGCCGATGTTGCCGAGAATGAGTTCGAGGGGCCGAACATGGTGCGCGGTGTCTGGGGCACAGGTCAGGGGACTTCCCAGGATTATGGCGGCAACATCGAGGTCGCGCCGCCCACCCCCGACTATCCTCTGGGCCGCATTTACTATGGCGCCCAAGGCCGAGCTTCCCCAGCGGATGAAGTCCAGGAACTCTTCGACAATCAGGCGGTTCAGGCGCCCTTCAAGCTGGACTCCAGCTGGTTGTGCGTGGGACACGTCGACGAGTGGGTCACAACCATTCCGGTCCAGGGCTCACGCTTAGGCTGGAAGCTGGTCTACTCCAGTGACCAGCTGGCCTGGGATGCGCTCGAGTCGATGGAGCCGAACACCACGCTGACCCGCTTTACCCGCGACAAAGCCTGGGACACTCCGGGTGAGATCTTAGCCGATTCTGATCTCCGGGCTCTGAACGACCGGCTGACCCGCGATTATTTGGAGCCGCAGCTCCAGGTGATGATTGACGAGTTGGGCCTGCAAGAAGACGACATCATCTACATCCCCGGGCTCTTCGAGACGGTGAGCCAGTGTGGAGGTGGCGTTGCGGCACTGTTCCCTGGAATGGCGAACCTCATTGTCGCCGATGACACCTCGGGTCAAACGACTCTCTTCGTGCCAGACCCCATGGTGCGGACGAACGTCAACGACCAAAGCGCTGACCCAGTGATCGATGCTTTTTCTGTCGGGATGCCCCCAGAACTCCGCTTGGAGTTCATGGACGACTGGCAGGTCTATCACATGGCATTGGGTGAAGTTCACTGTGGTTCCAATGTGGTTCGTGAGCCCTATGACGGCGCAGATTGGTGGAACGAGGGCTGGTCCCTGATGGAGAGCAACTGATGCACATCATCCTTTTGGCAATGTTGAGCGTGGCCCAGGCCGCACCTACAGAAACACGCACGGGCGCTGAGCCCTCCGAGCAAGCACAGTCTTCCGACTGGCAGGCTGAACTGCAGGTGCAGCTGGAGCAGGCTCGGCGGGACGAGCCTCAGGCCGTGACCGCCTTCGCTCAGGTACAGCCCATCCAAAACCGCGCGGGTCAGCTGACCTTTATGACCCCGGACTCCGAGTACCGCTTTGCACTGCTGGCGGACCGGCTCTTGAATGGGGATGAGCCTGGCGAAATTCGCTCAGCCTTGGCCCGTCAGCTTGCGCCAGCTGGCAAGACCCAGCCCGAGTTGATCGTCGGTCTGTATGAACTAGAGCAGGACCCTCTGGTCCGCGCGTCACTGCTGTATGGCTTGCGTCGGGTAGACGCAGATCGGGCACTGCCGCTGATCGCCGAGTCCTTGCAGAGCGACGACAACGGGGAGCGCTTCGAGGCAGCTCAGGTGGCCGGAATGCACGCAGCGGGTGCCCAGCTTGGCGTGGAGCTCAGCGCTGTTCTGTCTGACTTAGACCCGATGGTGCGCCAAGCTGCAGCCAACAGCTTGGGCGTGCACAGGGTGGCCTTCTCGGCGGGGGACCTGGCACCCTTGCTTCAGGACGACTCGGCTTCAGTGCGCCTGGCCGCACTGAATGCCTTGGATCGTATTGACCCCACACAGGCGGCTTCTCTCTGTGCCTCCATGGTGAACGACGATGACCCCAGGGTCGCTCGTGCCGCCAAGCGTATTGCGCCCTAAAATGTTGTCTTGGCGGGGTCCTTCGGGGCCCTGCTGATTCTTAACCAGTGGGCTCTCGAGGGAAAAAAAAAGGCCCGGGCAATCGCCCGGGCCTTTTTTTTCGAGCTGAAGCTTAGTACTTGCTCAGGTCCACACCGGCGGACTTCGCGAAGGTGTGCAGGCCCTTCTTACGCAGGGTGCGCATTGCGCGGGTGCTGAGCCGCAACGTTACGAAGCGGCTTTCCTCCGGGTACCAGATCTTCTTTTTCTGGAGGTTGGGGAGCTGACGCTTCTTGGTCTTGATGTTGGAGTGCGAGACCTTGTTGGCGACGTTGGGACGCTTACCGGTCAAGACGCAGCGGCGGGCCATGATGGCCTCCTTAGGCTGTGCAGTGTTTCTCTGAACGCGGCAAGCGGGCGCAGACGCGCACTGTTCCGCGAGGACCCCGGGGAGGTAGCACGCAGCAGCAATCCAGGCAAGGGCGAGGAGGTGTCAGGGTCTGGTTGGAGTGCACCCGCCAGGACAAAGAGGGAACCCTATCGAGCCTTGCTCAGAATCACATACAACAGCGCTGCCCTTGCTCATCGGGAGGAGCTGAATGGGGCTGGGTTTCATAGGGACCAGCACTCAGATCTTTGCCGAGAGGCTCTTGGGGCCCGCTCACCGGCCCAGTATTTGCTGGGCCTGGACGGACTCGCCAGACGGCCAGTTCCTGTTGTCCACGCCCCCGGCTGACCAAGGCGATTCCGAAGGCGACGATCTTCACCGGCATCGTGTGGGTGAATCACCGAGTTCAAGTCCACTCAATGGCCCGTCTTCGGTCCCGGCCTCACAAGATCTAAGCGCCCTCGTTCTCGGAAGAGCAAAGCCAGGGCTTTGCTCTCACTCGCTGACTTAACCAAGGCACGTCCGTGTTTGCGGCGGCAGCTCAGATGTTGAAGTCGATGATGACCACGCCGCGCTCCCGCACGGGGTCTTCTTCCTGAGAAGGAGGGGGAGGTCGGCGATCTGGGCGCGGTGCCTCTATCTGCACGCGCTGGACTCCCCGCTTGTGTGGAGAACCCTTTTCGCGACGAATTCGATCGATAATGTAGGCGTCGAGCATCGGGACGCTCCTGACGATACTATCAAGAGTATAGCACCGGGTCTTCATGGGGCAATCTCCTGCTGCATAAGCCTTGGGGAGGAAGTCGCCTCTCCATTTCTTATTCAACGGATCTTGTTGAGGATCTATTCACCCCTCATCGAGGGGAAAGTTATTCTTGGCTGCCAATTGCTGCGCCTGCTCTGCCAAGGCCTTGTAGGTAGGCAACAGGTGTGGGAGGGACTCCGTCAAGATCTCAATGTGTGACTGCACAACGGCGGAGTCACCTCGGGCAAAGGGGCCCGTCAAGGCCTGCGCTGGGGTAGTCTGCGCGGCTTGTTGAATACTGGCCAAAGCG
>CAJQPC010000151.1 GCA_905480105.1 uncultured bacterium | reverse complement strand
CTGGGTTGCGCCCCCCCGTCACAGCGCCGACTCAGGGCCCTGCTCAGGTCCACACGCAAACACCGCCGCGCAGCGGCAGCGCTCCCACGTCGACCCAGCGGGCCCGGCGGGCGGAGCCGAGACCTGTCACACCAATCGACTGGCGCAACCCAAGCCTGCCTCTCACGCCTCCAAGGGGCCCGCGGTCAGCCGCAGACCAGCTCAGGCCACAGGGCTCGGCCACTCCAAAGCGCCCAACCCAAGAGCGCTTCAGCAGCGTGCCCGGTCGTCCCCTTAGCCGAAGCTTCGGCGACCGGATTGACTGGGCTATCGCCGGCTTCCAGCCAGCACCATTTCGCGGTTCAGTCACGGACGTCATCGCCCCCCGAAAGACGCGAACCAAAGCACCTAAGGCGCCTCAGAACCTTCCGACCGCGCCATCAAGCACTCTGTCACAGCCCGGTGGACGACCTGCCGATGTGCCCCGGCACGCACGGAGCACCCGCAACAAACTTCAGGCTGGACCTGGCTTGGGAAGGTCCCCGTCAGAGGCTTCCACCCTTGTAAACCCAAAACGCCTGAGACCGAGCATACCGGCTGTCCCGCTGCTTCGGGACAGAGCCCAACTTGCCGCGCCAGCAGCGTTGCACACGCCACCACAAGCCCCGACCCTGGCCGGAACGGCACCCCTAGGTCTTCTGGGGAGCTTCTCTCAGCGCATCGACTGGAGCCGGGCTGGAGATTTGCATGCTCCTTTTTTGGCTCGCACGGTCGACCTGAGCCAAACTGTGGCCCCGCGCCGCAAGCCGCAGGCAAAGACAGAGCCAAAGGCAAAGGCAAAGGCAAAGACAGAGCCAAAGGCAAAGGCGAAGGCGAAGGCGAAGGCGAGCCAGCCCACCCACGGCACGCAGGTTCAACGCCAAGGACGTCCAGGCCCCTCTTACCAAGGAAACACCAAACCAAAGGCAAGCGCCACCTCAGCTGTGGCCGCCCCAAGCAACCTGCGTCAAAGCGCAAGGCCCTTCTTGGACTGGCGCAGGCCGCAGACCGCCTCGTCCGGCCAATCATTCGGATTCAGTCCGGCACAAGACAGGGCGCAGAGCGGCCCCGCAATCTCTCTCCTGCGCCAAGCCCAACAGGACACCATCGCGCCTCGGAGGGACCTTCGCGACTCCTTCGAGGAAGCCATGGATTGGCGCGCCCCCCCCCAGGAGATCCACGCGGCGGTCGAACAGCCGCCATTGGTGGGCGGAACCACCAAGCTGGGCGGACGCAGTGCAACGACTGCAGCAGCCCAAGCCCCAATTCTTGCCCGTCAAGCCGCCTACATGGGCCAGGACTTGGCCCCTGGAGCTATCCGTCAAACTCCGAGCACCCGTCGAAGCCGAGGAAGGGCCGGCGCGGCGCCCCGAGGATCACTGGCAGCCCGTAGCGAGAGAGTGAACTTTCGTTCAGCACCAGAGACCTCCACGGCGCATCCGAATCCGGTTCAAGGCCAGGGGGTTGGCGCCCCGAAGCGCGCGCCGATGACCTCCGATAGTCAGCAAGTACTACCGTCCAAGACCCGCAGCAAACAGCCAGAGCCACAGATTCATGCCGTCACCCAAAACAGGGAGAAGCGGCTACCTTCCGGCCGCTTAGCACCGCAGCAGCGGCGAAATGCCGATACTGGACGCGCCAGCAAGCCCCAAGCCGCCCCCTTGGCCCAGTTTACGCGCTTTCAGGGCTCGCCAACCTTCATCTCCCGTCCGAGCGCCCCGCCGCCAGCGGCATCTCAAGGGCAGAGTGCCAAAGAACCCACTCCGACAACCACGCAGGGTCCCGTTCCAACGGGCCAACGACGCGGGGGTAGAAAAAGCGACACAAGGCGTCCCTTAGGAAGCCCCGGGAAGGGGTACCATGACGGACAGCCTGAGGCGGACGAAGAGACTTGGGCGTCGGAAGGCTTTCCCGACATCGAGTGGACGGCTGAAGACGGCATTCGGCCTCCTTCAACATCCGCTCAACAGCCCTCTTCAGCTTCATCTCGTCCGCCGCTTAACCTTCTCCATGAGATGGCAGAAGAACAGATGATGGACGTACTCCAGAAGCTGACCACCAGCAGCCCTCAGGGCCGCGAGCTACTTGAAGAGATCATGGAAGAGGTAGAGCGCCTCCAAGCCTTGGACATCATGAGGAAGTTCTGATGCATCCCCGTACCCCTTGGCTAAGCGTCTGCTTGGTCGTATCCGCTCTCTTGGCCTTGAGCCTGCAGAGCAGCCCAGCGAACGCACAGGCCCTGGACCGCATCAAAGCAGGACGAGAAGCCGCCAGTGGAATGGAAGGACCGTCTCTGGATGACCCGGACAAAAACGCAAACATTGCTCCGGCCGTCCGTGTTGTGGGTTTTCAGGACACCGACGCAGATCTAGAATGTCCCACCGCAGAAGCCCGATATGGCCTATGCATTGAGCGCGTGGAGTTCATGGATACCGACAGCGCATGGGAGCCCGAGGACAGCTTTAAGATCGGCTACCGCAGGGCTCGCAAGGAAGCAGAGCAGAATCCCGAGACGAAGGGTGATTTGCCCCAGCTCGTACAAACAGCCTACGCGACCCGCACACACTGGCAAAACACGGGCGAGCTCTACGCCCAGGTTTGGGAAGACATCGCCTACCGCTGGCCCAAGGACGAGCTCGGCCAAACCTTCGAGAGCGATGGTTTTACAGCTCTCCCCGCCACCCAAAAACAGTGGGACTCAAGCGTTCGGACCCACGGAGGGCAATACGCCCTTCCCGAGAGAGTGAGCTGGTTGACCGAAGACTTTTGGATAGATGGCAACGAAGAGACACAGGCCTTGTTCCCCGACCTCCGCTACTTCGCGGAGAGTTCGAGCGTATCCCTCGAGGATGCCCCACAGCTGGTGCTGATGGAGGGCCGCTTCGCCGACCGTCTGGCGTACAACCGCCAGCTCCGGGCCTACGACATATTCCAAGGCGACCCCAAGTCTTCTGGGCCCTTCTTCGAGCAGATGTACCCCTACGTGAGCCCGGGCACATTCGCCTCAGCCGGAATCGAAGGCATGCTCACCAGCCCTCTTCTCTCCGACAACAGCGCGGGGAACACGAGCCGCACGGAGCTTGTCGACCTCAAGGAGAGACCTCCAAACATTACGATTCCTGACACCCCGACCTACATCGAAGTCGAGACCTACGCTTCCGCCGAGTTCATCGCGTTTTCACGCCTGCTTCAGGTACAAATTGCCCAGTTTGCAATGGAGGAGTTCACGGTCAACCAGATGCGCGCTTTGACCGCTCTCTCTGCAATGATTCACCCGCCGGGAGCCGGGGACATTGGAAGCAACTCAAGCCGGCGACTGAACCCAGGTTCTCAGGGAGAGACCGACACCGCCGAAGAGATCGCCGCCCGAACAAAGAACACATTCTATTCGGTCGATGGAGGATTTGATCTCAACTACACTGCCATTCCAACGCGCCTGGTCGAAACGTACATAAACGACCTGACCACCGTGTATGGGGTACGCGTCACCGATGAGCTCTTGCTCGAGATCAACGACCGTATCTACGAGACCTTGGTTGAGCTCATGGAGCCGGGCATACCGCCCCTGAACAACCTCGAACTCTGGGAGATTGAGGCATGGGCTGACCAGAACTTCGACGGTTCCAAGCACGACCTTGTCAAGGACAGCGTAAAGCGCATCGTGCTGGCCTCGCTGATGAAGGAGCTTGCTCCCGATGAGCGCGATCAGCGCGAGACCTGGCTGCTCCTGGACCACGCCTCCGAATCGATGGTGAAAAAATTCGACGACACCGAAGGTCTGTTTACAGCGCCTGGTGACTTGGTCAACAAGACTGCGGGCGCTTGGGCCAACACCTTGGCGACCCACCGATACGCAGCAACCCCCATCCCCCAGGGGCTGGGGGCCGTTGACCCCACTGCCGTCTGCTCCCAGGCGAACGGAATCGATGCCCTAAAGCAGGAGAGCTTCGGGGCCGTCAACCTAGACGTATTGGTAGAAGCAGCAGATTCCTCAGACCGAAAGACCGGGATAGGCAGGGACCGTGTGCTCTGGGAGAGCCGCACCCAACTTCCTTTCTCTATGCTGGACAATCCTTTCATCACAGAGCCGGTGGTGGAGCGCTTAGTCGGCCTGCCAGGCGGGCAAGCTCTTTATCGGATCCGCTGGAGGATCTGGTCTGGATGGCACATCCTCTGGGCCATTGAAGACATTCCCTCGGTCGATGACAAACCCGGTAGCATCCAACTGTCCTTCCGCACGGCGGCCATCTGCGAAGACACTGTTCTGGCCCCCAGAGCCATCGTTCCCACACTGGTCCGGGCAGCACTCTTGGACGGTGAGTTTGCCCACACGGACCACGTGCGTCGCAGAGACCTGGAGCTCCAGGATCGAATGACGACCTACCCACCCATCGTCGCACAGCTCGTAAAGCGCATCGTTCCCAAGAAGTTCAGCGACGAGCCTCCCGAAATGGTCGCTTCGGAGATCTACAGCTACCTGGCAGAACTCACCCGAAGGCGAATGCGAGAGCTTGCCTCGAAGCAGGAGCAGGCCGGCATGCTTCTGGTGGTTGTGGACAACGCCTCCCCGACCCGGTGGAAGCCGCTGATGGAACGGCGGCCTCGTACACCCTACGCCCAGACTCAATCCAGGGCCCGGGGAGTGGGAATGATTCGCACTGCCGCCTGGGCTTGGTACGTCAAGGGCACCTCAGCTCAGTACCGACTGGGCCCACAGGTCTCTCCGGCCTTTACGGCGACAGAGTCCGTCGAAGCGAACGCAAAAGCACCGCGCTGGCGCCGCCCCAACACCACCGACCTGAACTTGGTTAGTGGCGTGGGATACTTTCCCTACAGGAATGTTAGCTACTTCTGCAGTCCCAGCGTCCTTGATTTGGATGTCGTAGCTCCCTGCATTCCCGACCAAGCCCTGCCCGACTTGTATTCCGACGGCATCAGCATGGACTTCGCCATGTACGCGACCGTCTGGTTCCAGAAGGACCTACGATTGGCAATCGAGACCGGGCCGGAGATTCGTTTGGATGCGGTCACCCCCGGCAGTACCTTTGGCTGTGACCGGTTTATCAACGACTGCGGTCCGGACAACCCGAACTTCGCTTGGGCTCTTCGGCCCCAAGTCGGAATGGTCGTGGGCCTTAGACATGCTCCAGACCCAAGGCCCCTTCGTCGTCGCTTGGCCCTTGACCAACCTTGGGGGGCAGAGCGCCCCGACGGTAGCACCGACCTGACCCGAGCCCAATACGGCTTGCGCGGAGGTTTTCTGGTAGGCCCTGGCTACAACGGCATGGAGTACACCCTGAGTGCAGAGGCCTGGATGGCCTGGAGCCTGCGTTCAAAGGCCAGTGCATTGGCCAGCTTCACGCCCTACCATCCCAACTTTGTGTTGGGCCCCTACCTACGCTACCAACGCGGTGCGCTTCTGAGCGGCGTGACCGACGCCGCCGGCGAGGACAGTGATCGCTACTACGACTTAGACAAGAGCCACACCGTGCTCATCGGCCTGCGCGGACAATACCGCCTTAAGGCCGGTTCTAAAGAGCCAGAAGTCCCTACGGAGCTGCCCTAATGAGTGAGCGCTACCAACACGTCGCCCATGTGGTGAGCGAGGTCCATGATCAGCTTGTCGGCTGGTCCAGAGGCATCCTCCGAGCTGCAGGTCTAGAGACCCTGGAGGTCTACGGCCAGTTCCCACCCGCAGGTACGACTTCGAGCTACGTCGTGCTCTTTCCTTACCGCTTGGGTCCTGCTCCCAAGGTGGTCGAGACCTCTCAAGGAATGTCTCTCTTGGGCCCTCGCCGGGCCATTCCGGAAAAGGGCTCGGGTGTGCCTTGGCACTGGGCTGAGTTGGGCCGCAACCTGGCCGAGGCGATGAAGCTCACCTTTCCCGTTGTCGGAGCGAGCAAAGGCTACCCTCGCCCGCACCCCGCGCCGACCATTTCACTGCTACCCAAGCCAATGGCCGAGTGGTACCAAGCCCAGCCCAATGTCGGCGTGGACAGCTGGACCAGTCCCAAAGGCGCTGAGACCTTGGCCCGCCTTCCCTCACTGTGGTGGCGCCCCGCATTCACCATGACCACTCACTACATGGCCGTGGCCAACGACGGCGGACGAGGCACTTCCGAGCGCAGCTCCATGGATGCTCCGATTGCCCTCCCGGGGCTGAGCGTCATCGCTGCAGGCCTCCACTTGGAGAGAACATTCAAAGCACGCCTCCCTCCCCTGCCTGTAGATCCGGCACTGTGGACCATGTGCGAGGCCTACGCCCAGAGTGTGGGCGGCGAGCTGGCAGAAAAGATCAGGGAGAGCACCAAGTCCCTCCAGGGCGAAAACGCGGTGTCCGTTCAGGTCGTCCCCGTTCATGATCTGACCAACATGGACTTTGCCAACCTGATGCAGGCGCTGCAGCGTCCGCTCCAACCAGCCTTAAACCTCGCAGTTCGTCTACCCTTGGGTGCAGCTGTCGACCTGAAACCGAGTGTGGCCCCTCGCTTCTCTGCGGGCGATCCTCTGGGTGGCCCCAATGGTGAGTCTGCAGACGAGGTGCCGTCGTGAGCCTAAGCATCCTCTGTACTGAGCCCGGGGGACGTCCTCTGGTTGCGTCAGTTGAGCTGGAGTCTGGCGAGAATTTCAGCATTTACGTCATCGAGGATGCTGACCCTTCAGACAGCATCCTACGTGCCACGATCCTCAGAAAAGGAACCAACACCCCCCCGCCTGGATCCTTGCTCCTCTTCGAGGCCACCTTGGTCGGGACCAGGGAAGGCTCGGCAATTCGCACGGTCCAGGTCAACAGCCAAGTCATCGTGGAGATGGTCCAACCGGATGCGCGTAGTCGGCTGACTTCCAACATCGAGCTCCCCTCCCCTACCCGCTTCGAAGTCAACTTCGGTGACCTGCGCAGCATCTCCTTCACCCTCGAGGCCCCGACGACGGCCGGTGGTAAGGGAGCGAAATCGATGGTGGGTGGAGGTGGGACCAGACGGAGCTCAGCTCTGGGTGTTGGTGGCAGCAGCTCGTACATGATCCCGTCGATCGTGGCTACGCTGCGCGTCCCTCAGATGGCCGTACTCAAATGGCTGACCGCCAAAGCCCAAAAACTGGGGCTTTCCCCTTGGATGATAGGCAGCATGGTCACAATGGCCTTTACCATCGGCAGCTCCATTGCTTTGGCCGGGTGGTCTTACATCCAGTCCAAAGATGCGCAGGAAGAGACCGCAGATGCTATCGCGGACATGGAGTCTGCCTCAGCAGCACGAGACGCGGCATTACAGGCAGAGGCCCAGTGCCTGGTTGAGCGCCGTGGATTGGTCGAAGCACTGGGTGATGTCCAGAAGGAGCGTGAGCTTTTGGCAGAGGCCACCCTGGCCTTGACCGCAACCCGAATCGTGACCTCGGAGAAGGGCGGTGGGCGCTACAGCAGCGACGAAGCCATCGGTTTTGACGGTTCGGATGACATGAAGGAGAAGGTCGTCGCGGTGATGAGCTCCCTGCGCGGAGAGGCCAAGACAGCCGCCTTCTGCCTTCAGCAAGAGGAGCAACTTGGAAACGACCTACCCCGCTACGTTTTGCTCTGGCATCCAGACCTAAAGCTGGTCTGCCCCACCGACTATGCCACGGTCGAGAATGGCATCGCAGCGATGGGTCGGTGGGCAGTCTCTGACCGCGTAGCGCGTGAGTTCGGCGTACAAGAAGAAGCCACATCGAGCACCGACAGCCCTGGGGACGGCATCGCCAACCTGCTCTCAGACCCCCGCATGCGAGATCGCTGGTCGGCCAATGCCTTCACTCAAGGCCTGCGTTCAATACAAGAGGGCATTCTCACAGCGCCCACCGGAGATCGGCCAGCGGTCGCCCCCGGGCAAGCACATCTCTGGATGCTCACGGTCTGGGACCAGTACAACAAGATGTCGTCTCCCGTCGGCGGCGTGATGAACACCTCCGGCGAACAGTGTGCTCAGCATTTGGTCATGGAGCAGCTCAGCTTCTCCGGCCCCGCAGCGCCAGGTCAACCCATCCTCCCTGACATCGTGAAGGTAGCCAACGGCGAGATCAAACTCGACCCAACGCCCACCGCCGGCTGCCCCTGGCCGTCCGAGCACAGCATGGAGGAGAGCGCACAGTCTGCCCTTCGTGCTGTCGCACACATGGCCAAGGTCAACGGAGCCCAGGGTAGCTCGCCAGATTCCAAGTAATTTGGCTCAAGAAGGCTGAATCAGGAACGGCGCTCCACTCGGAGCGCCGTTCTCCTTTTGGAGTCCATTCTAATCGTCGGTTTCCAGTCCATCGAGTAGAGACGTGACTTCGGAACGGTAGGGCTCGACCAACACTTCCAAGGTGCTGCGGTCGTTTTTATCGAGCTCTCTCGCCAAGCTGGCCAGCAGCAACGGTGTATCGAGAGGACGCTCCAAGCCGCCGGCCCACGCCTTGGCTCGAATGGCCGCCCCCTGAATCAGGCCTCCTGAGAGCGCGAACTGCCGGCTCACAAAATCCAGATCAACACCGGAGTCTGCACCCAGCTGGCCCTCCCAGAGCAGCCTACGCGTGGGCGCATCCGGGATGGGCAAGACGATAAAATCGTCGAAGCGGCGGAAGAAGGCCTCGTCCAAGTCTCGGCTGCGGTTGGTGGTGGCCACCAACACACCCGTGTAGCTGTCTAATCGGGTGAGCAAGTAGGCCACCCCTGTGGAAAGAGCACCCAAACCACCGCCGCCGCCACCGCCACCGCCGTCACGCTGCCGGAGGAGGGCCTCGGCCTCGTCCAGCACCAGCACCGCACGGGCAGCTTCGGCCACATCAAAGACCTGGGCTAAGAGCTTCTCGGTCTCTCCCAGCCACTTACTCAGCACACTGGACAGGTCCAGCTTTACTATCGGACGATTCAGCGTGGTCGCCAAAGCCTCCGCGCACATTGACTTACCCGTGCCAGGAAGCCCACTCAGCAGCAAGCGGTAGCCCTTGCCACGTCCTGGCTGTTTGTAGCTGTCCCCAAGACGGTAGCGGGCATGAATCAGGACCTGACGAAGTTCCCACTGGATCTTCGTGGGAACAATCAGAGACTCCCACTTGGTGTTGACCCGCCGCGGCACTGCAAGGGTGCTGTCGGGTACGCCGATTAGGCGGCCGTCATTGAGTTCCTTGGAGCCCAGCAAGCGACTGACCTCGGCATCCAAGATGCACTTGTCTCGCCTGGCTTCGACTTCGGGTTCAATCCAGAGAAGTCTGGCATTCGAGCAGACCGCAGCCAAGCGAACAATGCCTGGATCCGGCAGACATAGAATTCTTCGCCCCCTCGCTTTTTCAGTTTGCTTCAGCAGGCTGTTGAGCAAACCCGCGCCGCGCTCTACGGCGGCATAGGCGTCGATGGCTACAATCCCCCGCAGACAGAGCGCCATGGCGACCTGGCCGGCGACATGGGAGACGCGTTCATCGCCAGCGATGAAAATGCTGCGGTGCGCAGCGGCCGGGTCGCTCTCCCGCACTGCGATAAACGCCCGCTCTTGACTGGCCGTATGAAAGATCTCCCAAGTCTGGGGCTCTTCCTGAATCTCAAAGGCGGTGCGTGTACCCGGGGCCAAGCCCATGCAAACGCGCCCAGCAAAGCTCAGACGCAACGGAGCAGCGCCCGGGACCACGGGGTCTCGCGGATCCTGCCCCACCACCTGAACCAAACCCCAACCCTCTAAACTTTCTATGGTCTCTTCAAGAGAAGCCACGTCGCTATTGGTTTCGAGAAAGTCCGAGAGCAACGCTGCCCAGCTCAAGACACCCGAGCGCTTGTGCGGGTCCGCTTCTTGAAGCGTGTTGGCAAATTCCGCATCGAGGTCAATACGGGCGAGCACCTTGAGAGTGCCTGTAGCAAGCGCTGGTAGGTGTAAGACCCGAATACAGTGCTGTAGCCGCTCATCGAGATGGTCAACGAAGCGCATGTTTAGCTGTCCTTAGGGGCGCCGCGAAGCAGGCACAACGAGCGGGAGCATCGCGGCGCTGCCATCGCACACAAATCGAGCGGTTGTTTCAAGACGTCTCTTTAGACGGCAGACCGACGGCGACGCCGACCCCCGCCAACCAAGCCGAGTGCCAAGAAGGCCAACGCCAAGCCACCGAGTGTCTGACTTCGGCTGAGACCAGTGCTCGAGCAGCCCAGCTGCGCACAGGAAGCCTCGGAGCCACCGCCCACACCAAATCCTTGACCCACAAAGCAAGCTGCGCAGCCGGGGTCCGCGCAGTCGGTTTGCCCATCACAGTTGTTGTCAACCCCATCCAGACAGGTGCTGCAGTCCAGCTCCATATCCCAGAAGCGGCCATACAAGTCACCGGGACCCTCGGGGTTGTAGCGAGTGGCCAGGGGTTCAGCGTTGTCGCAGTCACCACCGGTGCTTGCGTCGATCTGCTCGATGCCCGCCGTCGGGTCACCCCAGCAGCCCATCAGGTTGCCTTGGGTGACCACGCTGACATTGTGTCGACCAAGCTCCAGCCACCAGTCGGTACTGGGCGTAGACCCAAGCTCTGTGTTGATGCACGTCGACGCGGTGCACTCTGGATCGTCGCAATCCACAAGACCGTCGCCGTCATCGTCGACCAGGTTGTTGCAGTCTTCGGGGGCTCCACCGAAGTTGATGGTGTCGGGCCTTCCCGTCGCGGCGATCTCACTGCAGGTCTTCCCGTACAGCTGGAGGCACTCCCACTCAACCACTCGCTGGCGGGACTCCTGGATGCGAACTGGATTCCAAACGGCACGGGTCACGACCTGCTCGGGGTATCCAGCGATGCAACCATTGTCTTCGACTTCCAGGTCGATCTCCTCGTCGGCAGTAGCGCTCAAGTTGACCTTGAGCACAGCACAGTGGCCTCGCTCGCCCCACTCATCACAGTCGCGCTCCCCGCTCTCAAATCCATTGACGCAGGCACAAAAGTCCAACAGGGGATCTCGGTCATTCAAGCGTCCGGCAAGACGGTCATCCAGCTCACGAACGGCCTGATCAACAGACTCGTCACCCACCAAGGCATTCAGGTGCTGCTTGAGCAGCTGGTCAGTGGCCACGATGTCGTCGGGACCGAGTTCCCAGTCCTCGATGTCCGAGGGGGGCACAGCCCGAGGAAGCAGCATGGGCACCAAGGCAGAGACATCTTTGACGGCCAGAGACTCACTCATCAACTGGAGATCGCACTCGACGATGTCGAAGTTTCCGCGTCGGCTCTCGAGAAACCAGCCCGAGTCGACCGCGCCCGAGCCACCCTGTGGCTGTGAGTTCAGGTCATCCGGACCGGGAATGCCCTCGGAGAGGTCCTCCTCCATTTCCTGGAAGTAGGTCAAGACGAAGACTTCTTCCTGAAGGGCAGCACCCGAGTTCAAGGACCCAATTCCGCAGGCGATGGCGTCGTCGGCATCACCGTCCAAGCCCTCGGTATCCCCAACGCAAGTATCCGCAAAGCCATTGCAGGCTTCTACAGCAACAGGAGTGGTCAAGGCACAGGTGTTGTTGCAGTCTTCCTTCTGCTCTTCGTCGTACTCCAGATCGAATCCGTCGATGGTGCAGGACAGCGAAGTGGGAATGACCTGCTCGCGGAGCGAGCCAATGTCGGACCCACAACCGATGTACCCATCCTGGTCCAGATCGAACTCTTCGACGGTCACGGTACCGATACGCTCGATCTCAGCGTCCATTCCATCAGGCACACCGTCCCGGTCCATCCCCTCCCAGAGCCGCTCAGGCAGGTCTGGATTGTAGGGATCCGAGTAGTAGGGCGTCGTGTCATCACTGTCCGGCGCGTAGTCCGAGCAGTCATTGTCCAGCCCATCACAGGTCTCGGTGTTTCCAGGGAAACGGTCCGGGCAAATATCGTCACAGTCGCCGTCCGCAACGTTGCCTGGCCGGTTCTCACGGAATCCGCCCGTAAAGTCATCCAGCCCAGCTCGGCCTACGACCCAGAGCCTGGTGTAAGGGTCGCACACCAAAACTAGGTTTTGGCCAGCACAGTTTACAGTAGGCAGGTCCATTGCTTCGCCATCCGCGCCAAGCTGTGGTGCTTCCGCGTCCAACCCGCTGATTGTGTCCCAACAGGGTGCCAGACCAACCTCGTCGTACCGGGTCACTTCATCCGGGAAGCTGCTCGTAGGCAACTTTACAAAAGAGCCATCCGAGTCACAGTCCAGTTCGATGAGTGGAACATAGCCATCGCAGTTGTTGTCGTGTCCGTCCATCACTTCTGTTCGACGCGCAGCGATGGAGTCGAAGGACTCGTTGTAGTCAACAACCGAACTGCCTTGGTAATTTTTCAGGTCGTCGTCGTCTCCAGAGTCTGGGAAGATGTCTGGAGCCAAGTCGTAACAGTCACCCTGTCGGGAGATGTACTGGTCGGATCCAAGCTCAACCATGATCAGGTTGGAGTCCTCTCCGGTGTCCTGGCCGCCGTCTGCAGTGGGGCACAAGCAAACGATGTTTTCTTCATCCCCCCAAAGGTCTCGGTCCGAGTCCAAGAAAAGATCCAAGCAACCAGAGGCATCCCCAAGATCCTGGTAGTCATCGTTGTCGACCTGACCATCACAGTCATCGTCGGTGTCGTTGCAGATCTCGTCCACGAGGGGATTGATGTATTTGTCCTGGTCGTCGCAGTCCTCTTTGTTGGAGGAATGCGTGTCAGGCTGGTTGCAGAAGGAACCAAAGTCGAGCGCATACCCAAATCCATCGCCATCCTTGTCTTTGTAGTAGACAGAGGTGCCTTCAATCGGGATTCCGCTGGAAGTATTGTCATCACCGTCGCAGTCCGAATCAATCTGGGGATCAACCAGCTCGCAAACTTCGGCAACGCCTGGCGTCTGGAGAGCCGCGTTGGCATCCGTATCGCTATCGTTGCAGTCACACCCCCCGAGTACCGACACATCTCCAAACCAAGTAGTACTCCAGTTGGCTGCTTCGTTCATCTCGTTAAAGCTGACGTATGAGTCGCACGCATCGTCTTCTATTGGCGAACAGGGGACGAATCCATCCAGGTCCTGGTCGGTCTCTTCCAGATCTGGAACTCCGTCGCTGGAGCAGTCGTTATCGAGACCATCGCAAGCGACTTCGTCACTGCCTGGATTGACCCGCGATTGATTGTCATCGCAGTCCTTGTCCCTTCCAAAGCCCACTGCAGCAGTCAGCTCGGTGGTCCCATTGCAGCCTGTGCCCGCTGCCGTAACGTAAGGGTCAGCGTCAAGGGCTGCGGGGTAAGTGTCCCCATCAAAGTCGTTGTAGCACTCATCATGATCATCGCAGTCCTGATCGATGCCATCTCCGACCTGAGTCTCTATGCTTCTCTCATCAGCATCAGGATTGATGCTCGCGTTGCCATCATCGCAGTCATCCCCGCCGCAGGTGATGGAATCGGAAACGAAGGTGTCTTCATCAACGTCACAGTCCTCGCCAATCTCATGGGAGCCTTCCAGGCTCGTGGAATCATCCTCCGAATCGGTCGCAACCACGGAGCACCAGAAAATATCGGAGGCTGTGGTTCCGACCGCGGGGCCGTCCATTGTTCCAGTCACCCCATCTTCAGTCACATGCGTCGGGTCGACAAGCTCATCGACGGCAGAATCGAACAAGCCGTCTCCGTCGTCTTTGTAAAAGGCATACGCATAGGTCAGGGTATCCGCAGCGTCGCTATCCACACTCCCACCACCTGTGCAGACGATGTCGTCCTTACCCGCCCGCGCGACAGAGCCCGCTGCGCTGGAATACGCCGAGTTGACGACCGGTATGAGGCTTACGGTAGTTGGTGCCGTCGGTGGCATGTTCGCAACCGTCAACGAGGTTTGGGCCGGGCCGGTTCCGGTGACGGTTCCGTCGTAGGGGGTGTAGTCAAAGAAGAGAACGTCCCCCTTGGTCAATCCCAAACCCGACAGCGGCTCGGAGGCGGTCAAAGTGCCCGCACTGATGGTGCCGGTGACAAAAGTTGCCGTACTGCCCGATCCACCGGCCTGTCGACCAATGACGTACCGCAGATTTTTAGGATCACTCGAATCGGCATCCACCCAGTCCGCAGTGGCGTAGCTCAGGTCAATGGTACTGCTGACGTAGAGGTCTGCATCGGTAGAGGACTCGCTCGCCACGGACAAGCTGGGCGGTGCGTTGGCGATGCTAACTTCGACGTTGTCGGGGCTGCCGATGCCATCCGCATCGCTGGGGGTGACCGTGCAACGAAGCGTCTTGCTTTTAGAAAAGGCGCCGGTGGTCAGATCCAGACTTGCGGCCGTAGAGGTCCCACTGCTGGCCAAGGTACTCAGTGCCGTTCCGTCGTAGGTCCACTCAAAGCCATAGTTGATGGTGTCCCCATCGATGTCCGAACCCGCAGCCGAGCAGCTTACAGGAGCGGCGACGGTTGGCGGGGTTGGCGAGAGGGTGGGCACCCCGGTCAACGTGGGAACCGTGTTCGAGGTCAACAGTGAGTCGGAGTCAGTGACCGTGACCGAGGAAGTGACGTCGTATAGCGTGATCTCGCAAACAACCGAACCACCGGCGACGTCAGCGGGCTGGACTACGTAGGTACCGGTAAATGTTCCCCCCGTTGGGGCCGCGACGGTGCCGGACGTCACAGTGCTGGTCGAAAGGCTCGTGCTCCCGTCCGTCCAAGCAATGGAGTAATTCAGGGTCTGGGCGTCGGGGTCGCTGGCCGTTCCAGTGCACGTCAGGGTGGCACCACTGGACGCTGTTCCTGTGGAGGAGCTGACAACAGCAACCACGGTAGGGGCGGTGTTGGCCACGCTGACCGAAGAGTTGGCCGTCGCGCTGGCTGTCCCGTCATCGGCCGTGACCACACAATAGACATCCGTCAAAACATCGGTGGGGTCGACCACGTAGGTTCCAGTCACGGCGGTGAGCGCACTGCTGCCACCCGGAGAGGACCAAGTCACTGAGCTGTCGGTTTGAACCACCGTTCCCGTATCACTCGCGGAGCGCCATTCTCGGCTGATGGTGACGGTCTGCGCGTCCAAGTCGGCGACGTCAGTCACACAGGTCAGCGTGTCCCCCACGGCCGCGGTCGGGGTCAACGAAGTCAACGACACCGTCGGCACAGTGTTGGTAGAGTTCGTCGTTGCGGTGTCGAAATCCGTCCCGCCGATGGCGTCGGTGTAGGTGGCTGTGCAGCTGATTTGCTTTCCACCGTCAGCCGGAACCAAGGTGTAGGAGGCAGACCCGGACGTGGCTGTGCCACTTCCACCGGTGAAGTCAGTCAATGCTGTGGTTCCGACAGAGACGCTGTCGATGAAGAACTCTACCGACCCGCTGACGATGTGAGCGTTGTCGTCCTGACCGCTCACATTGCAGGTCACGGTCGTGCCCGTTGTGTAGGTACCAGCCGGAATGCTGGCTGTGGCAACCGGCGGCGAGTTGGCTACTGTTGCCGAGCTTCCGAGCACCGCAGTGCCAGCATTAACGCCGTCATTCGGTGTCACTTCACAGGTGATCACATCTCCAGCAGTGATGTGATCCGCTCCGAGCGCCGCAACCGTTGTGGTTTCGGTGGTGACTGCGCCGACGGTCGTTCCACCCACGAACCAAGCAAAGGAGGTGCTGGTATCGGTGTCTATGGTCCCGCCAGTGTCATCCGCGTCAGTCCAGGTATAGTCACAGCTAATGGGGTCGTTGACCTTGGGGGTGGCGGAAGTCACGCCGACCGCTGAAGCAACGGGTGCGGTGTTGGCCACGGTGGCGGTGCTTGAGCTTCCGGCCGTGCCGGGATCAACTCCATCGCTGGGCGTTACCACGCAGACGACATCGTCCCCCTTGAATGCATTGATAGAGCGCATCGTCTGGGAATCCGTGAGGGTGGCCCCAGAGAAGGTCGACGATGTCTGGGTGGTTCCGTCTACAAGCCAAGCAACGACGGTTCCAGATTGCGCGTCGCTGTCGCTGTCGCTGTAGGTCCAAGTGCAGGTGACCGATTCATCGACCTGCGGGGCGCTACTGCTCAGTGCGACCGTAGGCTGATCCGGGGCCGTGTTGCTACGGCTAACGGAGTCGCTCACGGTGACGGAGCCGGCCGTGTCGGTCACGATGACCGTGCAGTAATAGTTGTCGATTGAGGAGCTGACAGTGCGGCTGATGGTCGCGGTGCTTGTCGACACTGTGCCCGCGCTGACTGTTCCGGAGTTCGTTGCGCTGCCGCCTCCGCCTGAGAGGGCCGTACCGCCGGAGTCAGTCCAAGCCATGCTCCAGGAAGTGGACTCGATATCGAGCTCTTCGATGAAGGCCACACAGGTGACCGTGTCGCCTGTTGCGATGGGTGCGGGCGTAACGAAGGGGCCTAGCGTGGACTGGCTGGCGCTCTGGTGAATCGTCGGTACGCTATTGGCGATAGTCGCTTCTGCCGACTCGACTTCGAGGCTGTCCGTGCTGTTGCTATCCGCTACCGTGACCGCGCACTTTAGGCTGCCTGCTCCCGAGACACTAACAATGTCCCCGGTGGTGCCATCCGCGCTAAGGGTGATGACCGAGCTGGTCTGGGTCGTCAGGGTGTCCGTGTAGTTCGGGGTGCCCGGGTAGGAAGAGCTGGGGTCGTGGTAGTACCAGTTCACCGTCGCCGACGACTGTGTATCCGCCGTGTCGGGATCGCTGAAGGTCCAGCTGCAGGTCGCTCCACCGTCTGCAGCACCTGTCAAAACCACGGCATCCACAGTCACACTCGGAGCGGTATTCGCAAGGGCGACGGTAGAGGACGTCGCTGAGATTCCGCTCTCGAGGGGAATGGAATCATCGTCTTTGACCTTGACCGCACAAGCCAGTGTGTCTCCGTCTCCCATCCCGTTGAGGTCTCCACCGGTGGTAGAGGACAGGCTAATGTCCGAGGTCGTCGCCGCGCCGGACACGGAAGAGGTAACGGAGGCGGAAGTCGAGCCATTCTTGAACCAGGAGACCGTGGCAGCCCCCTGCAAATCACCGGTGTCGTTATCCGAGAAGGTCCACCCAGAACAGGTGGCTGTGCCGTCCAAACCGCCAGAAACCGAGAGAACCGGTGTGCCTGGGGTGTCAGGGCTAGCGTTCTTCACTGTGACCGAGCTCGATTCAAGCGCGGAGCCACTCCCCGACGAGTTCCCAGGAGTGACCGAGCACTTCACCGCGTCTGCTTTGACAGCCAAAAGGTCGCTGCCCATGACAGCCGTTGCACCTGTATGGGGTCTCGTGGTGGTACCAACAATCCAGCTGATGACGCTCGCCGAGTCCGTATTTACTAAGCTGTCGGTTACGTTGTCCTCGTCCGTATAGGTATAGGTACATGTCAGCGTGTCGGTGACGGTTGGGGTGGACGCGGTATCGACCACAGCAGCGAAGGTTGCGACCGGTTCGGTATCGACAATGGTGATCAGCGAGGCACTGCTGTCCGCCGTTACCGTATCCACGGTGTCGCTCACATCGCTGGCCGTGACACTGCAGTACACGGTGTCATCTACCGCTGCCAGTAAGTCGCGCGCTGTGACAGACGCAGTCGACGTTGTGCCCGTGATGTACTCCGTCTCGGGGACGACGAGAGACGCGTTCACGTACCAATCAACTTGAGCGACCGCCTGTGGGTCTAAGTCAACGCTGTCAGCAAAGGTCCAAACACAGGTCAAGCTGTCAGTGGTCTGCCCGCTTCCGTCAATCGACACGCTGGGGCCTGTTGTGAAGGAACCAGGGGTGTTGACGATCGCTGTATCGGTGTCATCGGAGGCCTTGCGGGCCGCGCCGGAACCAGCATCATTCCCAGGAGTGACCTCGCAGTCGATCTCATCCGCTGCAACAGCGCCGAGCGCCGCGGTGGTCGTGGTCTCGGTCGTAATCCCCAAAACCTCTGTTGTTCCGATAAACCATCGGAAGGTCGTGGCGGACGTCTCAAGGTCTGTGTCCACATCGAAGTAGGTGTAGTCACAGGTCAGTGTGTCGGCAGAGGACGGCGTGGACGGCGTGACCGAAACACTCGTGGCCGTAGGCACCGTGTCCGGTACCGTCACTGCCGAAGATTCTGAAGCACCACCCTGTAGAGGTGTCGTTGAATCGTCGTCCGTGGGAATGACCTCACAAAGCAGCGAGCCACCGCCACTTACGCTGGGGACGCCAGTTCCACTTCCGTCCACGTCCAGGTTTATAGTGTCCGTATCAACGGTCGTTACTGTGGAGCTCTTCGAGAGCGTCCCAGTGCTCACCGCAGTGCCAGAGGCCACGTAGTACCAATTGACCGTCGCCGCGCTCTGAGTATCGGTGGAGTCTGGATCGTCGAAGGTCCATGAGCAGGTCGCTGTCTGGCCAGCCCCGTCTGCCGTCAAGGAAACCCCAGTCGCACTGGGTGCTGCATTGGCAACCGTGACCGAATCCCAGACGACGGCAGAGTTGGCGTAGGTCGGAACGCAGAAAACTACGTCCCCCTTGGTCAACGTCGCACTGAAGGTGTCGCTCAAACTGGCCCCCGAACCAGTCACGACAGTCTGCAGAGCCGGGTTCGTCTTGGCCGCATCATCGTACCAACCAAGCTCCGTGACGGTGGTGGATTCTGCAGATCCGTCTGCAACACAGGTCAGGGTGGAGTCCGTGTAGACAACGGCTGTCGTGGAAGTCCCACTCCCAGTCCCCGTGGCTGTGATCAGGGCAGTCTCGCCTGCAGCAAGGACCGCACCCGCAACCCCCAAAATCGCGAGCCCGATGGCTCCGCCCACAATCGGCCTGAGGAACTTGCGCTGTGCCATACCTGCTCTCCTACGAGCCACCAACCCAGACCAGGCAGGCGGAGACGCAGCAACCCCCTTCGACAAAGGGGACACCACGAAACGCAGTGTAGCAGTCCTGAAAGAGCCCAGGGGAGCCCATGCTCTCTCCCCTGAGATTCAAGAGGGAATACTCCCCCAAGACTCCCTACAGGTCGGTGCTTGCTGCCCCGAGCAACCAGTAGATTCCAGCCACCCGAGAGTCCGAGTTGTTCAAGGGAATGATCCCCCCGTCCTCCCGAACGGCGCCTACGTATAGGTAGAGCCACTCATCCTGGTCCCAATCTGCCGCCCAAGTGTCAGCGGGAATCTCAAAAGACCCATCGTTGTCCACCACGCAGACCACGGTCTCCTGGATGTCCTCGATGTCGCTCTGAGCACGGCGCTCGACCTGAATGATGATGCGCTGGGCATCGACCTCGCCCCACTCAAAGACCAGCTCATCTGCGCTCAGGCTGGGCGGGGTACTCTTGCTGAAGTCCGGTGTGTACAGGTCAAAAGACCCTGGAGTCGATGCCAAGCGATCGATTCCGAACTCTGGAAGTTCGGTTCCAGACAGCGAGGGAAGGGCGTAGTCGGCCCACTCCAGGTAGTCCTCGCTGAGGAGGGACGCGTCAAAGATCTCGTCCTCTGCAGCGACCAGAGTCACGCTCGCCTGTTCACTCTCCAAAACGACTTGGTCCGCTCCGGTGGCGATCACCTCCAATTGCGGGAATCTGGGGTTCGAGATGCAGTTGTTGTCCTGGACCCCAAAGATGGACCAGTAGTGCGTGTCCTGTGGCTCGATGAGTCCCCACCAGGCGGCACCAAAATCCTGGCTGTCCTGGGTCCAGAAGCTGCCCTGGAGCTCGTACCACTCCAGAGCACCCAAGCTACCGGCGAGCCCTGTGCCGTCTTGATAGACGCGGAAGGCTTCGTCCAAGCTGCCCTGGCCATCCTCGACTTCGACACGAACATCCACCCAACCCAGGTCCAGCTCCGGCAGAGACACCCGGATTGCATCTCGTTCCACCGAGATCACTTCCGCCTCCAGCTCGTCCACGAAGACTCTGGCACTGTCGTCGAAGGGGCCACCCAGAATGTCCATCTTGCCCCCGAGAGTGGTCGCGTACTCGGGACTGACCGCTTCCACGTCGACGCTCACCGGCGTATCCGGTCGATCATTGCGTCGAAAGTTTCCACAGGCCAGAAGCGAGATGATGAGAAGGGACATAAAAACTCCAAGCGTTGTGCCCATGGACGCGGCACGATCGCGGTCTATTCAACCTGAATGGCTTGCAAGGCGGAGAGCAGTGCCCGGTAGTCCGCCAAGTCATTGTAGAGCTGGGCGCTGATACGGAGCCAAAGGCGACCTTCGTGCGGTGTGATCGGCACTTCGATTCGGTGCGCTTGCCACAAGCGATCGTTCAGCTCCAAGCTTCCCTGCTTGCTGGCCACCCCGGCGCTTTCGGGGAGCAATAAGGCCACCATGGCCGCGCGCATCTCCACGGGTCCGGCAACCTGGGCGCCGAGCCCCTCCCTGAGCAGGATCTCCGCCTCCAAGGCCAAGCCGTTGTTGTGTGCCCGAGCCTGGTCCAGCCCGCCGATTCCAGACCAGAAATCCAAGACCGCCGGAATGCTCAGCCAGTTGCTGTAGTCCCGGGTTCCCAGAGTATGGAAGGCTTGCTGCCAGTTTTGCCCGTAGGCGTGGCCTATGACAGGAGGCTGCAGGTTCGCCTGATGCTTCGGGGCAGCCCAGAGAAAGGCACTCCCCTTGGGCGCACACACCCACTTGTGCAGGTTTCCCGTGTACCAGTCGGCGCCCAGCGCCTCGATCTGAAGAGGCAGTAGGCCGGGCGCATGGGCACCATCGACCAAGACCGGCACGCCGTGCTTGCGACAGAGCGCGATCATCGCCTGAATGGGCAGCACCAAGCCTGTGGCGCTGGTCACATGGTCCAGCACAGCGAGGCGCGCCCCAAGCAGAGCTTGGTCCAGTGCGTTGAGCCAGTCATCGTCCAAAACGGGACAGGGCAGCCGGACCTCGACAACGGAAGCCCCTGTTTGAGCTGCCAGGGCCTGCATCGCATTGCGGACCGCCGGGTAGACATGGGACAGGGTCACCATGCGGTCTCCCTCTCCCACAGGAAGCGAGCGCAGTACGGCGTTCACCCCGGCTGTCGCGTTGTCCACAAAGCTCAAATTCTTGGCTTTGGCCCCGACAAGTTCAGCGACAAGTCCGGCACAGTGGGTCAGCTCAACGGGGACGTGCCGAACGAAGTAGCGGATCGGTTGGGCTTCCATCCGGGCACGGATCCGGCTCTGCTCCTCCTGGACCACCAGCGGTGTGGCCCCAAAGGAGCCGTGGTTGAGAAAGTGCATGTCCGAGCGAAGCCCCCACAAGGCCTTGTGCTCCAGGGGACTCACGACGCTCCGATTTCCCGTCCAACGATGCCGTTGACCACGGCACCCGCAGCCATCAGGCCGAAGAGAGGCGGGATGAAGCTGACTGTGCCTTGAATGACATTCCGGCTTTCACACGAGTGCACATCGTTGTCGGGTTGGGGGCAGATACAGCGAAAGGCTTCCGCCACGTCGTTGTCCAGGACCACCGGCGGCTCGTCGGACCAGACCGCATGGATGCGAGTGATGTCGACCCCACGCTGCCGCAGCTTTTTACGCACGACCTTGGCCAAAGGGTCGATCTTTGTCTTGTTCAAGGGGTGCACCCGAACCCGGGTCGGATCCATTTTTGATCCCGCCCCCATGGACGCGACCACAGGGATCTCGTTGTTGGCACAGGTCTCTAAGAGGTGGAGCTTGGCCGTGACGTTGTCGATGCAGTCGATGACCCAGTCCCAGCCAGGCTCCAGAATTTCCGCGCTGCTCTCGTGGTTAAAAAAGCGGTACCAACTCTGCACTTCGGCCTTGGGGTTGATGGCACGAACGCGCTGCTCCATCAACTCGCTCTTGGGCAAGCCGACCGTGCGGCGGAACGCATGCAGCTGGCGGTTCAAGTTGGTCAAGCAAACATCGTCAAAGTCCACCAAGCCAATGCGGCCCACGCCACTGCGCGCAATCGCTTCGGCGGCATAGGAGCCCACACCGCCCAGGCCGACGATCAAGACCGAAGACTTCTGCAAGCGAGAGTAGCCACGGCGGCCAACGATAAGCTCGGTTCGGTGAAAGGGATGCATGGGTCTACCTTGGCGCTACAACGTGGGGCATCCCTCCTATCCGCGGCTCCCCAACCACGCGAGCACCGTGACGACAAGGCCGCGAGACAGCCAGCGCCCCGCTGCTTCCTTATGGCGTCCGGGCAGCAGCCCCAGTTCGACGAGTTCGATGGAAACTCGCCCACTCTCAGGCTTGGGGGGAATCGGCAAGCCCAGCGCACGGTCCGCAACCTGCTGGACGCTAGGATGGGTTTCCAAGAAGCGGAGCTGAAACCAGCCCGTCGGACGGGCCAGCTCAGTGTCAAAGTCCTGGTGGTTGAAGTGCTTGGTGAGCCAATCCTGACGATCGGCAAGCTCCGGATCGATCAACACCACAGCCAAAACGCGATCCCGCAAGCCATCAAAGGCTTTCAGAGCGTCCAGGATCAGAGAGGCGTCAGCCCCACAGGCCAGCAGGACGAAGCGGTCTGCTCCATCTGGTCCCAGCGCGTCGATGGCATTCGCTGTGTCCTTGGGCGTGGAAGCGCTCAGAGATGCCGTTCGAGGAAGCAGGTCCTGGAGAGGCAGATCGATCGCACCAATCTGGATCCAGACCTGCTGCCCCCTGCGCCGGACCGCCTCTGCGATCGCATCCCCCGACAAGGCCAGGCTGTCCCAATCAGCGCCCTGACCAAGGTATTGCGGCAGTCGCCACGCCTCTCCAGCAGACTCCGGCTCTTCATACAGTTCAGCGTCTTGGCCGGCCCCGAACATGCAATTTAACCGCGCGTGAACGTCGGGCAGCTCGAGCAAGGCTTGAGTAAGGGCCAGTTCCCCCGGAAGGGCTGGAACGGAGAGGTCCTGAGGACTCGGCTTGAGTAACTTTACAAAAGGAGATCGAGACAAGCCCGAAAACCACACCTTCTCCCTGCCTTTTTTGACCCATTCATCGGCCGTCCCATCTGTCGCTTCGACCTGACCCCGGATCTGCGTGAGCAAGGTGAGCTTAAAAAAACGCTCCCAATTCAGCGCGACAGGACGTGAGCGTGCCCACCAAAGTGTGGCAACCGTCAAGGCGCAAGCGGTGCCCCAGAGGGCCAGATCGAACGGGTTCACCAAAACTCCCAGTCACGGTCACTGCCAAAGCCCACTTTGACGGCAAGTTCAACTCTTGACACGTCACCACTTTTGAGGGATAGTCCCCGTATCCGGAGGGAAGCGAGGGTCAGAATAGACAGGTACACAGTGCCGGGATAGCCTGCCCAGCGAAATCCAACATCTTCGGATTTATCACTTTCCCCTACTGGGGAGAAGCCCAAAACCGGACTGTCCGGTCGAAGGCCGAAACCGCTACACGTAAAGGTTCAATATCATGAACACCAAGCTCCTCGCTGCTGCTGCCGCCGCTACCGCCGCCTTCGCCCTCGTCGCCTGTGAGAAGGACGCCGAAGAGAACGCTGACAACGCATGCAACGCATGCAACGCATGCAACGCTTGCAACGCATGCAACGCATGCAACGCTTGCAACGCTTGCAAC
>CAJQPC010000150.1 GCA_905480105.1 uncultured bacterium | reverse complement strand
CAAGCTGAACTGCGTGCTGTTCAACTCGCACACAGGGCAGTTCAAGTCCACGCCGGAGGTCGGCCAGCAAGTCGCCGTGCGAGGTCAGATTGACTTGTACAGCGCCCGCTCACAGCTCAGCTTCCAAGCCACTTGGATGTGTAGGAGAGGTGCCGGTGAGCGCCTTCTTGAGTTGGCGCGGCGGCGGGAGCTCCTGGCCAAAGAGGGCCTGTTCGATCCCTCCAGGAAGCGGGCCTTGCCACTCTTTCCCAAGCGCGTGGGGGTGGTGACGAGCCTTGGGGCTGCCGCTCTCCAAGATGTGCGCAAGGTGGTGGCGCAGCGCTTCGCCGGTTTCCCCTTGTTGCTCTGCCCCAGTCGCGTTCAGGGCCAGGTCACCCAGGAGCTGGTTGCCGCTATCGTCGCGGCGGGCTTGCGCTGCGATGTGGTGCTCTTGGTCCGAGGTGGTGGCGCGCGTGAGGACCTGGCGGCTTTTGACGAGCTGGATGTGGTTCGGGCTGTAGCGGCTTGTCCTGTTCCCATCGTTGCCGGTATCGGACATGGATCTGACCAGACCTTGGTGGATCTGGCGGCAGACCGGGTGGCCGCGACCCCGTCCCAGGCCGCAGAACTGGTGATCCCAAAGCGATCGGAGCTTCTGCGCCAGGTACAGATCCGCCAGGATCGCATGAAAAGAGCGCTGAGCCAGTCTCAGCAGGGCCGCCGAGCGGGGCTAAAAAGCTTACGGCTTCGGCACCCACAGGAGCGCGTGGACCAAGGCAAGCTACGCGCAGCGGACCTGAGCTTGCGGCTTCAAGAGGCCATCGGGCGGCGGCAGATCGACTGGCGCAGCCGCTTGGCCTACCAAGGTGCGCAGCTGGACGCGTACAGTCCGCTGAAGGTTCTGGGACGGGGCTACAGCCTGGTCTTGGACGAATCGGGTCAAGCTGTACTCTCCAGTGGGGCATTAGAGCTGGGGCAGCGCCTCTCTTTGAGATTGGCGGAGGGAGCAGCGACAGTGCAGGTCGAGGCCATAGAGTCATGAAAGCCGATGCTGTACTGATCCTAGGCAAGGAGCTGCGCCGTTACCCGCAGCGTGCCCGGCGAGAGCTGCGTGCCCGGGCCGCTGCTGGCAGTGTGGCGCTTCGCTTAGGAGCAAGCTTTGTAGCCAACCTGGAAGCACGGCTGCGTGGGCAAGAGCAATCTGGCGCCAGCTTGGTGGCCCAAGACCTACGGGCTCTTGGCGTGCTGGATGAACAGGTCCTTCTCCAGAATCAGACCCGGTCGACGCGGGAGGAGGTTGTCGCCGCCCGCAGCTTGGTTCGAGAGCACGCTGTGCAGCGCCTGCTGGTTCTTACTGCTGCCTACCACCTGCCGCGGGTAAGGAGCTATCTGGAAGACGCCATGCCTTTTGGGGGCTGGGTCGTCCAGGCACCAGAGGGGCTGCTCCAGCACGCCACCCCCCGAGAGCGCGCTTGGATCGAGGCCGCGATACCCGATGCCAAGGTTTTTGAGCAGGAGGCTTGGGCCGAGCGTGGCTTTGGGCTGGGGGCTAAGGCGCTGTCCCCCTTGCCCAGGCGCCTACGAGAAGGGCTCGAGATCCGAGCTGGAGCGCTCTTCCGGCGGGTCGGGGATCGGTAGGGGCAAGCGCAGTATGAATGTCGCTCCCGCACCTGTGCTGGACTCCACGGAGAGTTCGCCCCGGTGGGCCCGCATGATGCGCTGGCAGATGGGCAGTCCCAGGCCTGTGCCCTTGGGCTTGGTTGTGTAAAAGGGGATGAAGAGTTGCTCTTGGTCTGCGGGGGCGATGCCCTCGCCGTCATCCGCCACGCTGATGATCAAGGCGGGCAGACCCGTCGACTCCATCTCGCCGGTCTTTAGTGCCAGGTGAACGCGCCCGCCCTTGGGAAGCGCCTGAATGGCGTTCCGCACCAAATTTAGGACCACCTGCCGAATCTTGTCGGCGTCCACCAAGAGCGCAGGCAGGTTTGGAGGCTGTGTGTCGCTGAGCTGAATGCCCGGCAGCAGCCCTTCAGCGCGCGCCAATTTCAAGACGGGCTCAACCAAGTCTTCGGGGGCGACCAGTCGGGTGCGCAGCTCGAAGTGCCGGGCGTAGTCCAGGAAGTTGGTGACCACCAGGTCCAGGCGCTCGGTCTCAGACTGAATGATCCCAAGGAACTCGCGCTCCTCCTCGGTGACATCCAGAGTCTCCAGGTACTGGGCTGCGCCCTTGATACCCGCCAGCGGGTTGCGAATCTCATGGGCCAGACCGGCGCTCATGGTGCCAAGAGCTGCCAGTCGGGCTTGTTCCTTGACGGCTTCGAAACCCTTGATGTTCTCCAACACGGTAGCTGCGCGCACCATGGTCGCGGCCAATCGGTTGATCTCCTCTTGTGAGAATCCATCGCTCCAGTCCTCGTCCTTAAGGGCCAGCCAGCCCAAGACCAGCTCGCCGGATCGCACGGGCACGACCAAGTCGGCGTTCATACCCTCGAGCAGAGCCATGCGCGCATCGATCTCTTCTGGGTGCTCGGACTGGCCTCGCTGGCGGAGTAGGTTCTGACGGGTGACGGCCTTTCGACCTGCAAAGGACTCGGCGAATGGGTTGAGTGCAACGACTGGGAGCGCTTGCAGCTCCTCCTCCCCCTGACGGGTGTCCAAGAGTCTTACCTGTTGGCGCTTGGGATCGAAGGCGTAGAAGGACAGGGCAGGAATCCGGCCACTCGCATGAAGGCGGTCGACGATCTGTTGGGCCAGGTCTTCGCGGTCGATGATGCTTGGTAGGATGCGGTCCAGCTCGTCCAGGGCCCGGGAGAGCTGGTGGCCGCGCAGGTTCAGCCACTTGTCCGCCTGCATTGTGATTCGGCCGCGCAGGGGGTCGTAGGCGAGTAGAAAGAGCAGGCTTACGACGAATAGGTGGAAGATGGTCTGTAGCTGGTTCCCAGAGGCGGCCTGCATCCACATCACGCCCACGCCGAGGATGAGCACCAGGGCCAGGGCAGTGGCGGTGAGGGTGACGAAGCGCGAGAAGATCTCGTTGAGATCCAGCAGGCGCTCTTTCATGAGCATCTGATAGAGAAAGAACAGGAACAAGCCTGCGAACAGTGCGCCCATAGGGGGCAGGTTGCCCTGGAGTTCCACGCTGCGCTGGAGCAAGGGTAGAGCAGCGATGTCCTGTGGCACAGCCCGCACGATTCGGTCCAAGCCTTCCATGGCGGAGAAGGCCACCGATCCGGCCATAAAGCCAAGCAGGTAGCGGATGCGCGTCTTCTCGACACGGTAGGGCGTGCTCTGGTGGGCCCGCCAGAGGCGCCAGAGGGCCGCGCAGAAGCCACAGTAGATGAGCAGGCCCAAAACGGACTCGGGCCACTGGGCAAGGGGGCTGCTGCCGAAGAGCACGAGATCGGTGACAAGAAAGGCTAGGGCGACGATGGGGGTGATGGCCCAGAGGCGGCGCAAAACGCGTTTGCGGTCAGGGGCTTGTCGCGCGATGAAGTGCTCGAGGAACTGTAGGCTGGCCACGGGCAGGAATGTGGCGGCCAGGGCGAAGGGAAAGCGCGCCGCTGCGATACCTGGAAAGAGGTAGAGACTAAAGCTGGCGTAGGTGATGCACAGCAGCCCGGCGAGCACCGCAAAGTCGCGTCGCAGGAGCTGCTGGCGATCGCGCACAAAGGAGCGGACGCCGAGCAGGCCGGCCAGCGCGGCCACGAGAAGGTAGATGACGGCGTTCACCTAAGCAGTGTACTGCGGCCCCGCGTGGCGGGCTGCCCTGCTATCCTCCGTCTCATGAATGACCTGCTTCGACAGCTGCCGCGTGTGGACGCTCTGGCCGGAGATCCTGCGCTGGCGCACTGGCCAAGAGAGCGAGTGGTTGCACAGGCCCGTACACTGGTGGATGACGTGCGCGCGCGGGTTCTGTCGGGCGAGCTGACAGTGCTCCCTGAGCTTTCCAAGACCCTGCGGGAGCGTATGACAGCCCTGGGGACGCAGCGCCTTAGGAGAGTGGTCAACGCCACCGGGATCGTGCTGCACACCAACTTAGGTCGCGCCCCAATGTCTCAGGCGGCCGCCGAGGCGGCTTTTGAGGTCGCACGGGGCTATTCAAACACCGAGATGGAGCTCCACACTGGCCAGCGCGGCGGTCGGCTGCGCGGGGTGAGTGAACCGTTGTGTGCGCTCTTGGGGTGCCAGGCTGCGATCGCGGTGAACAATGGCGCAGCTGCGGTGGTGCTGGTTCTAAGCGCCTTGGCTCAGGGCAAGCAGGTTGTCGTTTCCCGGGGCGAGTTGGTGGAGATCGGCGGATCTTTTCGGGTTCCGGACATTATGCGGGTCTCTGGGGCCGAGCTGGTCGAGGTGGGCACCACCAACCGGACCCGCGCCGCAGATTTTACGGGCGCTATTGGGGAGCGGACCGCGCTTCTTATGCGAATTCATCCCAGCAACTTCCGCATCGAGGGCTTTACCGAGCGGCCCTCCACCGCGCAGCTGGCCGGCCATGGCGTTCCACTGGTCGAGGATCTGGGAAGCGGTGCTTTGCAGCCGGGCTTGGGCGATGAGCCTGTGGTGGGTCAGGTCTTGGCAGACGGCGCCGATTTGGTGATCTTCAGCGGTGACAAGCTGCTCGGGGGCCCTCAGGCGGGGATCATTGCAGGGGATCCTGAGCTGGTTCAAGCTTGCCGCACGCACCCCCTTTATCGGGCGATGCGTCTGGACAAGATGGTCCTGGCCGCCCTCGAGGCCACGTTGCGCGCGCACCTCTTGGGCCAGGTTCCTGTCGCTATTGAGCTGATGAAGCGGGACCCCAAGGAGATGGCCAAGCAGCTCCAGGCCGACCTTTCGGGCTGCGGCTTGCAGGTCGATGTGGTCCCGGGTGTGGGCTTTAGCGGCGGAGGAGCGCTGCCTGGGGAGGGCTTGCCTACCACCCTCTTACGCGTGTGTGTGTCGCGGCCAGAACGCCTGAGCGCGTGGCTCCGAGAGCAAGCTGTGCCCATTGTTGCGCGGGTGGCGGATGGCGCTCTGCTCATCGACCCGCGCACGCTTCTTCCAGGAGAGGACGAGTGGGTTGTGGACGCTCTGCGCCGCTGGGGCGACAGATCCGGTACTTCGGAATACGAAGGTCCATAGTTACACGAGGGCTGGATGGCGGGCTTTTACGAGCGACTCGGCACGCGAGCAGGTGCATCGGATGAGCAGGTCCGTTCGGGCTACCACCAGGCGTTGGCTCGCCTGGTGAAAAAACTTCGTGTGGCCCGAACCCAGGGCGCCGACACCGCGGTGATCGAGGCCCACCGGGACGAGCTCCGGGAGGCCTTCGAGGTGCTCACGGATGCCGCGCGCCGCCGCCGCTACGACCTGATGCTGCGCCTGGATTTGGAGGGCCTTCCCCACGGTGCGGAAGAACTCTGGGACCGGGTCGAAGGTGGATTGGTCGATCCCTCCGCGGCGGCGGCCGTTGAGGTAGTTCGCGCAGTGACCTCGCTGGATCTGGGTGAGCCCTTCACGCCAATGGAGGAGGAGCGGACCGAGCCGGTGAACCATCGATCTGTGCCTGCCCCTGTTCCTCAACTGCCACCCCGCCCCAGGGCCGTCTCGCTGTTGACCCAGGATGAGCGGGAGGAGCGGGCCTTCCAGGCGGTCGCGACACTCCCGGAGCCAGCCTCGCTGCCTGCGGTATCCATGCCCGCACCTTCTGTTGTCAGCGTGCAGCGGCCGGCCGTTTTGGATCCTGCGGGTCTTCTGGGCCAGGCCAGCCTGGACAGCGTCGCCGAGCACGTTGGATACGACGGGCGCTATCTCAAGTCAGCCCGAGAGAGCCGCTCTATGAGCCTTGAACAGGTCTCTGAGGAAACCAAGATTGCTGTGCGCTATCTGAAGGCCATCGAAGCGAACGACGTGAACCGGCTGCCAGCCGCGGTGTTTGTTCGTGGCTACCTGCGCGAGATCGCTGCTGTTCTTGAAATCGAGCAGGGTGCTCTGGTCGAAGGCTACATGGCCGTGTATATCCAACAACGCGGGGGCTGATTGGAAGCGCAGCACGAGCTCCAGGCGCTCAAGCGTGAGCGTCTGGACAGATTGATCGCACGCAGCATCCCGGAGATGTCTCGCTCCCGTGCCAAGGCCCTCATCGAGGCAGGCCACGTGTGCGTGAACGCTGTTGTGAGGGTTTCAGCGAGCACCAAGGTGCAGGCAGGGCAGAGCATTCACGTGGTGGTCCCGCCACTGGAGCAGCTCAGTCTGATTCCTGAAGACCTAAACCTGGACATCGTCTTCGAAGACGATGACCTGTTGGTGGTCAACAAGCGGGCCGGCATGGTGGTGCATCCCTCCAAGGGGCACGACAGCGGCACCCTCGTTCACGGGCTGCTCCATTGCATCACCGATCTCTCCGGAATCGGCGGCACAGAACGGCCCGGGATCGTGCACCGCTTAGACAAAGGTACCAGCGGCGTAATGGTGGTCGCCAAGAGCGATTTGGCCCATCAGGGCTTGAAAGATCAGTTCTTCGATCACAGCATCACCCGGGAGTACTGGGCCTTGGTGCTCGGCACTCCGGATCTCAACGCTGGCCATGTCGAGGGTTGGCTGGGTCGTAAGGAGAATGACCGCATGCGCTTTGCGACGGTCGCCGAGGGAGAGGGCCGCTGGGCTCGAACCCACTGGAAGGTGGTGCAGCGGCTGCATCGCAGCTCGTTGTTAGCCTGCCGTTTAGAGACGGGCCGTACGCACCAGGTACGGGTTCACATGGCCAGCAAGAACTGGCCCCTTTTGGGCGACCCGATGTATCGGAACCGCCAGACGATGCCCCCGGTCATCCATGGGCTGCTCCGAGAGGTGGACCACCAGCTGCTGCATGCGCGTCTGCTGGCCTTTGACCACCCGCGTTCGGGCGAGCGCTTGTCTTTTGAGTGTCCAGTGCCAGCGGACTTCCAGCAGGTGCTGGACGGGCTGCGGGCGCACCAGTCCTAAGGGCGCTGCGGGGGATCAGGCTCAGAGCAGCAAGGGCCGCCCCGAGGGGCGACCCTTAGGTGAACACGGGTGTGTTCAAAGGCACTCAGATTCGTAATCTGCCGGATCCAAGTTCTCGTCCAGAGTCGCGTCCGTGAGCGGCGCCTCGGGATCGGTCACGTCCAGGAGCACGCAGGACTCGGCGCCGTCATCTGGGCAGGTCGTGCAGGTCTCGCCTAGAAAAGCCAACGCGCTACACGCATCCTGTCCGCCGACTTCCAGTCCTTCTAAGTCCAGGTAGCCGCGGATGCGCAGGTTGTTGACCGCGCTCTGGTCGCCCTCGAAAGAACCCGAGAGCTCGAACTCGTGGATCACGATCTCAAAGCCGCCAGCGTTCAGGCTGGTGTTCACGGGGCCGGCCTGGAAAGCGGGGTTGCCTTCGAAGCTGGCCGGGTCGAACTCAATGGCCTCTACGCAGGGGTATTGGGCGACCGCGCCGGTGCGGTCCCACGCAGTCGCGCCGACCATATCCACCTGGGCCTCACTGGCTGACTGGACCTTGACCAGGATGAACTGGGTCTCCAACTGTCCCAGGATGATTCCGCCGACGGTTGCGCTGGGAGAAGTCCAGTCTACGCCGGCAAGATCGACCAAGTAGACGTTGTCTACCAAGGTATCGACCGGGGTCGGTCCATCTACGGTGGTGAACTTCATGCCTGTGGAGTCGTCGGTACAGGTTTCGACGGACCACGTGTAGACGCTGCTGCGGGCCAGCTCTTCAGAGGGCACAAACTCCGCTCCGGTGCCGCCGTTGAGCAGGTTGATGGTGCCAGTGATCTCACCGTCTGTACCGCTCAGGGTAAAGCTCAGCTCGCTGGTATCGGCGGCAGTCTCTCCGGCGAACCACACCTTCGGACTCACGCCCGTAGCGACGTTGATCGTGTTGTCTCCGGGATCGACGTAGTCGATGGGCAGCTCACAGTCTGCGTCGGTATCCGAGTCGGTGTCGGCGTCGGTGTCGGCGTCGGTGTCGGCGTCGGTGTCGGTGTCGGTGTCGGCGTCGCCCGAGTCGTCCAGCGGCACAGAACCGCCATCGGAAGGCTCACAGGCCAGGAGTGAAAAGAGCAGGGAGAGAGAGAGAGTCGTCATGGGGGTTCTCCAATGCGCTCAACCTACGCCAGTGAAGGCGGGGTGAACAAGGACGCGTCCAGGGAAAAAGTCAGAGCAAAACAGGGAGGGCCTGAAGTTCAGGGCCTCCCTGCTGCGACTCAGCTTGAGCGATTCAGCAAAGGCTACTCAGGGTCGGGGAAAGGAATGGAGCATTCGGCGTTCGACCAGGTACCATCCCAGCTGCCGTCTTCGCTGTAGTTCCAGGTGTCCTCGCACTGCTCGTGGCAGTCGCCCAGGGCAACCACATCCAGGTCGGTGCTGACGGAGTCACCACCCAGACCGATGGCCTTGATCTCCAAGCAGAACTCGGTGCCGTCACCGCAGTCTTCGCAAGCCACACCGAAGCCCTCGACGAGCTCGCAGATGGCGCCATCTTCGCAGTCATCGTCGGTCTCAGGGGTGGATTCGTTGAAATCGCAGTCCTCCAGGAGAGGAACGAGTGGGCGGGTGTCCACGCTGCCTTGGAGGACGCCGCCGCCCCAGTAGCTGCCGTCGGCGGCGAAGGTACCGGAGATGAACAGGTCACGAATCTCGACGTCCAAGCCGGCGGCAGAGATGGTCGTGGTCTGAGGGCCCAACTGGAAGTAGGGTGCGCCGGTGAAATCGGCGTCGGGGAAGGGCAGGGTGGGGTCGCAGAACTCCTGCACCTCACCGTCTGAATCGCTGCCCAAGGCGGCGAAGATCTGCAGGGTGGAGGCGTCAGCGCTCTCAACTTCGAGGAGAAGGGCGATCTCCAGGTAGGACTCCAACACGGACCCCACACCTGCTGGAATGACGATCTCAACGTCGTCGGCCTGGAGGTCCAAGGCGAACACGGAGCCGGTCAGGCTGCTGGGGTCGTCTATTGCCGTGCCCAAGCTGCTGGTGGTGAAGTCCACGGGAGCGCTTCCGCCGCAGTAGTCCACGGTAAAGGTGTAGGCGGTGGACGGGTCCAGGGGAGCGTCGGGGGTGAAGCTCAGGGACTTGTTGTCTTCGGCGAGAGCCGAGGTACCGGTGACGCCGTCGACGCTGATCTCAGCGGTGGAGTCCGCGTCGGTCAGGGTGACGCGGATGTCTCCGCGGTAGTAAAAGTTGCTGTTTCCAGCTGCCGGGGCGGTGCTGCTGATTTCAACGCCGCAAGGTGCTGCGGTCTCTTCGACCGTGTCCTTTGTGCAAGCGGTCAGCGACAGGGCAGCCAAGCCCACAAGCATGATTTGGTTCAACATGGGGAATCTCCTCCGATTCGAGTCTACAGACGCGGCAGATTACTTGGTCCAATGAGGAACGTCCACAGCTTTGGGCATCGAATCGTAAGCCAGAGGTGCAACGCGCCCTCTGTTGGCCCCTAGGTTCAGCCTGGCAGCTTGCCGCGAAGTTCAGCCAGAATGGCTTCCAGTAGTTTGCCTTCCTCCTCGTCCAAGTTTCCCTGAGTCTTGGTCTGGAGCAGGGCGAGGGTCTGGATCGTGTTTGTGGCGATCAGCAGGTCGTCCTCGCTCGGCTTCTTCGTGCTCAAGTGCTGCATGGCGGCTTGCCCCAAAGACACCACGAAGGTGTAGAAGGTGACAGGCGGTGCTCTGGTGCCAGCGGGGGGTGTGGTTTCGGACATGATGACTCCTGAAAAGAACCCGCAGCAGGTGTGCTTGGGGTCTGCCCCTCATCGATAGGGACGGTCTGCACCTGCGTCAACGGGTGGTTGCACCCGAGGTCTTGCGCTAAAGACACCAGCATGTGGATGTCCCTCTCTTTACTCGCGGCGCTCTCAGGTGCTCTCTGCTCCACGGCCCAGGCCCAAGTGGAGATTCAAGGCCCCAACTTTGGAGATCGCAAGAACCAAGAGCTAAGCGTAGAGGAGCAGTACGAGCTGGGTCTGAAGTACCTCAAGCGCGGTTACTACGTGAAGGCCCTCGAAGAGTTCAATCAGATCCGGAACTACCACCGTGATGACCCATACGCGGTCAAGGCTGAGCTCGCGATAGCCGATCTGTACTTCTCCAAGTCGGAGTGGGACCAGGCGCGGCTGGCCTACGAGGACTTCCTCAGGCTGCATCCCCGCCACGAGGATGTGGACTATGTCGTGTTCCGTTTAGGACTGACCTCCTGGAAAAAAGCGCCCAAGATCGCAGCCCGGGATCAGGCTTGGACCCGAAGCGCGGTGAACACCTGGACCGGCTTTGACAGCCGCTTCTCGGACTCCGAGTACGTTCAAGAGGTGCAGGAGTACTTGGCAGAGGCCGAGGATCGCTTGGCTCACAAGGAGTTCCAGGTGGGGAGCTTCTACTTTAAGCGTGGAGCCTGGAGTGCCGTGGTCGGACGGATGGAGGGCTTGCTGAGCCTGTATCCTGAGTGCACCGACGCCCCCGAGGCGCTTCGTATGTTGGCCATTGCACGCTTTGAGCAGGGAGATGTGGCTCTGGCCCAAGATGTGGCCCGCAAACTTCGCGAGGACCACCCCGAGAGCTTGGCAGTGCGCCGCTTGGAGCGGTCACACGCTGTACTGGCCGAGGGCGGCATGGCCGAGCAGCCGGTGGTCCCGGAACTCTGAGTCATTCTCGGACTGGAGACACTAAAAAAGGGGGCCCAACCAGGCCCCCTTTTTTAGTGTCTGAGACGGAGGCTTAGAGGGCCAAGCCACCGTCCACGTCGATGCAGCGACCGGTAAAGTAGTCGCACTCAATGATGAACTTGACCGCCAGGTAGATCTCCTGAGGCTGAGCTACACGGCGCAGGGGAACAGGCTTGAGCATCTGGTTGAGCACTTCTGGGGGCATGCCCTCCAGGATGGGGGTGTCCACAAATCCAGGTGCGACTGCCCCGGTGCGAATACCGTGGCGAGCCAGCTCTATAGCCCAGACGCGGGTATCAGCGATCAACCCAGCTTTTGCAGCGGAGTAGTTGCTCTGGCCACGGTTTCCGTGACGGGCGATGGAGCTGATGTTCACCACAACCGAGGCGCTGCTGCCGGACTCAATGGCTTTGGCGGCGAACTCTCGGGTGGTCAAGAAAGGGCCGGTCAGGTCCACGTCGATCACTGACTGCCACTTGCGCAGGGACATCTTCTTGATCTCGCCCGTCTCGCGGTCCTTCTTGACCAACAATCCGTCGCGAAAGATTCCCGCGTTGTTCACGAGCACGTCCAGGCCACCCATGGCTTCGTGGGCGTTGTTGATCAACGCAATCACGCTGTCCTCGTCGGCCACGTTGGCCTCGAAACCCAAGACCTTGCCCGGCAGATCGGCTCCCTCGGCCTCCACGGCCTTGATGCCGTCCGCGTTCAGATCACAGAAAGCCACGTCCGCGCCGGCGCGGGCCAGCTCAAGCACGAAGTGACGGCCCATGCCGGATGCTCCACCGGTGACCAGGACCTTGCTACCTTGAATCTGCATGTGTTCTCCAGAACTTGGCGGCCATTGCCGCGAGATGGTGGCTCTCCCTAACCCGGGAGAGCGTGGACAGTTGCCTGTGAGGCTCAGCCGCCCTGAACCAGTGTGTAGACCAGCTCAAGGGCTTCTTTCAGCTTGTCTGCGTTTTTTCCGCCGGCTTGGGCCATGTCTGGGCGACCACCACCACTGCCGCCACAAACTTTTGCCACTTCACGGACGATGTTGCCGGCGTGAACCTTGGTGCCGGCCACATCCTTGGTGGCCGCGGCGATGATCTTCACCCCCCCTTGGCGCGTGGCCAAGACCACCAACGCAGTGCCTAAGGTGTCCCTTAAGCGGTCTGCTTCCCTGCGTAGAGTGGCCACGTCTGCGGGGAGCTCAGCGGCCAACACGGCTACACCATTGATTGTCCGGGCCTGGGATGCCAGGTCTCCAGCAGCTTCTCGGGCAATCTCAGCCCGCAGCTGCTCCAGCTCCCGCTCCATCCGCTTGCGGTCAGCCTGGAGTCGCTCCAGAGCCTCTGGTAGCTGCTCAAGGCTGGTTCGCAGGCTAGCGGCTGCAGCCAAGCCGGCGTTGTCCCGGCTGCGGGCGTAGGCCATTGCGCCTGCACCGGTCACAGCTTCGATACGGCGCACGCCAGCGGCTACACCGGACTCGTTCGTGACTCGGAACAAGCCGATGTCACCGGTGCGGGTGGCGTGGTTGCCTCCACAGAGCTCCGTCGAGAAATTGGCGCTGCCCATGCTGACCACGCGCACCTTCTCGTCGTATTTTTCTCCAAACAGGGCCATTGCGCCGTCGGCTCGGGCCTGGTCCAGGTCCTTGAGTTCCGTATGGACGGGCGCGTTTGCCAGGACCTGGGCGTAGACGCGGTCCTCCACTCGGACCAGCTCTTCTTTGCTCACAGCTTTGTGGTGGGAGAAGTCGAAGCGAAGGCGTTCAGGCCCCACAGAGGAGCCCTTCTGCTGGACGTGGCCTCCGAGCACCTCCCGAAGGGCAGCATGCAATAGGTGAGTAGCACTGTGGTTCAAGCGGGTGCAGTCGCGCAGTCCACCGTCGACAAATAGCTCGACGTCTTGACCCGACTTCAGGTCTCCCGATTCGGTCATGCCGACGTGCAGGTGCAAGCCTCCGGGCGCCTTTCGGGTGTCGGTGACGCGGAAGGATCCGCCCGGCCACTGGATGCGTCCGGTGTCTCCAGCCTGCCCGCCAGATTCGGCGTAGAAGGGTGTTGCAGCCGTGATCACGGTGCCCTTTCCGCTGAGTTCGGCGACCTGTTTGCCGTCTTGAAGGAGGGAAAGGACAGAGCTACTTCCGTCATCTGCGGTGTAGCCAAGGAACTCGGTCGGGGGCAGCGTGTTGGCCAGCTCTCCCTCCAGCGAGGTCATGGCGGTGTCGCCAAAGCCCTTGGCACCGGCACGGCTACGGGCCTTTTGGGCCTCCATGTGCACCTTGTAGCCCTCCTCATCGATGCCCACCCCCCGCTCGCCAGCGATGAGCTTGGTCAGATCGATGGGAAAGCCAAAGGTGTCAAAGAGGGTAAAGACGACCTGGCCGTTTAGTGCCCCCTTGCTGTCGGCGATGGCCTGCTCCAAAAGTTCCAGGCCACGGCTGAGGGTCTGCGTGAAGCGGTCCTCCTCGGCGCGAACGACCTCGAGGATGAAGCTCTTGCGTTCTTGCAGGTTGGGGTAGGCCTGGGCCATGTCTGCGATCACGCCCTCGGCGGTCTTGTACATGAAAGGCTCGTTCAACCCGATCTTCACGCCATATCGAATGGCACGGCGCATGATGCGGCGAAGCACGTAGCCACGTCCCTCATTGCTGGGCATGACACCGTCGGCGATGAGGAACACAGCGGAGCGAGAGTGATCTGCGATGACTCGCAGCGCCATGTCGCTGTCTCCCGTAGTGCTGGAGTACTCGATCCCAGCAAGGTCGGCGGCCTTTGCGATCACGCCTTGGAACAGGTCGGTGTCGTAGTTCCAATACTTGCCTTGTTTGATGGCGGCCAAGCGCTCCAGGCCCATTCCTGTGTCAATACTGGGGGAGGGTAGATCGCTGCGAGTCCCGTCTGCATGCTGTTCGTATTGCATAAAGACCAGGTTCCAGATCTCCACGTAGCGGTCCGTCTCTCCGGCGGGACCGCCCTCATCGTCGCCATGCTCTGGGCCGTGGTCCCAGTGGATCTCACTGCATGGACCACACGGACCGGTGTCGCCCATTGACCAGAAGTTGTCTTTGGCCCCGAGACGCTGCACCCGTTCGGCTGGCACACCCATCTTCTGAGTCCAGAGCTCATAGGCTTCTGAGTCATCCTTGTAGACAGTGACCCAGAGACGGGTGGGATCCAACTCAAAGCCTCCTTCAGCCTCAGAGCTGGTCAGCAGGGTCCAAGCGTGCTGAATGGCTTGCTCTTTGAAGTAGTCTCCAAAAGAAAAGTTTCCGAGCATCTCGAAGAAGGTGTGATGCCTGGGCGTCTGGCCGACGATCTCTAGATCGTTGTGCTTTCCCGAGACTCGCAGACATTTCTGCGAGGTAGTGGCTCGAGGATTCTTTGGAGTCTCTGCCCCAGTGAAGATATTTTTGAAGGGAACCATACCGGCATTCACGAAGAACAAGGTGGGATCCCGCTCAGGTACCAGAGCAGAACTGGCCATGACGGTGTGTCCGCGGTCCTGAAAGAACTGAAGGAATCGGCGGCGGATCTCTGTGGCTTTCACGGCGTCTCCTGGCACAGGGCAAGCGGTCTTCAGACGGCGGCCGGGTGCGAGGCTGGGACCTAGCCCCCAGCCTCGATGGAGGCAAGGTCTGGTTGCACCCACTCGTCGCTGGCGATGCCCGAGAGCCGCATCTGAAGGTCATCCGGATTGTGGGCGTACAGAAGAGCGTCCTCCAAACGGATCTGTCCAGCCTTGTAGGCCCAGTAGATGGCCTGGTCGAAGCTCTGGCTTCCGTATTGGCCTGTGCCCTTGACGATCAGATCGCCAAGCTCTTTGAGGCGTTCTGGACTGGCAATGCACTCGCTGGCAGCGCCGACATTGCGCATGATCTCGACCGCGGCGACACGTCCGCCTCCCACCTTTGGGATCAAGCGCTGGCTGACCACGCCGACCAACACACCCGAGAGCACCCGCCGGACCTGAAGCTGGTGATGGGGGGCGAAGAAGCCCACGACCCGATCAATGGCCTCTGTCGCGTTGGTGGTGTGGAGGGTGCCCATGACCAGGTGTCCGGTCTCTGCTGCGGAAATAGCAATCTCCATCGTCTCCCGGTCTCTGAGCTCCCCGAGAAGAATGACGTCGGGGTCTTGTCTTAGAGCGGCTCGCAGGGCGGAGGCAAAGCTCACACTGTCCTGGCCAACCTCTCGCTGGGTGATGGTTGCCCGCTTGGACTGGAAGGTGAACTCAATGGGGTCTTCGATCGTTAGAATGTGGCAGTGCCGGGTCCTGTTGACCTCCTCGACCAGGGCGGCCAGTGTGGTGCTCTTGCCTGAGCCTGTGGCTCCGGTGAGCAAAATCAGGCCATTCTGTTGGGATGCAAGATGCTTTAGGACCGGGGGAAGCCCCAAGGGGTCTATGGCCTGGACTGTGCCTGGTATTGCACGCAGAACCATGCCTATGCTGCCACGGCTGCGGTAGATGTTGACTCGAAAGCGCGCCTCTGAAGTCTG
>CAJQPC010000149.1 GCA_905480105.1 uncultured bacterium | reverse complement strand
GTCCCGACGAACCTCCGTGGGCTCAAGGACCGGCATGCCACCCTGCACCATGGCGGGCTCCAAGCGGGACCACTTACCGGTGGTGACCACGACGGTCTCTTCCCACACCTCAAAGCCGTCGGCCTCAATCACCACGTTGCGGCCGCCGCACTTGGCTTGCACACCTTGGTCCACGTCGTCGACTGGAACACCGTCTACCAAAACTTCCGCTCCGGCGGGCAAGCCGCGCATACGCAAGGTGCCCTCGCCGCCACGGTTCTCTACGGCCAAGTCCGCAGTCACCTGCTCGTCGATCAGCACGGTCGCGGTACCCGTGGCGAACATGCAGCCAAACTCCACCTCGAACGCGTGCTCCCCAACGGGGACGCCCTCCAGGGTGCCGGGCGCCATGACGTCCATGGGGAAGCCATCCATGATGATCTCGCCGGTCGCATTGCCCGCGTTGACCCGAACGGATCCCGACTTGGTCTGCGCCATGGCCAAAGAAGGAATGGCCCAGAGGGCACCAAGGACGATGAATTTTCCGCGCACAAAACACCTCAAATCTGCTGAACGGGGCGGAAGTTAGCACCGTAAAGCCGGACCCGCCTCCGGAATCAATGACTTTGCCTGATTGGGCTGTGCCTATGTGGCCTTGGTCTCGTCCCAGTCCGGCCCGTGATCAACCTGGACCTTGTCCGTCACCCGGTTCTCATCACTGTAGGCGAAGTTCTCGCCAAGCCACACATAGTAGGGCGCAACATGCTTGGTCTGGGTCTCGTCATATGGCGCATTTTCATCCGCCGGGAAGATCGCGTCCACCGGACACTCCGGGACGCAGGCATCGCAGTCAATGCACTCGGCCGGGTTGATGTAGAGCATGTTGTCGTCCTGGTAGAAGCAGTCGACAGGGCAAGCGTCCACGCAATCCCCGTACTTGCAGTTCACACAGGGCTCACCAACGATATAAGCCATGACTAGCGCTCCTTGATGCCACTTGGGCCAAACGGGCCCGATTCAATGCACGATGCAAGGGTTCTATGCCTTTCGGGCGGCCTCGGCCTTCTTTACATCGTTGGCGTTGGTGTCTTCCCATCCGTCCAGGTCGTGCTGGCCGTCCATGTACCAGGGAGTACCGTCGGCATTGGTCTTTCCCTGGGCCGCCTGGGCTTTGGCCTCTTCCAGAGAGCCAGCGGTGGGGGCAACACGGCCCTGGGTGTGACCCGCTGCCACCCCAGGATGATTGCCCTCCGCGGCCCCTGTTTTTAAGCTGTCTATCAAGGTCCGAGCCAACTTTTTGGTGGGCTCGGCATAGCGCTTTGCGGCTCGAATCTTGTCTCGGAGTCCCATGAGTAGATCTGGCCTTTACTGGGAAATCATCTTGCGGAGGTTGCCGTACTGACGCACCTTGAACCAGGTGAGTTCCCCGCGCTTCCAGTACTGTAGTGCCACCTGGAACATACGGGCGTAGTTGGCGGCCCAGGCCATGTAAAAGACCGGTTCGACATTGGTCTTCCAATACTCTCGCTCATCGATGAGCTTGCGGATGAACTCCCGCGGCACGTTGTCCTTGGACGCCAAGCAGTAGAGCGCCAGGTAAAAGCGCTCGATGTCCGGACGCGGCCAGTCCATGGACACCCGAAACTGGTGCCAAGCCTTGTTGTTTCGGCCCTCGACCAGATCCGGATCCAGCGTGCCGTCGGCCAGCGACTGCTTGGTCAGGGCGGTGCCTGGGAAATAGTTCAGGCTGTAGAAGTAGATGGAGTAAGGCCGCGGAAGGTCCAGCAGGAATTCGGCGGTCTCCAGCATCATCTCTTCGGTGGCGTGCGGATTGTCCACAATCACGTCGTAGACGATGTCCATCTTCAGCTTTTTGTTGAACTCGCCAAAGCGCATGATGGCGGTGTTGCCAGGAGAGCGGTTGTGGATCTCCTTGCTCTCCTTGGAGGAGCCGGACTCAATGCCCGTTTGCACGCGAATCAACCCGGCATCCTTGAGCCTATAGAGCATGTCTTCCCGCAGCATGGGCGGGATGAGCAAGCACTCGAAGGGGATGCCGATCTCCTTGGGATAGCGCTCGACGAACTCGTCCATCCACTCCGGCCCAAAGGCAAAGCTGGTGTCGTCGTCGACCTTGACCCGAGCCACGTTCGGGAAGGTCTTCTTCATGTGCTCCAGCTCGCCGATGATGTGGTCGACCGAGCGGGCGCGGTAGAACTTTCGGCCCTTCTCATCGTAGACATCGCGGAGGATGGAGACGTAGCAGTAGCTGCAGTTGTAAGGGCAGCCGCGCGAAAAGTAGATGCGGTACTCCGCCGAGCGCTTCCAGGGCTCCTCGATGGAGACCTTGTCCTTCTCGATGTAGTACTTGTTGTCGTCCGCGGTGTCCGGGAAGGGAAGCCAGTCCAAGTCCTGGATCAAGGGCCGTGGGGGGTTCTGGTGGACCTGTCCATTCTTTCGGGCCCAGATGTTTGGGATGTTGGTGGTGTCTTGGTTCAAGGAGATGGCGCGCGCCAAGTCGATCACCGCCTGTTCGCCCTCTCCCACGCAGATGTAATCGGCGTGGTCGATGCACTCTTCGGGAACGGAGGTGGGGTGAATGCCACCCCAGACGATGGGCTTGTCCGGGAACGCCGTCTGGATCCGCCGGGTCGCCTCTTTGGCCATCGGCAAGAGCGAAGACATGAAGCCCACCCCGACCAAATCGGGATCCTTGTCCCGCAAGACATCCAGCATCAGGCCGAACTCCTTCTCGCTAGGCATGACCAGGGCGTTGTGCACCCAGTCCCGCAAGAAGATGATGTCGACCTCTACGCCTTCACGTTGAAGGGCCGCAGAGATGTAGCGAATGCCCGCGTTCTCCACGCTGTAGATGGTCAACAGGACCACCCGAAAGGGCCCGTTCTTTCCAACGATTTGGTTCTCGGAGGCGATGGCGTTTTCGTGCTGCGACATAGGTCGGGTCCTTCGCGTCGAGCGCTAAGCTACTCGGGCTGACCGATTCCCGGGACCGGGACGGGTGCCCATCATAGCTAAGGCGTTGGATTCCCGAAAGTGCGCGAAGACTCGCGGGTCCAAACAGCCACCAATCGCAAAGGGCGTGCGCTCGACGCCTCGCATGCCCCTGGCAGCCGATTCTCCACTCCAATTCGAGCTGGGAAGTGCAGCACATCGGGATGCAGCCAGCCATGCTCTTCTTAAGCGTGAAACAAAGCCCCGCTCCACCGGCAAGTTCACCGGTCCCAAGGCAGCCCGCAGCGGCGAGACGTGGGGCAAGTAGTCCACCTCCCCTCTCCCCGATCTGCCACCGCACAACCTGGGGCGCGAAGCACTTTCTGCCGACCAGATCCTGTCCCTGCTACCGCTGGACCACCGCTGCGACTTTTGGAGCACAAGCGGAACGCTCTGGCTCTCCCAGCGACGCTCAGCGACGCTGGACACCATCAAGAGAAGCGCCCGTGACCTGCCGGCAGAATGCACAGCCAGGCGCCTTGTTTCACCGGTTAAAGACCCTGCGTGTCCCTGCTCTCCCGATTTGCCCCCGACCTGGTCGGTGTCACCCGAAAAGACCTGCTCGCCGACCTGGGAGCCGGTTCCGCAGCGGCCTTTATGGCAGTGCCCCAAGGCGTGGCCTACGCGCTGATCGCAGGCTTGCCTCCAAAGATGGGCCTGTACGCCGGCATGCTACCGGTGATCGTGGGCTCCCTGTTCCGGTCTTCACGCCACGTCCAAGCGGGCCCAACCAACGCCGTCTCCCTTCTGGTGGGTGGCGCGGTGGCCACATTTGTTGCGGTCAACGGCGGTCATCCAGTCGCCATCGCCGCCACCTTGGCCCTGATGGTGGGGGCCTTCCAGGTGGCAGCCGGAGCCCTGCGCTTGGGCACCGTGGTCGACTACATCAGCGCGCCAGTCGTGCTCGGCTACATCACCGGCGCAGCTGTGCTGATCGGCATCGGCCAGCTGCCCAATCTGAGCGGTACGCACGGCGAGCGCGGCCACCTGCTGCACTCCGTTAGCGTTTGGATGCAGGGCTTGGACGACTGGGATCCCCTCACCCTCGCCGTCGCCCTGGGAACCTCCGCCCTTCTGGTGATCCTCAACAAGGTAGACAAGCGCATCCCAGGGGCCATCGTGGTCATGGCCCTTGGAATCGCTGCCGACTACGCCTTCGATCTGCGGGGCCGAGGGGTCAAAACCATCGCCGATCTGGCCAGAGTTCCAGCCAGCCTGCCCCCGCTGACGCTGCCCTTGCTCACGGAACTGGGCGCGCTCTTACCCCTGGCCGTAGCAGCAACGGTCCTGAGCTTGGTGGAGAGTGCCGCTGTGGGGCGGTCCCTGGCCGCAAAATCCAGAGATCATCTGGACACCAACCGCGAGTTTATTGGCCAAGGCGTCGCCAACCTCGCGGCCGCTTTCACCGGCGGCTACGTCGTCTCGGGCTCCCTGGGCCGCAGCGCCATCGTGTATAGTTCCGGGGGAAAAACACGCTTATCCGGTGTCTTTAGCGGTATTATTGTGTTGATTTTGGTGTGGGTGGCGGGCCCTATCGTGGACCACACACCCATCGCGTCTCTGGCTGGGTTGCTCTGGGTCGTGGCCTGGAACTTGATCGATGTGCCCCGCATCAAGACCGCTCTGAAGACCAGTCCCGGAGACGCGACGGCCTTTGTGGTGACCGCCTTGGGGTGCTGGACCCTGAGCTTGGACCACGCCATCTATCTGGGCGTTGCCATCAGCCTGATCCTCTTCCTGCGCCGGGCCAGCCTGCTCACGATCAGCGAGTTGGGCATAGACAAGACCGGCCGACTGCGAGAAGTGGAGCGCGACGACAGCGCCCAGCTCGGCCATGTACCGGGACTGCGCATCCTGCACGTCGAGGGCCCCTTGTTCTTTGGGAGCAGTGGAGAGCTCCGTGCCCTGCTGGATACCCAGATCGCCGACGACTCGGTGCAGGTGCTCATCTTGAGGTTGCGACGCGCCCGAGGTCTGGACGTGTCCACCGCCACCGTGCTCTCCGACGCCGCCCAGCGCATGAAGGGCCTGGATCAGACCCTGATCTTGGCCGGAATGAACCCTCTGCAGAGCAAGCGCTTGGAGCGCAGCGGCGCGGCTGCCATCATCGGCGCCGAGCAGCTCTTCCCCCACCTGCCCAAGTGGTTTGGGGCCATGGACGCCTCCATCCGGCACGCCCTGGCCATCACGGGCAAAAGCAGCCCGGCCATGGAGGACTACTTGGCCTGGCGGGCGCGGCAGGGGCCCAAGGAAGACTTAGAAAACCCGACGAAAAGCCAGGAAAAATCATGATCTTCCGACAGCTCATCGACCGACCAACCTGCACCTATACCTACCTATTGGCCGATCCGACCACCCGCGAGGCCGTGCTGATCGACCCCGTACGCGATCAGATCGACCGGGACGTTCAGCTACTCGAAGAGCTGGGCTTGCAGCTCAAGTACACCCTGGAGACCCACGTGCATGCCGACCACATCACGTCCTCCGGGCTGCTTCGCGGCCGGGCGGGGTCTCAGTCTGTGGTCTCCGCCGCCGGAGGCGCCCCGTGCGCAGACAAGCCCGTGTTCAACGGTGACCGCATCCACTTCGGCCAGCGTTCCCTGCAGGTGCGGTCCACCCCCGGGCACACCAATGGCTGCGTGAGCTACGTGCTGGACAACGAGAAGATGGTGTTCACCGGGGACACCCTGCTCATTCGCGGCTGCGGCCGCACGGACTTTCAACAAGGCAGCGCCGAGACGCTCTACTACTCGGTGCGCGAGCAGATCTTTAGCCTGCCGGACACCTGTCAGGTCTATCCGGGCCACGACTATAAGGGGCGCACATCCAGCACCGTCGTCGAGGAGCGCCGGCACAACCCGCGCCTAAGGGAGACCAACTCTCTGGCCGACTTTGAGCGAATCATGGACCAGCTGAAGCTGGCCCACCCCGCCCAGATCGACGTGGCTGTTCCAGCCAACCTAAAGTGTGGTTGGCTGGCCCAAGACGGCGCGTGGACCCCGCCCAAGGAGCGTGAGATGGGCTGGGCTCCAGTGGTCTGCACCCCCGAAGGCATCCCCGAGGTCACGACCACCTACGTGGCGGACTTACCCGATGGAGTCCGCCTGATCGACGTACGCCGTCAAGAAGAGTTCATCGGCGAACTGGGCCACGTGCCTGGCTCCGAGCTGCACCTCTTGGACACCCTAAACGTGCCTGCGGAGGCCTGGGACCGAAACAAACCCATCGTGGTGGTCTGCCGCAGCGGAAACCGCTCCGGTCGCGCAGCACGCTTGCTGGAGTCGATGGGCTTTGCCCAGGTGGCCAGCATGCGCGGCGGCATGCTGCAATGGAATCAGGAAGGACGTAAGACCGGGCGCTAAGTGCACTGGCTCAGCCCTGATCTCCTCGCCAGGCCCGCTCCATCAAGCCATCGAGCAAGGTGGCGAGGTTGTCCAGGGCCAGGGTCCCTCCACCGGCGATGCGGCTCAGACCACAGGGCTCGCCCGCCATGACCTGGAGAGCGGACAAAAGCTCCGACTCATGGCTCTGTGCCAGGAGCATGCGCCCACGCAGCGGTGCCACTGCGGAAGGGGGGCTTCCTTCCCTGCCCAGAGCCGCCAAGAGCTGGGCAGCAATCTCACCAAAGACCAGCTCGGTTCCTAAGATCAGAGCACCGGCCGCATGCAGTGAGTCCCCGCTCTCCACACTGCGCTGAAAGCGGCGGAGGTGCTGCATGCTCTGCCTGCAGAACTTGGACCGGTCTTTCCATTCATCCTGAAAACCCAGGGCCTTGAGGGTGCCAACATGGAGGCTCAGAGGTGTGCGAGGCTCGAGATAGCCCAGCTCGTGCTCGAAGAGGAACGCCTTGGTGTCAGCATCCCAGCGGCCGCTGGCTTGAGCGGCACCCCGAGCGATGGCCGGGTGCTCCACTGCAAGGGCCAGCTTCTCCCATGCGGGCTTTTGGGCAGCGATCCAAGGCAGCAACTGCAGAAGTCCATCGCGTAGGGCATACCCAGGGTTGGGCAGCTGGCGGGTGACCAGCGCGCTGAGGTAGGGGTGACTCATCACCCGATGGACCTTGGCTTGGTCCAAGAGAACGGCGACCGGGCCTTGAGGCAGGATCCAGTGACTGGGGGCAGCGAGCATTGACGCGTCCTTGGAATGAAAACCCCGGTCGGACAAGCAGTGCTCAAACTTGAGCTTTAAGTCGCTATCAACACTCGCTGAGCAGGGCGTAGACCACATCCACAAGGTCTCCACCGCTGAGCACAGTGCCATCTTCGAACACGATAGCGTTCTCCACCGCCTCGTAGGTCCAGTCCGAGCTGACCACGCCGTTCACCTGAACCTCGATGTGAAACGCGTCCAAGGGCACATCGACCAAGTGAAAGATGTAGCTGGGGTCCAAGCCATAGTTGGGGTTGTGTGCCGCGCCATACCAGCTGCCGGAGACGCTACTGGACGACAGGACTGCCCCAGAGCTCATGTCGAGTTCGTACATCATGCCACTGCTGGAGAAGGCCAACAGATCGCCATCGGGAGCCGCAATCCCCCAGAGTCCGCTCACACCGGTTGACCCCAGCTCGGTCAGGACTCCGGTAGCGGTGTCGTACTCGAAGAGCGAGTCCCCAGATCCCACGCCAGACACGGTCCAGTACAGCGAGCCGTCCCACTCCACCAAGTCCCCAGAGGAGAAGCCGCTCGAGAGGGTGGCCAGAGTGGTGAGTGTTCCCGTGCTCCAGTCCACCTCGGAGAGGGTGCTGCCATTTGTGATGATGAGCGTGCCGTCTGCGAGCACCGCCAGGCCGTTGCCGCCACCGCTCAGCGCCATGTAGGACGAGGCCAAGCCCGTGGAGCTATCCACTTGATACAGGGTCGAGCCCCCGATTCCCCAAAGCTGCCCCCACTCGTCAATGGCGATGTCATAGAGGCTGAAACCCATGGAGCCGATGCTTGTGAGCGTCCCCGTGGCTTGGTCGTAGCTGGAGAGCGCAGAGGAGGAGTGCAGGTAGATGGACTTGGCGGCCGGCTCCACAACGTCGAAGCTCTCCGAACCGTAGACGAAGACTCCGTCCCCCAGCAGAGGTAGCTCCAGGACCTGACCGTGGTCAAAGCCTGCGACGAGCACATCGCTAAAAAGGCGCTCATCGTCGGGGGTAAAGCTTAGGTCCACCCAGGTAAATCCCCCAGGCTCGATAATCCTGGGCAACCCCAGGTTGTCCAACTCAAAGTCCCCATAGTCCAAGCTCAGTTCGGTGAGCGTGACCTGGCAGGTGGAGTTGTTGTACAAGCGTGGCTGGGCCACATCGCTGCACTCCACGTAGAGCGTGCCAAAGTCGACCTGGCTCACGTCAAAGGACACACTGTCTATGCCGGCATCTCCGCTCAGGGCCCCATCAAAGGCGCCCAGAGTGTCCTCCTCAACCTGAAGAATTGCTGGATCTTCCCCCTCAGCGCTAGGAGTCCACCACACCTCGACCTGCTTCAACTCCCCGGGCGCCAGAGTGAAAGGCAGCGCGTCTTCGGCGGGCACATAGGTCTCCACATTCGCCCCAAGGTCCACCACCAACGCATCGGCCGAGCCTACGTTGGTGACGGTTGCCAAGCCGGACATTGGGCAGTCCACAAAACCCTTCCCGAAGTTCAAGTCGCCCACCAACAGCTCGGGAACCTTGGCCTGACCCAGCAGAGAAACCGGTGTCTCGGGACTGTCGCTGTCGTTGCTGTAGACCCACAGGATCCCATCCCCAAGCGCGTCGCTGGGGATGTAGCTCAAGGTCAGTTCGGTGGAGTCGCCGCTGGCAAGCTCGTTCTCAGCATTTGGCTCCGCCACCGCCCAGTCGCTGCCGTCCATGCCGAGGTCGTCGATGAACAGCAGGCCGTCGCCCGAGTTGGTCAGCGTCACCTGGACCAAGGTCTCCTGGCCCGCCACACCGGTCGCGCGCACCGGATTGGGGCTTGCGACCAGATTCGCCGCGCCGCCCACCCCGTCCTCCAAACCGGCCAGGTCGTAGTCCTGGCAGGCCAAAGCAAACACAAAAACAAAAACGGACATAGGGCCCTTTACCAGCGCTCAATTCAGCGGGCGCCCAACATACATCGGCACCTGAGCCTTGGCTGGACCGGATCGAAATCACGATTCGGACGGCGCACGACAACGGAGCCTACTCGATTCCCGTCAACTGTTTTGCAGCCTGGACCCACTCGTTCCGGCTCAAGCTGCGGCGCGCAACCTTGTCGTGGCGCTGATCTTTGTCCACCCCATCAATGGCCAAACGCGCACCCAACTGGGCTACCAGATCGATGTGCTCGGTCCCGCCTGGCAGGGCCTCCTTGTTGGTGCTCTGCAGCTCGTCCAGAGTGACCTGTCCGTCCCCGGAGGTGTCCGCCTGGGCAAAGGTGCCACTGGCAGCCATCTCCACCTGCTCAGCCGTGGGATTCTCGCCGAGAGCGGGCGCGATAACGTCAACCACCAAGCGCTCAAACTCCTGGAACTCCTCCCAGTCCACCATGCCGTCCTGAGCAACATCCAAGCGCTCCATCAGCGCGTCGGTGACCCCCTCCAGCTTGGCGCCACGAAACCACTCCCCCTCGGCCAGCTGCAAGCCATTGTCCAGGAATTCCTTGAGCTGTGCCCGACTAAAGGCCATGTCCTGGGTGTCTGTACGCGCTTCCCGCACTTTGAGGATGCGGTTGAAGGTGCGCCCCATAGGGCCATCGGGTTTGCGGTTCTTCAAGGGCATGGCAAATCCTAAACAGACGCCGTCAGTTTAGTGCGAAAGCCTAAGAACGTCCCAGCCAAATCTGCACCATCTCTTGAAGAAGACCCGCACCGCGGGCATTGAGGTGGATGCCGTCGACCGTCAAACGCCAGCCCCGTTCCCGGGACAGC
>CAJQPC010000148.1 GCA_905480105.1 uncultured bacterium | reverse complement strand
CTCCCGGGCCATCGGCGGGCGCTTTAGCCGCGTGCAGTTCACTCCTGACCTGATGCCCTCGGACGTGACCGGTCACGCTGTCTTTGAGATGGGCACAGGGGCCTTTCACGTTCGCCGTGGTCCTGTGTTCTGCAACCTGCTCTTGGCGGACGAGAACAACCGTGCCCCCGCCAAGACCCAGGCCGCGCTCTTGGAGGTCATGCAGGAGCAACAGGTGACCATTGAAGGGGAACGTCACGCGCTCTCGCCGCCTTTCATGACGCTGGCCACCCAGAACCCGCTGGAGCAGGAAGGAACCTACCCCCTGCCCGAGGCCCAGCTGGACCGTTTCTTGCTCAAAGTGCGCCTGGAGTTCCCCTCCCAGGAAGACGAGGTCTCCATCGTCAAGGCCGTCACCCTGGGCCGGGTGGGCAACCAGCTCAACGTCGAGGACGTACAGCCCGTGCTGACAATAGAGCAGGCCATTCAACTCCAGCGCACCGTCGCTCGAGTCACGGTGGACGACCGGAACGTGGACTACGCTGTGCGTATTGTTCGGGCGACCCGTGAGCGGCGCGGCATCTCGGTAGGCGCCGGTCCGCGCGGCGCCATCGCTTTGGTTCGCGCAGCCCGCGCTCTGGCCGTGTTGGCTGGCCGCGATTTTGTCACCCCCGACGACATCAAGGACGTGGCCCTACCCGCGCTGCGGCACCGCATCGCCATCTCCCCCGAGCTGGAGATCGAAGGGACCCACGCCGACGATGTGCTGCGCGGCATCCTCGAACAGGTCGAGGCTCCTCGCAGGTGAGACCCACCTTCCGGGCTCTCCTGCTGCTTGCTCTGACTCTGTTGGTCAGCGCGGTGGCCGTGTTTGTGCCGCTGGTGCTTAGCTTGTGGGTCGCTTTAGGTGCCCTGAGTCTGTTGCTGATCCTGGCGGACATGGTGCTGCTGTTGCGAACCCCGGTGCCCACCTGTACCCGGCGTGTACCCAAGGCCCTGTCCCTGGGTGAGTGGCACACCCTGACGTTGCGGGTGAGCAGCCGTGCCGGCCGGCGCATGGGGCTGATGGTGCACGACCACGCGCCCGGAGTCCTGGAGACAACAGGCCTGCCTCGTGCCGTGGACCTGCCCGCTCGGGGCTGGCTGGAGGTGGACTACCGCGTGCGGCCCACGGTGCGCGGTCCTGCGCAGTTTGCGTTGGCTGACCTGCTCATCGACGGCCCACTGGGTCTGGTGCGACGCCGTGTGCGTGTGGGGCAGACCCAAGAGATCAAGATCTATCCAGACTTTAAGGCTGTCTCCAAGTTCGCTCTGTTGGCCCTGGACAACCGGCTTTCGCATCTGGGGGTTCACCTGCAGCGTCGGCGTGGCGAGGGCACCGAGTTTTTCCAGCTTCGGGAGTACCGTCAGGGAGACAGCCTGCGCCAAGTAGACTGGAAGGCCGTCTCTCGCCGCCGCCAGCTGGTTTCCCGGGAGTATCGAGACGAGCAGGACCAGCGTGTCATTTTCCTGCTCGACTGTGGTCGCCGCATGCACACGCGAGACGGGGACATCAGCCACTTTGACCACGCCCTGAACGCCATGCTGCTGCTCAGCTACGTCGGGCTGCGTCAGGGGGATGCGGTGGGCATGATGACCTTCTCTGGGGACCAAGACCGCTGGGTGCCCCCTGTGAAGGGCGCGGGCAACATGACCACCCTGCTCAATCGGGTCTACGATCTACAGACCAGCGCTCAGCCCTCGGACTTTGCCCAGGCCGCCAAGCAGTTGCTCGTGCGACAGCGCCGACGCGGTTTGGTGGTCTTGCTCACCAACCTGCGCGACGACGATGCCCAAGACCTACCCAGTGCTTTGCGGCCCCTGCGCAGCAAGCACTTGGTGCTGGTGGCCAGCCTGCGGGAGCCCGCATTGAGCCGGGCCCTAATGGAGCCGGTGCAAAACCTGCAGGATGCGACCCGCGTTGGGGCTGTGGCTGGGTATCTGCAGGAGCGCCAGCGGGTCTATGACTCCCTGCGAGGACGCGGGGTTCTGACTCTGGACTGTGAGCCTGGGGAGCTGCCGGTTGCGCTGGTGAACAAGTACATGGAGATCAAGCGCTCGGGGATTTTGTAGGGCGCTACAGGATGGCTTGGGTTGGGATGGATTTCGGAAGCTATTCCGCTGCCACCTGCACCCTGTTCCTCTCGATTTGGGTGCCAGAATCCAAAGTTCACGGCCCGCAGATAGACCGTCGACGAAAGCTGGCCCGCCAAACCGCTGTGTCGCTTGTCTCCCAGAATGGGATGTTGGATGCTGTGGTCTTGGAAACCTGCTGCAATGATGGCGCTGAACGACGTGTGCACGGTGAAGAGCACCCACCCGAAACTCGGACTGTCCAAGAGTGTGCAGACCCACGTCGTTGTGCTCTCCACGCGGCGTATCGCAGAGCTTCTCTCCGCCATTCTTTGGGGACTGTGTGGGCAAGCCAGCGCGCTTGTCGACCACCAGGAAAAAGCGGTGTTGGTAGACGATAGTGGTGGTGGTGGGGGCTCGGTGGCCTGTGGCGAGGTCGGTGGCCTGTGAGTCCGAAGCCTGTCCCCTGCTAAACTGTTGAAGCTCCGGAGCCCCCCTATGAAAATGCAAGAGCTATTGGTCCACGCCGTCAAGCTTGGGGCATCGGACATCCACCTCTCGGCTGGCGAGAGGCCCGCATTGAGAGTCAACGGGGAGATCCAGCGCTTGGAGCAGGCCCCGTGCCTGGACGCTGACATGTCCAAGCGGCTGGCCTACTCGATCATGAACGAGAAGCAGCGCACCCTCTTTGAGAACCGCTTGGAAGTGGATTTTTCCATTGGGCTCAAGGGGCTTGCCCGCTTCCGCGTCAACGTGTTCACCCACGCCCGCGGGTTGGGGGTGGTCATGCGCCAGATCCCCACCAAGATACTGACCCTCGAAGACCTTAGATTACCCCCTATCTTCCGGCGAATTGCCAGCTACAAGAAGGGTTTGGTTCTGATCTGTGGGCCGACAGGATCCGGCAAGTCCACCACCATGGCTGGCATCGTCGATCACATCAACAAGAACCGGTCTGAGCATGTGCTCACGGTCGAGGATCCGATCGAGTTCGTACACCGTCACAAGAACTGCCTCGTAAACCAGCGCGAAGTCGGAAGCGACACCGGGTCATTCGCCACCGCTCTCAAGTACGTACTTCGGCAGGATCCGGACGTGATCCTGGTCGGTGAGATGCGCGACCTCGAGACGGTGCAGGCGGCCCTGACGATCGCCGAGACCGGACACCTAGCGCTCGCGACCCTTCACACGAACTCGGCGGCCGAGTCGATCAACCGGATCATCGACGTATTCCCATCGCACCAGCAGGACCAGGTTAGGGCGCAGCTGGCGTTCGTCCTGGAGGGCGTCGTCACGCAGACGCTGCTTCCGAGGCGAAGTGGTCGCGGCCGGATCGTCGCTTGCGAGATCCT
>CAJQPC010000147.1 GCA_905480105.1 uncultured bacterium | reverse complement strand
CTCGCCCTGGCCGTGGCCACCTTGTCCACGAACATTGCGGCCAACGTAGTCTCACCGGCGAACGCACTGATCAACGCCAATCCCCGGCGCTTCACCTTTCAAATGGGGGGATACCTCACGGCCGGCATTGGCCTGGCCATCCTCCCGTGGAAGCTCATCGCCAGCACGGGCGGCTACATCTTCACCTGGCTGGTCGGCTACTCCGCCCTGCTGGGACCCATTGTGGCCATCCTGATCATGGACTACTTCGTGCTTCGTCGAACCCGCCTGGACCTGGACAACCTGTACCGACAGAACGGTCTCTACAGCTACACGGGCGGCTTCAACATCGCCGCGCTGGTGGCCTTTGTGGTGGCTGTGCTGCCCAACATTCCTGGCTTCCTGCACCAAGCAGGGGCCTTCGGAGACATGGTGATTCACCCCTTCTACGACACCATCTACACCTACGCCTGGTTCGTGGGCTTCTTCCTGGCGTCTGTGGTCTACCTCGCCCTGATGAAACTCTTGCCCCACGGCTCGCTCCCCGAGGACACATGATTCCCGCATTCAACGCCCGCTCCAACGATTTTGCCAGCTACATCGCCGCCGACAATGTGATCGGTGGAAGGGTGGTCAAGCCCAGCGGCAGCGAGACTCACGACGTGGTGAATCCCCGTCACGGCAAGGCCATGAGCACCGTGACATTCGGAACCGCCGTGGACGTGGACACCGCCGTTAAGAACGCCGAGAAGGCCTTTGCCGACTGGAGCACCTGGCCCATACGCGAGCGCGCCCAAATTCTCTACAAGGCCCGCGACATTATGCTCCGGGACGTGGAGGAGCTGGCTTGGCTGGTGTCCCACGAGAACGGGAAGAGCTACGGCGAGGCCAAGGCGGAGGTACTCAAGGGCATCGAGTGTCTGGAGTACGGCTGCAGCCTGCCCAACCTGGCGGCCAATGAGTCCCTGGAGGTAAGCCGTGGTGTGACCTGCGAGATGCGCTACGAGCCCATGGGCGTGGTCGCGGGGGTCACCCCCTTCAACTTTCCCTTCATGGTGCCGCTCTGGATGCTGCCTCAGGCCCTGGTAGGCGGAAACGCCTTCATCCTCAAGCCCTCTGAGGTCGTGCCCCTCTCCGCCCTTAAGATCGCCGCGATCTTCCAAGAGGCGGGGTTGCCAGACGGCATTCTCAACATCGTGCAGGGCGGCCAGGAGGTCGTCGAGGCTCTCTGTGACCACCCCGACATCAAGGCCTTTGGCTTTGTGGGCTCCACCCGGGTGGCGAAATTGGTCTACGGCCGAGCGTCCACCTCTGGCAAGCGCGCCCTGGCTCTTGGCGGCGCCAAGAACCACCTGATCGTTGTACCCGACGCCGACGTGGAGTTGACCACCGAGAACGTAGTAGCCAGCTTCTCGGGCTGCGCAGGCCAGCGCTGCATGGCGGCCAGCGTGCTGATCGCCGTGGGCGAGGTCGACCACATCATCGACGCGGTCGCCGCCAAGACCCAAAAGATGGTCCTGGGCGAGCACATGGGTCCTGTCATCACCCAGGCCGCCGTGGAGCGCATCACCCGCTACATCGACGAAGCCGAAAAGGGTGGTGCCACGGTGCTGGTAGACGGACGCGGAGCGGCCGGTCCCACCGACGGATACTGGGTTGGCCCCACTTTGTTGGACCATGTCACCCCGGATATGCCGGCCGGCTGCGAAGAGATCTTCGGCCCCGTGCTCTCCATCGTGCGCGTGGATACCCTCGAGCAGGCCTTCTCCATCGAGAACGGCAATCCCTACGGCAACGCCGCTGCGATCTACACGACCAGCGGCCACGTGGCCAAGGTAGCCATGGAGCGCACCTCGGCCGGCATGTGCGGCGTGAACATCGGCGTTCCCGTTCCTCGCGAGCCCTTCGGCTTTGGTGGCTGGAACGACAGCAAGTTCGGCCACGGCAACATCACCGGCTGGGACGGCTTCCGCTTCTGGACGCGTCCCAGGAAGGTGACGAGCAAGTGGGCCCTGCAAAAGGACTGGAACTGGATGGCTTAGAGCGCAATTCCGCAGGAAATGCGCGAGGGCCCCAGGCCCCTATATCTAGCGCAATTCCGCAGGAAATGCGCCAGAAACCTTGCGTAAGTTGGACGGAGCCAACTCCGAGGGAATTGCGCCAACGTGACCCTCGTCCACAGGCGCGCTGAGCGCCCCAGGTTCAGGCGCAGATCCGACCCGCTACCGGGTCTAGAGCTTTGGTGCCTTGGGGCGAGCGCGGTTCACGAATTGAACCGGCTCTGGGACAAGCGTTTCCGGTGCATTTCCTGCGGAATTGCACTCCAGTTTACGGCCTAAGGCCGGGGCATTCCTTACGGATTGCCCCCTTCAAACTCCGCGTCCAGAAGCTCCAGAGCATCATCGATAATAGCAAAGCCCTCCAGCAGCTGCTCCTTGGTGATGCACAGCGGGGGATTGCACATAAAGCTGCCCCACTTGATGAAGGTGAACAGGCCATTCTCCAGCAGGCGCCTCGCGAATGCGGCCATGGCGGGGTGATCGGTGTTGAAGGGCGCGATGGAATCGCCCGCGCTGTTGATCTGAATGTCCACCATTCCGAAAAGACCGATGCAGCGCCCCCCCTTCACAGAGGGATGTTTAGCGGCCAGCCGGTCGAACTCGGAGCGCATGACCTTGCCCATGGCTGCGGCGTTCTCAATGAGCTCCTCTTCCATGAGCACGTTGATGGCGGCCAAGGCCGTGCCCAGGCACAAGGCATGGGCGTTGTAGGTCAAGCCGCCCCGGAAGACGTTGTCTTGGAAGAACTTGGCGATGGGATCGGACATACCGACCGCACCCAGCGGAATGTAGGAGGAGGTCAGGCCCTTGGCCATGGTGACAATGTCGGGGACGATGTCGCCATGCTCAAAGGCGAAGAGCTTGCCGGTGCGACCCCAGCCCGACATGACCTCATCGCAGACCAGCAGGATTCCATACTTGTCCAGCAGAGCCCGCAGGCCCTTGAGATAGCCCTTGGGCGGCGGAAGGATGCCATTGGTGCCTGTGATCGACTCAATGAACATGGCCGCGATGGCATCGGGGCCCTCGAAGTTGATGATCTCTTCTAAGTAGACCAAGTGCTTCCTGGTGATCTCCTCATCAGTCTCACCCCAGGAGTAGGTGTAGGGCCAAGGGCCCATCACCTGCACAAAGCCCGGAGGACCCATGTTGTGGTTTCGCCGAGGGTCGCCGGTGAGTGCCAGGCAGGCACTCGTGGCGCCGTGGTAGCTGCGGTAGTTCGAGAGGATCTTGAAGCGGCCGCTGTACTGCCGAACGGCCTTGATGGCGTTCTCGTTGGACTCGGCGCCGCTCAAGGTGAAGAAGAAGGTGTTGATGTTGCCCGGCACAATCTCAGCCAGGCGCTTGCCCAGCTCCGCACGGGCCTTGGTGGCCGACCCAGGAATTGTGTAGATGAGCGTGTCAGCCTGGTCTTTGATGGCCTGAATCACCTTGGGGTGGCTGTGGCCAATGTTCACGCTCATGAGCTGGCTGTTGAAGTCCATCCAGCGCTGACCGTTGGGCCCATACAAGTAGATGCCCTTGGCCCGTTCAATGGGCAGCGGGCTGACCCTGCCCGTGGCTGACCACGAATAGAGCGTGTACTTCAGGCAGGCGTCGATCATCTCTTGCTGAGTCATGCTTGCGTCCTCGCGCGCGGGTTTCCTATGGAGAATCGCACGCCGAAAACCGCTTGGCGAGCCCGAGGAAGCAATGCCAAAGAAAAAGAAACTTCAGCGCAAGACCAGGGGCTTGGGACGCAGGCGCAGAATCTCGATGGGGTCAGCCTGCTCCCACCACAGAAGCTGGGCCCGTGCCCCTTCTACGAGCTCAGGCGGGCCGCCAAATGCAAGGTGGTTGTCCCCGCTCAGACAGAAGAAGATCCGGCGCATTTCTGCTAGGCTGGTGAGCTGCCCCAGGTGCAACAACATGTATGCGGGATCCAGCATGTCGGCCGTGCCCAGTGGGTACCAAGGGTCCTGAACGGAGTCGTGGCCAATGCCCACGACGGCGCCGGCCGCCCAGAGCTCGTCCACCCGGGTCAGGCCACGGCGGCGGGGGTAGCTGTCATAGCGACCCTGAAGCACAATGTTGTCCAAGGGGTTGGCCACAACCTGGACGCCGGACTCGGCCACCAACTCCACCACCTTGGCGGCATGAGGGTTGGGGTAGCTGTGCAAGGCGGTGCAGTGGCCGGCCACCACCCGGCCGCCAAAGCCCCGGTCCAGGGTCTCGGCGCAGACAACTTCCAGGTTGCGGGTGCTGGGGTCGTCGGTCTCATCACAGTGAAAATCCACCATAAGATCATGCTTCTCGGCCAAGTCAAAGGCCATACGGACACTCTGCCAGCCTTCCTCTGCCGTGCGCTCGAAGTGCGGGATGCCGCCCACGGCATCGCAGCCCAAGGCCACAGCAGCCTCCCACTGTGCCTGCCGGCCAGGCGCTCGAAGGATGCCCTCTTGGGGGAAGGCCACCACCTGCAACTCAATACCCCGCTCCAAGGCCTCACCCTTCAGCGCCACCAAAGTCTCCACGGCCAACAGGCTGCCCGTGTCCACATGGGTACGCACCCGAAGCGTGCCGTGGCTGGCGTACATCTCCAGGGTCTCCAAGGCGCGCGCCCGCACATCCTCGGCTGTGAGCAAGGCGCGCAGCCGGGACCAGTTGGCGATCCCCTCCCTCAGCGTTCCAGTCTTGTTGGGGGCCCGCGCCCCGAGCAGAGCTGCATCCAGGTGCACATGGGGTTCGGCGAAGGGCGCGGTGATGCGCCCTCCCTGCCGCACCTGCTCCTGGCCCAGTGGGGCCAGAGGAGTCCGACTAATGCGGGCAATGCGGCCGTTTTGGACCCTCAGGCTGACCTTCTGGTCACCAAGCGTCGCACCCTGGAACAAGAAGCCGCTCATGGACCCTCCTGTGGGAGCTTAGCCCGCAGGTGCCCCTACAACCCTTGAACTCTCCAAATCGGACCGTCGCCCTGCTGTACTCGATGCATCGCCCCCGGTAGACTCCTTCTCCAAACTCGGGAGTGACCATGGACGAGCTCGACCAAGAGCGATCTGAGCAAGTCTTCGACGACTTCAAGAAGGCCTACACAGCCAATCAGGCCATCGTAGAGGCAAACCGCTGTCTCTACTGCAGCGACGCACCCTGCATCACGGCTTGTCCCACCGGCATCGACATTCCGAGTTTCATCCGGAAGATCAGCACGGGCAACACCGAAGGCTCAGCCAGAACCATCTTCGACAGCAACATCATGGGCATGAGCTGTGCTCGGGTCTGCCCCGTCGAGACCCTCTGCGTGGGCGACTGTGTCTACAACGAGATGGGCGTACCCCCCATTCAGATTGGCAAGCTTCAACGCTACGCCACCGACATCGCCTTGGAGGAAGGCCGGACCTTTTACAAGGCCGGCGCCGACACCGGCAAGAGCGTTGGCATCGTAGGCGGTGGACCTGCTGGGTTGGCTGCCGCACATCGCTTGCGTCGGTTCGGTCACGCGGTCACGATCTACGAGAAGCGAGACATTCTGGGTGGCCTGAACACCTTCGGCGTGGCTCCCTACAAGATGCGCGCAGACGCTGCATTGAGCGAGGTCGAGTGGATCATGTCCATCGGCGGGATCAACGTGGAACATGGCGTGAGCATCCCCGAGACCCACAGCTGGGACGACCTGCTGGCCAAGCATGATGCCCTGTTCCTCGCCTTTGGTTTGGGCCCGGACACCCGCCTGGACATGTCCGGCGCGGACATGGACGGGATCCTGGGTGCAGTGGACTTTATCGAGGACTTTAAGCTGAACGCCGTGGACCTAAGCGACGTAAAGGAAGCCGTGGTCATCGGTGGGGGAAACACCGCGCTGGACGCGGTGCGCGAGCTGCGCGGCTTGGGGGTTCCCCACGTCAGCTTGGCCTATCGCGGCGCTGAATCCCAGATGGGCGGCTACGCCCACGAGTGGAGCGCTGGCAAGGACGAAGGCGTGGTGTCGGTCTTTAATGTGCAGCCCGTCGCCTACGAAGGGCAGGGCCAGGTGACCGGCTTGCGCGTCGTGCGCACCGACCAGGCAAAAAAACCCATCGCCGGTTCCGAGTACGTCCTTCCCGCCCAGCTCGTTGTGCTCGCAGTGGGACAGTCCAAGCTGGGTGCTCTTGTCAGTGGACTGGACGGCGTGGAGACCCAGTGGGGCCGCGTGGTCACAGCAGACGACGGACAGACCGGAAATCCCCGTGTCTTTGCCGGAGGCGACTGCAGAAACGGCGGCAAGGAAGTCGTTAATGGCGTAGCAGAGGGCCGCGACGCTGCGATTGCAATTCACTCCCTGATCTCGGAGGCCTAAATGCCCGACCTAACTACCAACTTCGCTGGCATCGTCTCCCCCAACCCCTTCTGGTTGGCCTCGGCCCCCCCCGCCAACTCCGGCGACCAGGTGCAGCGCGCCTTTGACCACGGCTGGGGTGGCGCGGTGTGGAAGACCTTGGGTCAGCCCATCCAGAACGTTTCCAGTCGCTTCGGCGCGATCAACTGGCAGGGCCGCAGTGGCGTGGGCTTCAACAACATCGAGCTCATCACAGACCGTTCCTTAGAGGTGAACTTCCGAGAGATCTACGAGACCAAGCTCAAGTACCCCAAGCACGCCATCATCGCGTCTCTCATGGTCGAAACCCGCGATGAGTGGAGAGAGATCATCAAGCGTTCCGAGGACGCAGGCGCTGACGGTCTGGAGCTGAACTTCGGTTGCCCCCACGGCATGTGCGAGCGCGGCATGGGCTCGGCGGTGGGCCAGGAGCCCTCCGTCAACGAGCGCATCACGAGCTGGGCCAAGGAGTTCTCCAACGTGCCCGTGCTGGTGAAGCTCACCCCCAATGTCGGGGACATCCTGCCCCACGGATTGGCCGCACAGCGCGGCGGCGCGGACGGGGTGAGCCTCATCAACACCATCAAGTCCATCATCGGTGTGGACATCAACACCTTTGTCCCCAAGCCCATGGTGGGCAACCGGTCCAGCAATGGTGGCTACTGCGGTGCGGCCGTGCGGCCCATCGCACTGCACATGGTGGCAGCCCTTGCTCGGGATCGGCAGTTCAACGTGCCCATCTCTGGCATCGGCGGCATCACCAACTGGCACGACGCCGTGGAGTTCATGCTCTTAGGCAGCACCAGCGTCCAGGTCTGTACCGAAGTCATGCTCAAGGGCTACCGCATCGTCGAAGACATGATCGAAGGCATGGAGGGCTGGATGCGTGACCACGACTTCCAGACCACCGATCAGTTCATCGGCAAGTCCGTCCCGGCGTACTCGGACTGGGGCGATCTGGACATCAACTTCGAGACGGTGGCCAAGATCAATGCCGAGACCTGCATTGGCTGCCAAGTCTGCGTAGTGGCGTGCCACGACGGCGCACACCAATGTATCCACCCCGCTGAGGTGGGCCGTATTCCTGTTGTGGACGAGTCCGAGTGTGTGGGCTGCAACCTCTGCCAGATCGTGTGTCCGGTAGAAGGCTGCATCACCATGGAAGAAGTGGACAACGGCTTTGAGCCGACCACCTGGAACGAGCACCTCACCTTGGGCAAGCCCGTGCGTCCAAAGAAGGGCGCGCACTGAGTTCTTAAACAGAACCGCCCCGGCCTGCAGACCTGCAGGCCGGGGCGGTCTTGTTTCTGGCACCGGGGATTCCACCATGGGCCCCTGCTCCGCACTCGGGAAAGTGGTCGTGAGGGACTCAACCGGAGGAAACCTTGGGGCGATTTCAGCCAATCAAGAGGCCCAGGGCGACGCGCTGATTCTGGTCCATTCGAACTTTTGTTCCCAATCCAAGAGCGCCGAACTCTTCCACCGACCCAAAAGACAGTGCACCGTCGTGGACCACAGGGCGGGCGAAGATGGCCACGCTTTTGCAAACAAGCCCACGGCCCACTCCAGGGTCCAAGAGACCATCGCTACACCCTCGGACAGGCAAGATGATCCGTGGGAGGCGTCAGCGGTGTGCGACTCCGCGAGGCGTGGGAACGAAGGAATGTGCGAGTTGTTCGAGGGTGGACAATGCACGCCATGACTTGTGATTTTTGGTCTTATCGCAAGCACCCGCATTCTATCAGCGCGCTGGAGTTCACCGTATATCGCCTGTCCTCCCTGCATTTATCCACACACCAAGTCAATATCGGGCAGCCTTTCTGAGAAAAGCTGAGCCCCGCACCTAAACCCGCCCGCTCTCAGATCCGAGAGGAGTTTTATGGGCCGGACTAAGGATTTCCAAGGAGGCCCACCCAGAGAGCGCCCGACGCGTGCTCGCTGGACTACCCCCCCCCTTCGGAGAAACCCCATGTCCTTGCTCGGCACCCTTAATACCGGGGCATCTGGCCTCGGTAACAGCAGCACCCGCCTCTCCGTCATCGGCGACAACATCGCCAATATGGGAACCACTGGCTTTAAGGGAATGCGAGCCAGCTTTTCCGACATGATGCCATCCTCAACATTTGGCACTGGCGGGCGAAGCCAGATTGGAGGCGGCGCTACCTTGGCTGGCACCATGTCCCTGTTTGGACAGGGTGGCCTGAAGAGTTCCGACTCGGCCCTGGACTTCGCTATCTCCGGGGAAGGCTTCTTCCCCGTTACCGATGGAGACGAGACCTACTACACCCGAGATGGAACCTTCTTCATGGATAATGAAGGGTACCTCACCAATGCGGCGGGCATGAACCTGCAGGGCACACTGGCCTCAGGTGGGGAACTGACCGGACTCCAAGGGGACCTGCAGCTCGATCGCACGGCGATCTCCCCCCAGGCAACCGAGACCATCAGTATTGACCTCTTGCTCTCTGCCGAGACGGAAATCAGCACGACTGACTTTCTCAACACTGCCACTTTCGACGGTACGACCACCACTGGTACTGACTTGGCAGACATCGAGGCCGCCCTTGGAGGAGACGATGCCACCGGCTACACCTCCTCAGTCACCGTCTACGACGATCTTGGGGTGCCTCACGACATCCTGATGGCCTACGAGCGGGTCAGCGCCACCGAATGGACCTACAAGGCCTTTATGGACGGCAGCGAGCTGGACAACGCCACCTACGAAGAGGGCGGTGCCGTTGAGATTTCAACCGGCGTTCTGGCCTTTACTGACGGCGAGTTGGACACGGCCCTGTCCACCGCCCCTACCCTGACCCTGGCTGACCTCTTCCCTGGTACCACCACGGTGTGGTCTCCTGAGTTCGACTGGGGCGTGGACTTTGGAACCGGGGAGCCAAGCGGCGAAGGCAACCTGTCTATGGGCGGCACTCAAAACTCCATGGCCACCATGACCCAGGACGGCTACTCGCCCGGCGAGCTCACCGGCGTGAACCTGGACGACGAGGGCAACCTGATGGGTACCTACACCAACGGTGAAGAACGCATCCTGGGCCAACTCACCTTGGCGACCTTCGGCACCAACACCGGCCTGAACAAGATCGGCGGAAACCTCTTTCAGCAAACCGTCAACAGCGGCGAGGCCGTCCTGGGCGGCCCAGGTGTCGGCCGACGAGGAAGCGTCACAGGCTACGCCCTGGAGCAATCCAACGTGGAGCTCGAGGACCAGTTCGTCGAGATGATCTCCGGCCAGCGCGCCTACCAGGCGAACAGCCGGGTGGTCTCCACCGCCAACGACACCCTTCAGGAGCTCGTGAACCTGGTCTAAAGGCTCTGAGCGTCCCCAGTTAGGGGCGCCGGATTCCGTCGCCGGAGCCCTGATCCCATAATCGACTTACTCAACTGACTCTGTGCTGCACGCGAGGCCCTTGACGGGGGGCCTCGCGTTGCTGATCCGGCCATCCCGGTCTAAAACAGAGTCCATGAATCGATTGACCCCATTCCTGCTCCTTGCGCTGATCGCCTGCACCAAGGCCGAGCAGCCACAGGACTCCGCGGACACCTCCGCTGACACCGGTGCAACCATCGACACCCAGGTCACAGACACCGGCCTGCCGGACGAAGAGGTTTTCTTCGGCGACTGGGCCTTGCTTCGGGTGGACGACACAGACGGCATCGATACCTACCCAATCGTCGAAGAAGAAAGCGGCTGCCTCAACACTCGGGGATGGACCCTGCGGGTGGAGACCGGTTTTGAGGGGGAATTCGAGGAGCACCAGATCAGCGAATGTCCCGGCAAGGAGCCTATAGAGGAGAGTTTGGGCGTCTACGACATGAAGGGCGCCTACATCATCGACCGCACCTTCACGATTCGCATCAAGGACTGGGAATTGGCGCTTACCTGCGTGCTCCCCCCAGAGAGCGACGACACCGTGAGCTGCAATGGGGTGGATGATAGCGGTCCCCTAATCCTCGACTTCGAACGCGCGGCTTAAGCTCCCGGACTGCGGATCCGAGAAGCCAATGGAGACACCCCGGAGGGTCGCTTGGATCTGGCAACGATAATAGGAATGGTGGTCGCAAACGGCCTGATCATCGGAGCCATTCTGATCGGTGGCGTCGGAATGGCGGCTTATATCGATGTGCCGTCGATATTGATCGTCCTGGGCGGCTGCGCAGGGGTCTTAGGCGTTGCCTTTCCCGCTGACATGCTCAAGGCCGGCCTAAAGGCCGCCATGGTCTCGTTTAAAGGGAAGTCCCCCGAGATCGGCGAGACCATCAAAATGCTGTCCCAAATCTCCAACGTGGCCCGCCGGGAGGGTCTGTTGGCACTTGAGACCGCAGCGGCAGAAGCAGAGGACGACTTTCTCAAGCGGGGCCTGTTCATGCTGGTAGACGGCCACGAGGCCGAGGCCATCGAGTCGGTACTCTTTGAAGAGATCTCTAAAATCGAGGCCCGCCACAAGGCCAATTCCGAGGTCTGGTCTGCCTTGGGCACCTACGGTCCTGCGATGGGCATGATCGGAACCCTGATCGGGCTGGTAGCCATGCTTCAGAACCTGTCCGACCCCGCAGCCATCGGGCCTGCAATGGCGGTCGCTCTGCTGACCACCTTTTACGGCTCCTACATCGCGAACCTGATCGGTATCCCCATTGCCAACAAGCTCAAGCTGCGCTCGGCGCAGGAGGTGGCCGCCAAGAGCGTCGTGGCCAATGGTCTGCTGTCCATCCTGAACGGGGAAAACCCACGGTTCATGGTCGAGCGCCTCAACGCCGCCCTCCCCCCAGCCCAGCGCTTCTCAGCTGAAGAGGCCGCGTAGGTCATGGGAAAAGACGACTGCAACTGCGAGGAGCCGGAAGCGGGAGCCCCCCTTTGGATGGCCACCTTCTCGGACATGGTCACGCTCCTGCTGACCTTTTTTGTCCTACTCTTGTCCATGGCAAGCTTTGAAGAACCCACAAAGGTCTCGGCCGTCATCCAGTCCATCCGGACCGCCTTCGGCAGCACCGGGCTCTCCCACTCCTCATTGGGCGTGAGCGAGCAGGTGGAACAGACCCCGACCGAAATGAAGCTCATGCAGGAGACCATCTCTCCGCAGGAGGCGCGGCTCCGGGAGGCGATGGCCAAGCACATCAGCGACGAGCTGGTGCGCATGGTCTCGAGCGAGCGTGAGCTACGTATTCGAATGGATGAACGCGTACTCTTCAAGCCAGGGTCCACCGAGCTACATCCCGCTGCTTACGCCTTGGTAAGCGACGTGGCTGCGGTACTTAAGGACCAGGATGTCCACATTCGAGTCGAGGGGCACACAGACGCCACCGGCGATGAGTGGAAAAATTGGGAACTCGCCTCAAAGCGCAGTATGTCCGTAGTTCGAGCGCTGCGGGAGCGCGGTCCCATCCCCGGAGAGCGATTGGAGGCGGACTCATTTGGAGAGTTTCAACCTGCATCAACCATCGGTGAGGCCCCCCAATGGAATCGCCGAGTTGAGCTTGTGCTTAAGTCGGACCAGTCTGCGGCCGTAGGGGCTGTTGAGGCCCTCAAGGGGCGCTGAGCGAAACACAACGGAGGGCCAAATGGCCGACGCAGACGAGCTGGACGAAGAGGACATCGAGACGCCAAAGCCGTCCAAGCTCCCACTGATTTTGGCCGCATTGACCGCTTTTGTCATAGGCGGGGGCGCCGGACTTGGCGGCTCGATGATGATGGATGGAGAGACAGACCAGGCCACCGATGCCGGAGAAGAAGGCGATCCCGTCGATGCAGAAGCAGCAGCTGAAGCTGCAAAACGCGTGGTCTTGCCAGTGGGCTCTTTCACGATGAACCTCCGCGGCTCAGGCGGCGGACGCGTGCTTCGTATGGAAATTCAAGTCGAGACAACCGTCGGAGACCAGACCCTCATCGAGGAGTCTATTCCGATGCTTCGGGACTCGGTCATCACACTGGTATCTGACTACTCTTACGCCGACGTAGAAGGTCTTGACGGCAAAACCCGTCTGCGGGACGAACTGCTCGGCCGAATGAATGCGCTGCTACCTGGCGAGGAGCGCGTTCAACGCGTCTACCTCACCGAGTTTGTTGTCCAATGATGGACTCAGAGAGCCAAAGCGCGCTGCTCGTTCAGCCCGACCGGGAGTCCGCTGGCACCCTTCCAGTCATGGAGGACCTGTTTCGGTCAGCTGCCCGAGATGTACGCACCCGCTTGGTAAACCGCGCGGGAGCAGACGTTCAAGTCCGCTTAGGCTTGGCCCAAGTGACGACCATTGCAGGTGTGATCGACGACACTGACGCACGAGACGGAGGGGTCTTTGGCCTGTTCCGGTCCCATCCAAGTGGGCTGCCAGGCATCTTCGTCGTGCAAGGCCGCCTCCTGGCGCGCGTCGTCGGCATACTCCTGGGAGAGGATCCGACCAAGCCCCCGCCGCCCTATCGCATCCGCGCTGTCACCCAAGTGGAGCTGCGCTTCGCTAAGCGCATCGTTCAAGACGTGCTGGAGAGCCTACAGAACGCTTGGCCAGTGCTTCCAGCACCCACGATGGAGATTGAGGCCATTGGGACCGGCCCGCGATTGACCAGCAGCCTGACCCCGACCACACCGGTGATCGCTGGCAGCCTGGATTTTGGCAGCCCCGATTCTCCCTACGGCTTGCTAACCGTGGCGATTCCAGCCCAAGTGGCCCGAGATCTAAAGATCCCGAAGATGGCGATCATTCCCCGCGCCGTGCGCGATCGGCGCTACAACGCCGACCGGTTGATGCCTCTCCCACTGGATGCGGTCGCTGAGTTGGGCAGGACCCGGATGAAGCTCAAAGACCTAAAGGCACTGCATGTCGGCCAAGAGCTGACTTTAGGCTCTGGCCGTGAGGTCGAGGTCAAGGTCGGCGGCAAGGTGGTCTTTCTTGGCGAGCCTGGCCACCAAGGCGGCAAACACAGCGTTCGGTTGACCGGACGCCCTGCCGAAGACTGAGCCAAGCCCACTCTGCGGGGCGAACCAAAGAGACTGTGTCCGTTTCGATAAACGAGCAGACAACGTGGTTGCTGATACCCCAGCTCCAGAAGAATCCAGCCCGGCAAGAGACAGCTCGCCGAGCTGACTCGCTGTGCTCACAGCGACCCGAGCCATCCGGGCATTGGCTCCGGTAACCTTGCCGATCCCTCCCATTGGGTACGACAAGACCACCCCTTGGGCCATAAGATCGTCGATTATTTTTGAGCCCATATAACGAGCTTAAACCTTTCTTTTCCAGCCTTACTCCTGCCTGGCACGAAGCTAAAAGATCCCCAAAAGCTCCTTTCTTCTAAACGCTGGGCGATCGCGTCCGATGGTGGGTCTCCAAAGCGGAGATTCCAACATGCCCAAGGACGTCACCTTCCTTCACGACATTCCAGTAGATGTCGTTGTAGAGTTGGGTCGAGCTCGCCTGACCATCCGAGAGCTGGCTGAGCTTGGCAACGATGAAATCCTCGAGCTGGACCGCCCCGCAGACCAGCCCCTGGACCTGGTCGTAGGCGGTCGGGTCTACGCCCGCGGCGAGGTCATCATGGTTGGCGAACGCCTGGCCATCCGCATCACCTCCATTCTGGGCGGTGAACTCGACGGCAACGACAACGAACCTGGGGGCGGCAAGGACAAGGCCGCCAAGAAGGAAAGCGCATGAGCGTACTTCTTCTCCCATTGCTCCTTTGGAGCGCACCGGCGCAGGCCCAAGACGCGCCCGCACTGGGCCCGGTTCTTCCTCCGCCTTCCGTTCTGCCGGCCCCTACACAACCGGACCTGGCCAACACGACCACCCCAGAGCCAGTGTTCGGCCCCAACCAGCCTTCTTTGGATGTCCTGGCTGAGCTGCCCCAAGCCGACATCACCAAGCCCGGGTCCGCCCAGCTGGACAGTTGGCTCAATGCCACCGACCAGGCCCCCGAGACCCCATCGCCTTTCACTTGGTGGCTCGCGCCGCTGGGGTTGATTGCCGCCGGCGTACTGGTATGGAGCCGCAAGCGCATGGGCGGGCCGCTGCTTCCAGACAACGACAACCCGATGACCGTGCTCTCCAAGCATGCGCTCACCGCCCAGTCCAGCCTGTTTTTGATGGAGGTGCAGACACAAGACGGTGAGAGCCGACGCTTGTTGGTCGGTGTGGGCGAAAAGGGACCTGTGCTCGTGTCGGACCTTGGCGGCAGCATTCCCGGTTTCATCGTCCCAGACCTGGACCTTCCATCCGCAGTCGAGGCCCCCATCCAGCCCACCGTGGAGCCCCAAGCAACGCCCCACAGACCCATTCAGGCCCGAGCCAAACGGACTCCCCGGACGGTCCCCACTGTCGCCACACAAGTCGGCGGTGATGTGTACCCGCTGACTGGCTCACCCCGCCAGGTGACCAACAAGGGCTTGGTAGGCCGCTTCACTCAAGCCGACATGGCGGCACAGGACCAGCCTAAGCCCGCCCCGGTAATCCAAGCTTGGTCTAAGCCCCCTGCCGCCCCACAACAGGGGACGCAGCCAGTGGGCTTAGATGACTCGGACCAGCAGGCTGTCTTGAGCACCCGCGATCTGCTCGCCCCCATGCGCGTAAATGGTCGACGCATCTAATGGAAGGCCAAGCCCTGATTGAGCAGGCAGTCGGACTGACCGCTACCGGAGACGAGGTCAGCAACACCGTGCGTCTGCTGGTGTTGTTCACCGCGATGAGCTTCATCCCAGCCTTGCTGCTGGTCATGACGCCATTCACCCGCTTTATCGTCGTCTTTTCTCTGCTTCGCCAAGCGCTGGGACTACAACAGTCTCCACCCAACCAGGTCCTGATCGGTCTCAGTCTCTTCCTCAGCCTCCTGGTAATGGGCCCCACACTGACCCAGTCTTGGGAGAACGGCGTACAGCCCTTTATGGACGGGCAGATGGAGACCGCCGACGCCATCGAGGCGTCCATGGATCCCATGCGCTCCTTTATGATGGCCAACGTCCAGCGCGACGACATGCGCACAATCCTGGAGATTGCCCAGGTCAGCCCTGACACGGTGGAGGATATCCCCACCGCCGCATTGACCAGCGCCTACGTACTGAGCGAGCTCCGCGCCGCCTTCATCATCGCAATCAAGGTCTACATCCCCTTCTTGGTCATCGACCTGGTCGTGGGTTCCGTACTGCTTGGGATGGGCATGATGATGCTGCCACCGCCTGTCATTGCAATGCCCTTCAAGCTGCTCATCTTCGTCCTCATGGACGGCTGGGGGCTGCTCATCACGAACATGGTCCAGTCCCTCAACGCCCCCGTATAAAGGACGCACCATGGATTTGGACACCACCCTATTCTTCGGCCAGCAAGCCATGCTGACGGTCCTCACCATCGCAGGCCCACTGCTTGTTACCGCCCTTCTGGTCGGCACAGCTATCTCCCTGATTCAGTCGGTCACCCAGGTCCAAGAGATGACCTTGGTCTTTGTGCCCAAAATGGTCGGCGTCTTCTTGGTCTTCACTCTGGCCGGTGGATGGATGCTGCAGCACATGGTCGACTTCGCCTCGAATATGTTCAACAGCATCGGGACTCCCTAAACTGTGGGTGCCATTCTGCTGGGACTGTTCGTCTTTGCACGGATCAGCGGCCTGCTCATGGCATTGCCCATGTTCAATACCCAAGGCGTTCCAAAGTACGTCTTGGTCTTGAGTGCGGTGGGCCTGACTGTGGTGCTGGCCCCCTTGGTCCCCATGATCGACCTGCCCAGCTCATTCGGCATGCTCATCGTCTCCATCGGCAGCGAGGTCATGCTGGGCGTAATGATGGGCACCGTCGTCTCGGTGCTCTTCGGCGCCATTTCTCTGGGCACCGAGGTCATGGCCCAGCAAGCTGGGCTTGGCATGGCAGCCGTCTTCAACCCCATGATCAAGATCAGCAGCGGCGCACTGGGTACCCTGGCCACTTTTATGGCCGGCATGGTCTTCCTTAGCGGCGGAGTGCACCTGTACTGCCTCAAGCTTCTCGGCGAGAGTTTCGCCATCCTGCCCGCCGGGGTCTTGTACAACCCCTTGAATGCCGGCCCCGTCTTGCTCCACTCAGTCAGCGAAAGCATCGCACTCGGGGCCCAGCTTGCCGGCCCCGTCCTGGGCTTGGTGTGGTGCACCAACCTCTTCGTCGGCGTGTTGGTGAGGCTCGCGCCCAGAATGAACATCTACTTCTCCGTCGGTACCATCCTGACCTCGGTCGCTGCGCTTGTTCTCTTTGCCTTGAGCATGCCGGTGTTCCTCGAGATCCACGCCGACAAGGTTCAAGAGGCGGCCGGCTGGATAACCGGACTCTTGCACACCTTGGGCGGCTCAAGTGGCTGACGACGACCAAGAAAAACAACACGACGCGAGTCAAACAAAGCTCGATAAGGCCGCCGAAAAGGGCCAAATCGTTAAATCCTCAGAGATCAGCTCCGCTGCGGTTGTGCTCTCGGGTGGCTTTGCCTTGCTGGCCTTTGCCCCTTTCATGGGACAGCAGTTCCGCCACGTGGCCCTGGCATGCTGGGGCGGAGATCTGAGCACCCTGAGCGCCGGCGGGGCCTTGGACGTGATGGGCTTTGCAGCCCTGTCCGGCATCAAGGCCTTGGCCCCAGTCCTGGGCATCGTCGTGCTGGCCATTTTGGTGGTCGGCTTTGGCCAGACCCGTTTTCAGCTCGCCACGAAGGCCCTCGACCCCAAGCCCGAACGGCTGAATCCCTTCCCGGCCCTAAAGCAGAAGTTCTTGTCTCTGCAGCCCATCATTGAGCTGACGAAGGGGCTGCTCAAGCTGGGTGCTCTGGGGGGCGTGGTCTGGTGGACCATGAAAGACCGCACCGATGTGCTCTTCACCATGGCTGAGCTCCCCCCAGCGGCCCAGTTGGCGGTCCTTGGAGACCTTGGCGTAGGCATGCTCACCGCTGTGGCCCCCTTGCTCATTGTGCTGGGAATCATCGACTATTCCTACAATGCCTACAAGCACGCCGAAGACAACAAGATGAGCACCCAAGAGGTCAAGGACGAGCGAAAGAACCAGGATGGCGACCCACTGGTCAAAGCCCAGCGCCGGGCCAAGGCGCGGCAGTACGCCCTGGGTCAAATGTCCATTGCAGCGATCAAAGAGGCTGACCTGGTCATCACCAACCCTACCCACTACGCCGTAGCCATCCGTTACCGGCCAGAGGAATACCCAGCCCCCATCATCGTAGCCAAGGGGCTGGATGCCATCGCCTTGAAGATCAAGGCCGAGGCACGGCGACATGACGTCGTCCAGATCGAAAACCGTCCGCTGGCCCGGGCGCTGCATGCGCAAGGGACCGTTGGACAGGCGATTCCGGAGGGGTTGTTCCAGCCTGTGGCAGGGGTGTTGGCGCTGGTCTACAAGCGACGGAACAAGCGCTAAACCGGCTGCTTGGACGGTGTAGGAACGCGCGCTTACCCCCCAGACAACTGCGGGTCAGTAGGGTTGCATATCGATAGGGTCCTCCGTCGGCCCCCATGCCCAGATCAACGCAGGCCAAGCAACGCACATGCCCACCACAGCGGGCTCCACCTTAATCTCGTTGGGAATCGCGTAGACCTGCGGTTCTTCGTACTTCGGCCCATCTACCCAGACATAGTACTTCTCCCAGGCATAATAATTAATCTCGCACTGATACGATCCGCCTTTGGTGTCGCCAGCAGCTTCGTGTGTCTTTGGCTTGTCTTGGGTAGACGGAGAGTAGTCAGTGACGTACACGCGAGAGCCTGTGGGCGCATTCACCGTGATGAGAGCGGTGCATGCGAGCAATAACGAGAGCATAGAACCTCTGAGGGAAGAGTCTCCTATCAACTTTGGAAAGTCAATGCTGTGGGGCCGGCCGGCCTGAATCATCAGACGAGCAACGCGCTTCTTGCCAACCCGCAAGCCGCCGCGCCGGAGCTGAGCGTGGAGCCGGCGTGCACCCCAGCGGCCTCGGTATTGCCCCCCCCCTGCAGAATCAAGTCTGTATCGGTTCAACACCCCCATGAGCCAGACTGCCCACCCAGCGCCACCACGTTCCAAACGCGGGTCCCTTGCCCTGCCCTACCAACAGGCCAAAGCAGCGCATTCCCCGACTCTGCTCTGCATGGGTCAAGCGCTCCCTAAGGGCCGGTTGAACGACAAACTGCCCGTCACTGACCATGAACAGATCGGCGTTCTCGGCCCCCAACTCCAGCGCAGCCTGGATGGCCTGGAGCGGGTCCGTTCCGCCTGCAAAACGCCCACCCAGGAGCTCGGCCAAAGCCGGATCTGTGTGATCACACAGATCCGCCGTGCGCAACTGACGTCCGGCACCAAAGGCCACCAAGAGGCATCGGCGTTTCTGTGTCAACGCAAGACGAAGCACAGCGAGCGTCAGTGCCTTGGCGAGCAGCTCCGGCTCTCCGCGCATCGAGCCACTGGTGTCCAAGAGCAAGACAATGGGTCCCCTGCCCTGTCCAACTGAGACTCGACTGGGGTCTCTGGCCAAGATCAACTCTTGGTCCATCTCCAGCTGCATGAGTTGGCCGGTCGAGTATCGATGCCAAAACACAACCTCGGTGTCCGGGTCCGCAAGCCAACCAAGCTCCGCCGGCAGGACCCGAGAGAGTTCGCGCCCCAGCTCCAGACCGCGCACCTGGCTGGGACCCATGGGGATCGGGGCCGGTCCCGGTCGCTGGGGGCCCCCATCTGCCTGCCGGCCAAGTACCTGCACCAAGGCTTGGATGCTGGTGTTGTCTCGGAGCAACGCTCCAGCTCGTTCTAAGCCCTGAATCGAGCCAGACTGCCAAGCCCCAGGAGTGCGGTCGGAGCCTCGCCCCAGCTGACCCAAACCGAGTTCCAGCACGCGGGACAGACGACCCAGGTCCTGGACCTGCGCTTGCAAGCGCTCCAACACCCGAGGCAGCTCGTCTTGGAGTATCTGAGCGCCCCAGGTCCGGTGGGAGTTGGCCACCATGGACTGCCCTCGGGTGCAGAGTACAGCCCACTGAGCCGCCGTGGGCGTAGGACTCAGGCCATAGCGCAGGGTGCGTGGCAGAGCGTAGTAGGCCTGCTCTTGCTCTTCGGCAGCCAACGCCTGGGCAAGCTCGCCATGCGCTGGGTTGCTGGGGTGCTCCTCCATCAGGATCTGCAGCTCTTCCAGGTGCTCTTCGAGCAAAGCCAGGCATCGCTGGGCGGCAACTGGATTACTGCGGGTGCTAAATCGCCAAGCATCGAAAATGGGGGGAAGCAGTTGGCCGAGCAGACCCCAAGGCGCGGGAAGCTCGGGCAGAGGCGCTGGGCCATCGACCAGATAGAGGCGCCACGCACCCAAGGCTGGTGTCCAAGGTTTCATCCTCGTATGGGCAGCTCGGAGCTCGACCAACGGCCACCATCCATCAGGGCCTGCTGCAGCTCCTCCATGCGGTCACGCCAAGCCTGGATCTCGACTTGGGCTCGAGCCAAGCTCGCAGTCAGACCAGAGACGTCCTGGGCCTCGAGGAAAAGGTGGTCCAAGAGCATGTGGGCCACCCCACGCTCAATGGTGACGCGCTGAGCGTCCTGGGCCTCCAGTGAGCCACTAAGAACACCAAGCAGGCCCAACCAGCGCGTACGTATGGGACCCGGCACCGCGCTCAGATCCACGACTGCTCCCTGCCCCTGCAGGGCCCGCAAGCGAACAACTACCGAGTCGTCAAAGCTTGGCTTTTGGTGATCCTTGACCTTGTCCCACATCTCTTGGTTGGCCACAGCCCAGTCGCCCAAGATCCAAGTTCTGCTTGCCACCCCCTGGCGGCCAGCGCTCTGGAGCTGCCGAAAGTCCTGGCCGTCCCAATAAAGTCCGCCGCTGCGCTGAACAGTGTCCCAGGTGTTTTGAGTCCAGGCCCGACGATCCTTTGGGGTGAGCACAAAGCGCCGCTCACCAGCCTGGATCTCGTAGTTGTCCACCCGGGCGCTCAGGGCGTTGTCATGCAGACAGATGGACTCGAGCAGCTGTCGCCAGCGCACCCCCACGCTGCCCAACTCTAAATCCAGGTCGACCCCATTCTCTTCCAGTACCTTGTCCACCAGGTCTGAAATTTCAGCGGCATCCTGGGGGTCGTTCCAAAGGCAGTGGCGCAGCAGTCCGCAGTCGGCCACCTGGATGTGGGTCTGGCCATGTGCACAGGCCGAGGTCCGCAGAATGTCGACGAGCTGGGTCCAGCGGCGATCGCTGACATAGCGTCGCTGCCACTGCTCGGCGGACCCCTCGGCCAAGGCAGCACGAAGGGCCTTGAGCACTACGAAAGCCCCAGTGGAGACCCTGACCTGGTCACGTGCGGTCCGCAGCAGGGTCACGTCCTGGGGCGATAAGCGCGCGCTTTCCAGCAGGGGTTCTGGACTGCGGGTGCCAGTGAGCAGGCGTTCGAAGTCCGCGTCTCCACTGACCGGGCCGACCAGCAGACGCAACGGGAAGCGGTCATAGAGGGCCTGGAGTTCCCCCCCTTGTGGCACCTCGTTGGAGGCGGCGACCAGGACCAAGAGCGACGCGGGCTCTATCTCTGAACCGTTGAAGAAGACCCGCTCATTGAGCAGGGTCAGCAGGGCGTTTAGGATGGCGGAGCCAGCTTTAAAGATCTCATCGAGGAACACCACCTGGGCAGTGGGCAGGTAGCCTTCCGTGTTCCGGCGCAGCTGGTCATCCTCTTTGAGAGCCTTGATGGAGACTGGCCCAAACAGTTCATCGGGGGTGGTAAACCGTGTGAGCAGGTACTCAAAACGTGTGGCCTGTCCAAAGGCGCCGGACAAGCGCCGCGCAACGAGGGACTTGGCAGTACCCGGGGGACCCAGCAGCAAGACGTTGTGTCCAGAGAGCGCCCCCAAAAAAGCCAATCGCAAAGTGGCTTGGCGGTCGACCAGCCCCTGGCCTTGATGTTCAAGGATGGCGCGGATGTGTCGGGTCAGGGCGGTATCGTTTTGCACCGCACGAGACTAACCCAGCCCACCCCTATCCGACGCCAACCCTTCCCCAGTCCGTTCAATGGCCCCGCAGCGAGCGCACCAACGGAACCTGGCGACAGCGCGGCAAGCGCGGACAACGAAGACACTGTCGGTCCCGCTTCTCAGGCAGATCCGAGAGCTCGGTGATCTCAAATCCCAAAGCGCGGTAGGGCTCAGGGTCCGGAGCCAAGACAAAGGCACGGTCCACACCCAGAGAGCGGGCCTCCTCCAAAACGGCATCCATGAGCTCGTGAAGCCGCTCAGGGCGCTCACACACCACCGCGCCAACCTCGGCCAGGTAGATGTCCACCAGGCTGACGCTGGCCAAGCCGACGAGCTCGCCGTCTTCCTCGGCGACGACAAAGTCACGCAGCCCGCGCACCAAGTCCAGGCGGGTGCGTGGCAACAGGGCCTCGCTGAGCACATGAGGAGCCATCAGGGCCTGCATGCGATCTACGTCTTCCACGGTTGGCTTGCGGATGGCGAGCACGGGAGCTCCTCTATCTTGCTGCATGTTTATGCACCGTTCTGCATCTTTACGCAAGAAGGAAGTTTTCAATCCAGGGCCCTACACTCCCTGTAAAACGCGTAATTCTTTGCCTTTAACCGTTAGAACTTGACCGCCCACCTGTGCGGCTATCCATTGTTCACATCAGCGTAGTGCCAAACGCCCACCCCAAAATGGCTTCGCATCTACCGAGAGCGGCGCGGTCTACACGCATGGCCCACAGGACCTTAGTCCTTCTTCCGACCCCATCTCCCCATCACGCTGCGCGCCTTACCAGCCACACGCCACGTCGGGCTTTGATGCACCGCTGCCAGCTGGCCTCGTGTCCGGTACAGCTCTTCTGCCAGCTGGGCATGCACATCCGGGTGCGGCGGCAGTCGCACTGCGTCCGAGACCCAGTCCAGCACGGGCGCCAATGCTTTCTCACTCCTGTAGCGCCGGTGAAGGAATGCCTGGGTCTTCTCGACCCGTTCCGCACCAATGCCGTGCTCTCCCATACGAACCAGCGCCTTGGCTAAGTCGTTTGGGCGACCCACCTTGACAGGCGTGACCAGGCCCATCGTGGAGAGCTCGCGACTCATGTCACTGCGGGGCGTGCAAGCCACTGCCAGGCCCTGGTGGGTGTAAAAGAGGGCACGGGTTCGGCTGCCCAAGGTGGCCTCGAGCCCCGGTCGGTCCACCCAAAGACCCACATGACACTCCCTCGTCAATGCCGGCAGCGCAGCGTGGGGCACCCAGCCGTGAAATAAGAAACGCTCCGGGAACGGCCCCCCCAACGCGCCGGCCTTGAAGCGCTCAAAAGAGGCGCAGTGATGTCCAGGAATGCCGCCTCCCGTGATGCGTACCTCCATGTCGGGCAGCACTCCCATGGCCTGGTGTAGCCCCTCCAGCAGCGTCTCATCATCCAGCCAAGTGTTGAATCCCCCGGCCAAAAGTACCCGCAGCGGCGCACCGGGCTTCTTTCCCTTGGCGACCGCCCCCGGCAGAGCGCCAAAGTCATAGGACACGGGCACCACACGCACCCAGGTGTGGGTCAGCGGTGCACAGGCCAGTCGGCCCATCAGCCCCAGCTGCCCTCGCAGTGCCATTGCTTGGGCGCCAGAGATGGCCAAGAAGGCGTCGGCACGCGCCAAAACAGGCCGCCAGAGAGCGACGGTCTCCAGGGTGGCCCGACGCTTCGGATCCTGAGCGTCCTTGGCTTGAGCCTCGGCAAATGGGTCCCCTGGAACGTCGATGAGGAGTGGTAGACGCTCGGATGCCGCGAGCGCTGCGATTCGCGCTGGCAAGAAGGGGCCGGCGCTGATGACCCGTGTTGCCTTGAAGCTGGCCAAGACCTCTCCCACCAGCAAAGCCACGCTGGGGTTCTTGGGATCTACGTAGCTGACTCCACGTTTGGCAGGGCTCCCTTGGGGCGTTTGACCGACGAGCAACGTGTGTACCTGGTGTCCAGCCTCGAGAAGGAGCCGGCGCATTCCGTCTACACGCAGCTGGGGAAAACTGACCCTCGGCGTGCTGGGAGTGGGCAAGGGGCCCTGTCCGATCAACAGCACCCGTTGCATCAGTCTTCCTGGAGCTGGGAGGCTGGACCAGCGTGGTGCGTGATGAGACCCCAGCCGTGCTCCAGAGCGACC
>CAJQPC010000146.1 GCA_905480105.1 uncultured bacterium | reverse complement strand
CTGGGTGACCTGAGCGACACCTACCGAGAGCTGTACCAACGAATCTTCGGCCACAGCTTGGCTGATGGGAGCCAAGCATGAACGCCCGCGTATTTGTGAATCTCAAGCCTGGTGTCCTCGACCCCGCGGCCAAGGCCGTTCAAGGTGGTCTGCACAGCATGGGCTTCGGCGAGGTGCAGAGCCTGCGACTGGGCAAAGTCATCGACTTGAAGCTCGAAGACCGACCTGACGCCGAAGAGCGTCTGAAGGCCATGTGCGAGAAGCTGCTCGCCAACACGGTCATCGAGTCCTACCGCATTGAGATCGGAGATTAGTCCATGGCCTTCGACGTAGCGGTGCTGACCTTTCCTGGGTCCAACTGTGATGCAGATCTTCGCTGGGCGGTGAACAACACCCCCGAGCTGTCCGCCCGCGCCGTCTGGCACAAGGAGACTGATCTGGGCGCGCCCGATGCGGTGCTGCTCCCAGGTGGGTTCTCCTACGGGGACTATCTGCGTTGTGGCGCCATCGCGCGCTTCTCGCCCATCATGAACGCCGTGATGGAATTCGCCAATTCTGGTGGTCCTGTCCTGGGAATCTGTAATGGTTTTCAGGTCTTGACCGAGGCTGGCTTGTTGCCCGGTGCTCTGCTTTCCAACCGGGACCAGAAGTTCATTTGCGAGACGGTGGTGCTGGGAAAGGAGGGCAAGGACACGGCCTTTACCAAGGGCCTGCCCGAGACACTGCGAATCCCCATTGCGCATCACGACGGCAACTTCTTCGCCGACCAGGACACCCTGGACCGGCTGGAAGGCGAGGGGCAAGTCCTCTTCCGCTACCTGAACGCACAGGGTGAGCGTCAAAGCGGCGCGGCCCCCAACGGCTCCGTGCATGACATCGCTGGGATCTGCAACGCCGCCGGAAACGTCGTCGGCATGATGCCCCACCCCGAGCGTGCCTCCGACCCCGCCCTGGGCAGCGCCGATGGCCGCGCCCTGTTCTCTGCCTTGCAAGGCTTCCTGGAGGCCAAGTGAACCGCGCCCTGCCCACAGACCTCCCCATCGACGACGCTCTGGTCAAGGAGCATGGACTCCGCGAGAGCGAGTACGCCCACGCCCTCAAAGTGCTCGGCCGCGTCCCCAGCTATACCGAGCTGGGTGTGCTCTCTGTGATGTGGAGCGAGCACTGCTCCTACAAGAGCAGCCGCATTCACCTCAAGACTCTGCCCACCAAAGGGCCCAATGTGCTCATCGGCCCCGGTGAGAACGCCGGAGCAGTGGATTTGGGGGACGGCTTGGCTGCTGTCTTTAAGATGGAGAGCCACAACCATCCCAGCTTCATTGAGCCCTACCAAGGCGCTGCCACTGGGGTAGGCGGCATTTTGCGGGACGTGTTCACCATGGGCGCCCGTCCCGTGGCGAACCTCAACTCTCTGCGCTTTGGTTCTTTGGATCTGCCCAAGACCAAGCAGCTTGTGCCCGGTGTGGTCGCGGGCATTGGTGGCTACGGCAACTGCATGGGGATCCCTACGGTTGGCGGCGAGACCCGCTTTCATGAGAGCTACAACGGCAACTGCCTGGTCAACGCCTTTACCGTCGGTGTGGTCGCCAAAGACCGGATTTTCCTGGGTACGGCGGCAGGAGTTGGGAATCCCATCCTCTACGTGGGTGCGGCCACAGGTCGGGACGGAATCCACGGGGCCACCATGGCCAGCGAGGAGTTTGGCGAGGGCACTGAAGAGAAGCGCCCTACGGTCCAAGTGGGTGACCCCTTCATGGAGAAGTTGCTGCTGGAAGCTTGTCTGGAGCTGATGCAAGAAGACTGCATCGTTGGCATCCAGGACATGGGCGCAGCCGGCCTGACCTCGTCGTCGGTAGAGATGGCAGGACGTGGTGGATCTGGCATTGTGATGGACCTGGACCAGGTCCCCATGCGGGAACAGGGCATGACCCCCTACGAAGTGCTGCTCTCTGAGAGCCAGGAGCGCATGCTGCTGGTGGTCCGCGAGGGCACCCAGGACCAGGTCAAGGCCATCTTTGAGAAGTGGGACCTACACGCTGCGGTGGTTGGACGGGTGACCCAGGACGGCATGTGGCGTTGTCGCTGGCAAGGTCAGGAGGTGGCAGCAATGCCCGTACCTCTGCTCACGGACGAGGCCCCCGCCTATGATCGACCCCAGTCTCGCCCTACCTGGCTGGACGAAGCTCAAACTCTGCCTGAGATCCCGGAGCCGGGTGACCTGGGCGCTGTGCTGCTCAGCCTGATGGCTCACCCGGATGTGGCAGATAAGAGCTGGATTTTCCGTCAGTACGACCACGAGGTCGGCACCGACACCGTGGTCAAGCCAGGCGCCGATGCGGCTTTGGTGCGCATCAAGCCGGGCGCCTTCGGTCAGGATGACCACGGCAAGGGCACCAAGTACCTGGGTCTGGTCGCAGACTGCAACGGACGCCACGTCTACTTGGACCCCGCATCTGGAACAGCAGGGCAGGTGGCCGAGGCCGCTCGCAATCTGGCCTGTGTTGGAGCGGTGCCGCTGGGGCTGACAGACTGTCTGAACTTCGGCAACCCGGAAAAGCCCGACATCATGTGGCAGTTTGCACAATCCATCGTGGGCATGGGGGAGGCGTGCCGCGCCATGGAGGTTCCCGTCGTCTCTGGCAATGTGAGTCTCTACAACGAGACCACAGTGGGGGACACCACCAGCGCCATCCACCCCACACCGGGACTGGCGATGGTCGGCCTGTACCAAGGCAAGCTACCTCAACTCAACCCCACCTTGCCGGCAGCCGGTCTGCAGATCGCCCTACTCGGTGAACTGGGCGCGCACTTGGGCGCCAGCATCTACCTGTACCACTGGCACGGCTTGGAGCGCGGCATGCCGCCCCAGGTTGACTATCCCTCCGAGCGGGCTCTCCACACGGCCCTTCGCGCCTTGGTGGTCAGCGGCGAGGTGCCTTACTTGCACGATTTGAGCGATGGGGGGCTTGCGGTCGCGTTGACCGAGGCTTGCCTGGGTGGCGTTGGCGCCAAGGTCACCTTGCCACAGTCCACAGAGCGCAAGGATGCTCTGCTCTTTGGTGAGAGTCATGGCCGCGCCATCATCGCATTCGAACCCTCTAAACTGGCCCAAGTTCAAGCCTTGATTGGGGATGTTCCGCTGACACTGCTTGGCATGTCCGGTGGGGACCGCGTGGTCATCGATGGCCTGGTGGACTTGCCCATCTCTGAATTAGACCAAGCGTGGCGCAACACATTGCCGGAGTTCCTGTCGTGAGTCGTTTGCACCCGGGCGGCCTGGTCCTGGAACCCAAGCTCCGTGAGGAGTGTGGCGTGATGGGGGTGATGGGTCACGCGGAGGCGTCCAACTTGGTCTACCTGGGGTTGCATTCCCTTCAGCATCGCGGCCAAGAAGGTGCAGGAATTGTCTCCACGGACGGCGTGGAGATGCGCACACACAAAGGATTGGGTCTGGTCGGAGAGATCTTCGGTCCTGATCAGCTGGCACCTCTCATTGGCCACTCGGCCATCGGTCACGTGCGCTACTCGACCTCGGGTGAGCGAAGCGCCCTGCGCAACGTGCAGCCTTTTGTGGTGCGCTACGGCGGGGGGCAGGTATCAATCGCCCACAATGGAAACTTAGTAAATGCTGCTCGCCTGCGGCGTGAGCTGGAGCAGCGCGGCAGCATCTTCGGAACGTCTTCCGACACCGAGGTCATCCTGCACTTGCTGGCCACTTCTCAGCAGGGCACCTTCATCAACCGTCTGGTGGATGCGCTGTTGCAGGTCGAAGGGGCCTATTCTCTCATTCTGCAGACTGAAACGGTCATGGTTGCTGTGCGGGATCCGCATGGATTTCGGCCCTTGGTGATGGGTCGAGTTGGGGATGCAGTGGTCTTTGCCTCGGAGACTACCGCCCTTGATTTGATCGGTGGCACCTACGAGCGCGAGGTCGAGCCCGGCGAGATGATCATCGTGGAGAATGGCACCCAGGTGCTCTCCTTGAGTCCCTTTCCTCGCCGGGAGCGCAAGGCCTGTGTCTTTGAGCACATCTACTTCGCCCGTCCCAATTCGGTGGTCTTTGGTTCGCCGGTCTATGACTCTCGATTCAACTTTGGCCAAGCCCTGTTCCGGACGGCTCCCGCTGACGCAGATCTGGTGATTCCAGTGCCGGACTCCGGAACACCGGCGGCTTTAGGCTTTGCTTTCGCCTCGGGACTGCCCTTCAAGCAAGGCCTGATACGGTCCCATTATGTAGGCCGCACCTTCATTGAGCCCAGCCAGCAAATCCGAGATTTTGGTGTGAAGCTCAAGCTCTCCCCGGTGCGCTCCGCGATCGAAGGGAAACGCCTCGTCGTGGTGGACGACAGCATCGTCAGGGGGACCACATCCCGCAAGATCGTCCGCCTGTTGCGGGAGGCTGGGGCCAAGGAAGTCCACCTTCGAATCAGCTCCCCTCCCATTCGGGCCAGCTGCTTCTATGGCGTGGACACACCGACCCGCGATGAGCTCATCGCGCATCGCCTCACGCCCGAGGAAACTTGCGCTTTCGTAGGTGCGGATAGCTTGGGCTACTTAGCCATCGAGGCCATGCACGGTGAGCTTGCTGGCAATGCGAGCACTTGGTGTGATGCCTGCTTCTCCGGTCAGTACGCGATCCCGCCCGAGGACGACGTAGACCGTCCGCAACTTGACCTGTTTGGAAGTGTCAATCCGGACGAGGGTTAAACCCAAGCCCGCTCAGTGCTACACTCTGTCTAATGATGGATTTAGGATGAGCCGCACAATCGGCATTGACCTTGGGACCACCAACACTGTTGTGGCAGTGTTTGAGAATGGGCGCCCTCGAGTCCTCGAGGACGGGAAGGGCTACAAAGTCCTTCCCTCCGTTATTTATCAAAACGACGATGGCACCTATGTCGTCGGACAAGCGGCCAAGGCTCATGTGCTGACATCGCCCGACCGGACGGTCTATGCGGTCAAGCGCTTGGTCGGTCGCCGCTTTGACAGCCCGCAGGGGAAATCTGCGGTGGAGTGCATGCCCTACGGGATCGAGTGCGCCCCAGAAGGGGGGTGTCTGGTCAATATTGGTGGGGAGCTGCTCTCGCCGGTCGAGCTCTCAGCCATCATTCTCCAAGTGGCGCGCCAAATCGCCGAGGAGAGTTTGGGCGAGCAAATTACGGACGCGGTCATCACCGTGCCAGCCTATTTTAATCATGCCCAACGAAAAGCGACCCTCGAGGCAGCCGAATTGGCTGGCTTGGCCTGCGAACGTTTGATCAATGAGCCCACGGCAGCTGCGCTGGCCTACGGATTCAGAAAGGACGTCGACCGAAACGTCCTGATCTTTGACCTGGGCGGCGGTACCTTTGACGTCTCCATTCTTCATCTGAGCGCGGGCGTCTACGAAGTCTTGGCGACGAGCGGCGACACCTATCTGGGTGGCGAGGATTTTGATACCCGCATTGTTGACTTCCTCGCGGATCGGTTCTTGGCCGAACACAGGATCGACTTGCGGGAAGATCGAATCGCCCGCCAGCGTCTCAAGGATGCAGCAGAGCGTGCCAAGTGCGAGCTGTCTTTTACCGAAAAAACTCGGCTGCTCGTCCCTCGAATTACGCCCGAGCTAAACCTCGAGGACACCCTGAGTCGCACGGACCTAGAGGGTCTGGTCGAGGACTTGGTGCAGCGCTCCATGGACATTGCCCGGGAAGCGGTGACCGCGGCGTGCCTGACCATTGCTGGCTTGGACGATGTCGTGCTGGTGGGCGGACAGACCCGAATGCCCCGTGTACGCGAGGCCATCTCGGCGCTATTCCGCAAGGAGCCATCCAACTCGGTGCACCCCGAAGAAGTGGTGGCTCTGGGGGCCAGTGTGTTCGGCCAGAGTCTGGACAATCCCAGTCCGGAGAGCACCTTGCTCATCGACGTCACCCCCTTCGATTTGGGGATTGACGCTGCAGGTGGCTACTTCTCCAAGCTCATTGACCGCAACACCAGAATTCCTACGTCCGCAACGCGGGCGTTTACGACGTCCTCGGAGAACCAGGAGCGTGCCCGAATTACCGTACGGCAGGGTGGGTCAAGCCGGGCGAAAGAAAACGAGCAGCTTGGCCAATTCATCTTGGACAACCTCTCCAGCGGTGCCCGTATGGAGTTCAAGGTCGACGTGACCTTTCGCATTGATGCGAACGGCATCTTGCACACCTCGGCTGAGGACCGTGCAAGCGGGGAACGTAAAAACCTGGTGATCGACAACTATTCAGACAAGGCTCAGTCCCCCAGCTGGCCTGTGGAAAGCGAAGACGAGGTGAGCGAGTCCTTCAAGCCGGAAACCGCTGGTCGTGACAAGAAGCAGTCCGCCGAGGGTGGCATTTTGAGTGGGCTGTTCGCCAGCTTTGGTCGTAAGACTCCCCCCAAAGATCTCAATCGCATGCCGCTCACGGCTGCAGAGAATGCACCGCTGCCAGAAGGGGCCTCGCCAATCGGAGAGCTCTCTCCAGTGGACAGTCCACCCGAGCTCGAAGACGAGGCTTTTGAGGAGGACGTGGAAGACCCCATCTCTTTGGACATGGCCAACATCGACTTTGTATCGATTGGGGAAGAGGGTGCCTCGGAGTCCGTCATGGAGCCGGAGGAGGAACCACCATCGATAGGACCGCTGGTCAACCTGGCCGATGACATCCCTGAGATCCACATGCCTGACTTGGCTGACGTGCCCGATCTGCCCGATCTGCCTGACCTGCAGGGTTTGGACCCCTTTACAGAGGGTGCCCTCCTCGAGGACGAGCCCATGCCGGAGATCCCGGAGCTGCCACTTCCGGTTCTGGAGCCCAATGTGGGAATGGAGGATCCGTTCAGCGGCTTGGGTGAGGACATCTTTGCCGACGACTTGATCGAGGACATGGATGAAGCGGACCAGGGCACGATTGCGCCGGATCTGAGCGACAGTCCGGACGATTGGGACGGGCAGGCCCACGCTCAGGAGCTTGGATCTATCTCCCCGGAGGCTGGACTGGATTTGGGTTTGGAAGAGGAGTCGTTGCAGCCTGCCTTGCTCGAGGAAGACCTTTTCTCTGCAGGAGATCTCTTCGGGGGCCTCCCAAATGACCTGGAGCAGGAGGAGCTCACCACGAAGCTGCCTCCCATCTCAGACCCTCCGCCTGAGAGCAAGCCCAAGAAGAGACGGGGCCCAGCGCGTTTGAAGATGGCCTACCACAGTCCAAAGGCCTTTATCCGAGACTACAGGACCAACCTGGAGAGCGGTAGTACCTTTATCAAGACGTCGAAACCCTTGCGTGAAGGTCGCGAGTGTAAGCTCGAGGTCCGTGTCCCCAGCCTGCCTGAGCCACTCATCTTGGCCGGGGTGGTCAGCTGGTCCTCGCGGAAGCGGCAGCTCGCCGCGACTGAGGAGGCGGGCATGAGCATCGAGTACCGTTTGGTCGAAGACCAACGCGAGAATCTCCTCCGTGCGCTCAAGGCCCTCGAGGAAAGTTAGGGTCCACGGCCTCGTCTCAGCTCAGGGTCTCAGCCCTGAATGCGAGTCTGGTGAATGTCTTCCAAGCCCAAGAGCAGCATGACCAACCGGTCTACACCCAAAGCGATGCCGCCCGCGTAGGGGTGTCTGGCCACTGCTTGGCCCAAGCGCTCATCTATGGGGTGGGGTTGTCTGCCCAGGGTCTCTCGTATGCGGGCGCTCTCAGCCCAGCGGGAACGCAGTTCTTCAGGGTCCAGCAGCTCAGTAAAGGCGTTGGCCAGCTCCACTCCGTGCCAGTAGAGCTCGAATCGTTCCGCGATCGGGCCTCGAATGGACGAAAAGGCTGCGTCCCTGGCGGGGTAGTCCAGAACCAGGGTAGGCGACAGGAGTTTGGGCTCTACGTCATTGACCCAGATTCGCATTTGTTCCTGGGGATCGTCTGGAATCGGAGCTCGGGAATGACGTTCCATTGCGTCGGCCCAGGTCAGGCGCTCAACGGGTGGCAAGACCTGACCCAGAGCCTCGCTGATGTGCTCGAGTAGGCTGGTCAGGTCTTCTGCGATGCCCTTGTAGCCGCAGCCCACCCGGTACCACTCCAGCATGGTGAACTCGGTACCGTGGTGTGGACCCAGCTCCTCTCCACGAAAGCAAGGGCCCATCCAGTAGACCCGGCCAAGACCGATGGAGAGCACGCGCTTGAGAGCGAACTCAGGGGACGTGTGCAGCTGCAACGCCCCCAAGGGCAAGGGCTCTAGATATTCTTCCAGTGCGCCGCTCTGTACGGCAATAGGCACCTGGACTTCCATAAAGCCGTTGATTTGCATCCAGGCACGCAAGGCGGCCAAGATGCGGGCCCGGTCCCGAAGCACGCGGGCGGTGGGAAGGCCCATCGAGATGGGCACCCTAGCTAATCCTTGGCCCGGCTCATGTACTTTCCACCCTCGCGGGTGTCGCACTTAATGACCTCGCCCTGCTCGATGAAGAGTGGGACCTGGACCACAGCGCCGTTGGCAACGGTTGCTGGTTTGCTGGCGCCGGTGGCGGTGTTGCCCTTGATACCGGGCTCCGTGTAGGTGATCTCAGCATCCACGAAGTGGGGCAGCGTGATTCCGACGGGGCGGCTGTTGTACATCATCACTTCAACTTCCATGCCTTCGAGCAGCCACTTGAGCTCGTACTCCATGACGGTCTGGACGATAGCGAGTTGATCGTAGGACTCCATGTTCATGAAGTTGTACAGGTCTCCATCCTGGTACATGTACTGCATGGTGACTGCTTCGCAGTCCGCAACCTCCACCTTCTCCCCGGAACGGAAGGTGCGCTCTATGACCGAGCCGTTGATCAGGCTCTTGAGCTTGGTGCGGGTAAACGCAGTGCCCTTACCGGGCTTGACGAACTGGAAATAGACCATCTGGTAGGGCTGGTTATCGACCAGTATCTTGATTCCGTTCTTGAATTCAGAGGTCGAGTATGTGGCCATTTGGGCGCCGCTCCAGCGATAAGGTTTGGTTGCCGCCAGTTAACCGATTTGGCGCATCCGATCCGGCGGGGATGTCCTGAATACTGTGGACGCGCCCTTCAGCTCGCCAAAGGGCCGCCACGCTTCATCGTTTCTCTCGACTACTCCAATAGGGTGGCCTTCTCTTGTCATGTCAGATCCCGCTGTTGAATCGCTTCGGTCCCCGTATTTTCAGTGTTTTTTAGCGCCAAGCCCAGCACCGTATAGGCGACCTTCTCACCGGGACAATGGCGTTGCTCACGGGCCTTCTTCTTTCGTGCCGTGGATTCTCACATCGGCTGAGTAGAGTCTGGGAGCTGCTGAGCGTTTACACAAAGCTTGGGACACACCGGCCGGTCCATTGTAAGCCAAGGTGCTGAACGCATTTGCTATCGTCAGTTGTGCGTCCCCGCGCTGTATGATCGACTACCTTTGGAGCAGACCCACCATGGCGCAGCGCCACGTCAGCTTGGACCTTCGCAAGATTGCGGACTTCCTCAAGACCCACAAAAACTCGCTGGCTGTAGGCACCATTTTGGTGCCGGCATCCGCCATTGATGGGGAACTCGCGCCTGAGTTCAAGATAGAGCTCAAGCTACCCTTCGGCCTAAGCACACCGCCCATCCGCTGCCAGACCATCCAACGCTTGCCCGACGGGTCTGTCGCGGGTCAGATTCCAGCGCTGCCAGAGAAAGCTAAGCTGGCCTTTGCCGAAGTGGTTGAGGGTGTAGACCAGGTACGTTGTTTCCTGCTGGAGTCTGGAGAGCTTGTTGAGCCTGGAGACGCTGAGGTGCTCCCTGGGCCCTCTACTTCCCGGGCAGTAGAGGCTTCATCTCTTCCTCCCCAGGGCAGTCCGACGGAATCTGCTGGCCTTGTTTCGCAGCCAGAACCTGAGCCCTCGCTTCCTCCTGCTCCCGCAGATCCCACTCCTCCAGAACCCAGTCCCGCACCTGCGCTTGCCCCCCCCGCAGAGATCAACGAGGTGGACCGCAGTCACTCAGAAGGTCTCCTGTTGCCCCAAGGCTTTGGGACCACTCCAGCTTCCGGAGAAGGGCAGCTTGGAGGTAGGCTTCTGCGCCAGTACGTCATGGGCCTGGGGTTCACCGGCGCCACGGGTATTCTGCACATCCAGATGGACGATGGGACTGAGCGCTATGGCTTTTGGCATCGCGGCGGCCCAGTGGGTTGGCGACGTGCACCGGTAGAGCCCAATGAGACATTGGGCGGGTTGCTGGTGCGCAGCAAGCACATCACTCCCGCGCAGCTCGAGCAGGGCTTGGCCCAGCAGGCGCAGACCCATGAGCGCCTGGGTCAGATCCTTGTGGCTCAAGGAAGCCTGCCGGCCGAGCAGCTTGGAGCGGTGCTGAGCAAGCAGGTGGAGTTCGTGCTTCAGCAGGCGCTTCGTGCCGGGCAGGGGACATGGCGATTTGTACCCACTGAGTTGGGCCAGGGCTTCCCCTTGCAGCCTATCAATGTGCTGACGGTACTCTATGGAGCCATGTCGTCTCATGGGCGTACCTTGTCGCCAGATCGCATCTTTGGCGTGATTCGCCCACAGCTGAACAAGCGCATCAACCTGCTGCCTATTGCGGAGGGGCTCATTGAGCGGGCTACTTGGAATGCGGATGAGCGCGTTCTGATGGACGTTCTCCAGGCGTCCACGTTGTTCGTACGAAACTTGTTCAACCAAGTAGACCTGCCTCGGTCCGAGGTCGCAGTGATGCTCTGGGCACTCGCTGAGCTGGGGGTGCTCAGCTTCGGCAAGGGCGGCGAGGGCTTGGACAAAAAGCGCTACCTGAGCCAGATCACGGGCCCGATTCAAGAGCGTCTGGCCAGAGTCAAGGTGGCCAACCCCTTCGACACCTTTGACTTGAGCTGGATCTGCGCCCAAGCCCAGGTGGAACAGGCCTACCAAGTCTGGCAGGCGCGCTTTTCAAGCGAGCGCTTCGAGGTGCTTAGCACGGAGCTTCGGGCTGACTTGGGCGAGATCCAGCAATTCCACGATGCTGCCTACCAAGCCATCTCTACCCAGGCTCAGCGTCGCAGTCTGCGCGCGGAGCTCGTCGGTGAGGACGCCGTAGCTCAGGCCGCTCAGCTCTTGTTGCAGAAAGCCAAGAGTCTCAATGATGCCCAAAAGGCTGCTCAGGCTCGTGCAAAATCAGCAGATCTAGTCTCCTAGTTCCCTTACCCCATCTCTATTGGAGGCTCGATGCAGTCTGCCACCCTGTTGAGTGTCGAGACCGTTGCCGAAGACCATGTGGAGCTCACGCTGGTCCACCCCGAGGCAGCCGCCTACACCCAAGCCGGCCAGTTTATAAAGCTGAGTGTTGGGGAGCACGAAGCCGCTTTTTTGGCGATTGCGTCAGCGCCCAGCGCACCGCAGATGCGTTTTCTAATCCAGGTAGGAAGCCCGTTGACCCAAGACTTGGCTCGGCTTCAAGCAGGGGACACCGTCCAGGTCAGCACCCCCATGGGAAAGGGGTTTGACCTGAGTGGCTTGGAAGGCAAAACCCCGCTGTTCTTCGCCACGGGCTCTGGCATTAGTGCCTTGCGTTCGGTTTTGGAGTCCAAGGACTGGTCTGGAACTGGAGCGCGCCTGTACTACGGCGCTCGCAGCTTGGCGCGCATGCCTTACCAGGCGCAGTTCTCCGCCTGGGAGGCCAGGGGAGTCCGGGTCATTCCTGTGCTCTCTCGTGAGGATGGGGACTGGGATGGCGCCTGCGGGCACATTCAGGATGTATACGCACAAGAACCAGTGGACGGCACCAAGGCTGCCCTGGTGCTCTGTGGCGTGAAGGGCATGTGTACGGCGGCCACGGAGGTCTTGGTGGCACACGGCATGCCCAAGTCTATGGCGCTGCTCAACTTTTAGGTCTGCTCTCCATCTGGACGGGGGGCAGTCCTCTCTTCGTAGACTCCCGAACGCAGAAGACCCCCGCCCAAGGGCGAGGGTCTTGCAGTTCCCGAGGCGGGACTCAGTGCTCGTGGTGCGCGTCCCGGCTGTGCACGTGCACATCGTCGGGGTGGGGCAACATGTGAGGGTCGCTGACCGGGACAGGGGGAACACTCTCGAGGTACTTGATGACCACCAAGAGGAAGAGGCCCAGAAAGAAGAGTGCGCTGCCAATGAAGGGCAGGATTGGAGGGAAGGTGTCCTCCATCCAGACCGAAGGCACCGTGACCAAGTATCGCTCCAGGTAGATGCCCACCGCGATGATGGTCAGCACGATTCCAAAGCCGATAGGCATCTTCTTGAGCCCGCGAGAGAGCAGGCTGCCGAAGGGAATCAAGAAGCACATGGCTCCGACAACAGGGGCAAGCTTGCTCCAGGGCTCCAGCTGCATGCGGACCAGCAAGAAGCCGATCTCCTCGGTCATGTTGCCGTACCAAATGGGCAGCAACTGGGCGAAGAACATGTACGCCCACAGCATGGAGAAAGCAAAGATGAGCTTACCCAAGTCGTGGTAGGTCGCAGGCTTGACCATCTTCTCGATGCCCAAGTGCTTGCGGAAGACCAGGGACAACAGCCCCGTCCAGACCATGCCCGTCCAGATACCGGAAGCGAAGTACCAACCGCCGAACATGTTGGCGTACCAGTGAGGTGCCAGGGACATGATGACGTCGAAGGCATAAAAAGTCAGGGTGAAGGCGTAGATCACGCCGATAAGAGGTCCCAGGGCAATCTGCCGCTTCTGGCTTGCCTTGACCACATCGGCATGCTCTCCCTCTGCGGAACCAGCAAAGGTCTTGACCCAACCAGGCAGGCTCACGCCATGCTGCGTTGCGAGCTGCACATCTGGCTGGAGACTGGTGCGCACGTAGAACAGGCCCAGGAGGCTTAGAACGCTCATCATTGCGATGTTTCTTGCGAGCCAGGGACCTTGCTGCAGCCAGATGGCCTTGTGGCCGCTGATGCTGTCAGGGTGAGTGTGCCACTCGTACAGGTCGATGCCGCCGAGTACGGTCCCGTAAATAGCAAAGAGAACCACGATCACGGGGGTGAACATGATCATACTTTCGCTGACGCGCTTCAGTGGACGTGCCCACCGTGCCCAGGTGATGGTGATGGCCATCGTAAAGGCCATGCCGCCAAAGCTGAGCGCGGTGAAGTAGTTCATCGCGACCAAGAAGCTGGTCTTGGCAGCCAAATCGGACTGGCCGTAGCCGACACCCAAGAGGATGGCGCCCAGGACGGCCATGCCGATTGCTGCAAAGGTGAAGTTCTTGGGCAGCGCCTTGGGGGTCAGGTGCGGCTTGGGATCGAAATTAGGAATACCGATCATGGCTCAACCCTCCATCGCCGCTTCATCAGCGGCTTCGGGCTCGGGTGGTGCCCCATAGTTCACCCCGTCAAGGGTCTTGAGGTATTCAGTCACGGACCACATCTCCTCATCGGTCATCGCCCAGCTGTAGCCCTTCATCACGGCAGCGCCATTGCGAATGGTCAGGTAGACGTAGCCCTGGGTGTAGCCAGCGGCGTTGATAATGGAAGCGTCCCCAGCAAGCGCGGGCGCGGGCACAGGGAAGCGCTTCTTTCCGTCGCTCATGTCATTCACAGCGCCGCCACCCATCGCGTTGGTGTTGTGACAGGGAGAGCAGTAGGTCTGGTAGTTCCACTCGCCTTGGTCAATGACCATGTCCATGTCGACGCCTTCGCCCACATAGGGGTTGTTCAGGGCCTTGCCTTGGTCCGTGGTGCGGTCAAAGTTGGCCGCGTAGCGATTGCGAGAGACCACGCCTTCCGAGAGAGGAGACATGGGCTGCTCGTAGGCGCGAACGAACCAGCCGTCGTACATGTCGACGAACCAGGTCTGCCGACCCTGCAGAAAGGAGGGCATAATATCGTACTGGGCGAGTGCATAGAGGCCGTAGCCTCCAACCATGGTGCCCGCTGCGATGTAGGCGCCGGCCCACTTGTAAAACGGTGTTTTGTTGGGCATTTGCTCAGGCCTCCTCGTGGACAAGCTCAGTGGCATCGTCCTCGTCATCAGCACACGACACTTCTTCGGCGCCAGAATCGTGAAGGAGCTTGATGGCTTCTTCTTTGCGGGCACCTTCTAAGTCATGAAAGACCAAGCCGAAGCGGTCGCTGGAGTAGCGTGGGTCCTCGCACTCGATGGGCAAGTCCATCGCCGGCAGACGGCAATGGTATATGATGGCCGCCAAGGTGGCCAAACCAGCGATGAGCACGGTGCTCTCGAAGGTGATGACAACGAATGGGGGGATGGAAATCATCGGCTTGCCCGCAGGAAGGGCCATCGGCCAAACGGCCGAGGTCAAGCTGGCCAAGGTGAAACCACCCGTGCCGCCAACCAGAGCGCCTGTGAGGGTCCACCAACGAACCGGACTCGGCTCGTTGTCGTAGATGGCCTCCTCGATCTCATGGCGGGGCAGCGGAGAGAGCACGGTGTAGTCATCGAAATCAGCTTTGCGCAGCCGGTCGATCGCTGTGATCAGGCTGTCCAAGTGATTGAAGACGCCCTTGACGTGGGAGCTCATGCGGCCTCCTCGGTGTCGGTGCTTAGGGGTGGCTTGATCATCTCCTTGATCTCGGCAATCGCGATGGCTGGCATCAGCTTCACAAAGAGCAGGAACCACATAAAGAACCAGGCGAAGGAGCCCACCATGATTCCAATCTCGACCCAGCTGGGCACGTAGAGCACCCATGCACCTGGGTCGAACTGGTGTGCGAGCGACGACGCGATGATGTTGTATCGCTCGAACCACATTCCAATGTTGATGACGATGCTGACCAGCCAAAGCCCCCAGAGGTTGGTGCGGACCTTTTTGAACCACCAAACCAGGGGAATGACGCAGTTACATGCGACCATCATGAAGAAGATCCAGTCGTACTGGCCGGTGGCACGGTCGACAAAGATTCCCCACTCGTAGGGGTTGTCGGAGTACCAACCGATGAAGTGCTCAATGATGTAGCTGTAGGTCAGGATAAATCCTGTGAGCAAGCACAGCTTGGCCATGGCCTCGAAGTGGAGAATATTGAGGTAGTTCTCCCACTTGAAGATCTTCGTGATGGGGACCAGCAGGGTGATGACCATTGCGCAACCGGAGAAGATTGCGCCCGCCACAAAGTAGGGAGGGAAGATGGTGCTGTGCCAACCGGCGGTCTGCGCCATCGCAAAGTCCCAGGACACGGCACTGTGCACTGAGACCACCAAGGGGGTGCACAGTGCGGCGAAGAATCCGTAGGCCGCCATGTAGTGGCGCCATTGAGTGTCTGTTCCACGCCAGCCGAAGCAGAGCATGTTGTAGACCTTCTTGATGATGGGATTCCGGTTGCTGTCGCGTACGGCAGCGATGTCGGGAATCAGCCCCACAAAGAAGAACACGGAGGAGATGGTCAGGTAGGTCGAAATCGCGAAGACATCCCAGACCAGCGGGCTCTTGAAGTTTGGCCAGAGCAGGCGCTGATTGGGGTACGGGAACAGGAAGTAGACGTACCAGAGGCGCCCAACGTGGATGTTGGGAAACAACCCTGCGGAGAGAACCGCGAAGATTGTCATGGCCTCTGCTGCCCTGTAGACCCCAGTACGGAACCGGGCCCGGAATAGGTAGAGAATCGCGGAGATCAGCGTCCCTGCGTGGCCGATGCCGACCCAGAACACAAAGGTGGTGATGTACACACCCCAAAAGACGGGCGGCGTGTAGCCTGCGACCCCCATTCCCCACTCGAGCTGGTAGCTCCAGCAGTAGACGCCAAACGCCAGGATCAGAAGATCCACAGCGAAGATGGCAGCCCACGCAAGGGACGGCTTGAACAAGGGCTCAATGACCTCTTTGTTCACCAGGCCATAGGTCACGGCGTTTTCGTTTTGCATTGCCGTCTCCCTGATCAGTGCTTGTCGGCGTCGGACCCGTGGTCCTCGCCGTGATTGTGATGGTGTTCGCCTTGGGCCTCATCGCCTTGGGCTGCGTCCTTATGCCCAGCATCGCCGTGGTCGGCGCCTACATCACCGTGGGTGGCATCGGCGTTGCCGTGTCCATCGCCATGTCCACCACCATGTGCTTCACCATGGTGAGGCTTGGTGTGGGTCAGCTTGGCCAAGTACTCAACACCGTTCTTGGTGTTCAGCTCCCCGAAGAGCTGGTAGCTCAAGGGGCTCTCGGCAAGCTTAGTGACTGCGGAGTCGGCTTCCTTGCGGTTGCCGAAGACGATTGAGCCGGAGGGGCAGACTTCCGCGCAGGCTGTGAGACGCTCGACGTCCTGGCTCAGCACGGTGTTGGGGCGGGCCTCTGTCTTGACGTGGCGGATGCGCTGGATGCAGAAGGTGCACTTCTCCATCACACCTGCCTCGCGGGTGACCACATCCGGGTTGAGCATGAGCTCAAAGCCTTCGGGCCAGCGGTAGGTGTGCCAGTTGAAGCGACGCGCGCTGTAGGGGCAGTTGTTTGCGCAGTAGCGCGTGCCGACACAACGGTTGTAGATCATGGCGTTTAGGCCATCGAGGTTGTGGTAGGTCGCAACAACCGGACAGACGCCTTCGCAAGGTGCGTGGGCACATTGCTGGCAGATGGCCATTGAGTAGCGCACGTCTGGGTTTTCACCCTCGCCTTGCCAGAAGCGGTCCAGGCGAATCCAGCCCATGTAGCGCCACAGTTGGTGCTGTTCCGGGCCGGTCATCGGCACGTTGTTCTCGGCGTTGCAGGCGACTTCGCATGCACCGCAACCCGTACAGGTGTCCAGGTTGATGGACAGTCCCCAGCGGTAGGTGGGGTGTTCAGGCTCGGGGTACATGTCGTACGACATCCCCGCAGCTTCGATGCGGGGGTCTTTCACGACGTGGACACCCATGCCGTGACCCAGCTCGACCTCCTTGCCCTCGACAACGTCGGGAGCGTAGGCGTCCAGTACGACAGGACGGTTGTCCATGTCCTCGGAGCCCTTGAGCGATACGCGCTTGTACTTCTCCCAGTCCGCTCCGCTGAGCACCGTCTTGGTGACCGTCACTTCGCTGGAGAGGTAGACCATGGCGCCGGAGACGGGATCTGCGGCTGGCTTGAGCAAGCGTACTGGGTTGGCACCAAAACGCTCGTATCGGCTACCGCCGTCCTGGTGGCCGTTGCCGGAAGGGATCGCGACGTGCCCGTCGGGCATGCCCTTGGAAACGCGAACGTTGAGGGGGCCCAACTCCACACCACCGCTGGCAACGGTCACATGCCCGTCCTTGTCTACACCCAGGCCTTGTGCCGTAGCAGGCGACATCTCAGCCCATGTCGTCCAAGTCAGACCGGAGACAGGGTGGGGGACTTCGTGAAGGGAGGGACGGTTCGCAGTGCGGCCGTCCAACAGGTGGGCGTGAGGGAAGAAGAGCAGCGTGTTGCCGCTGAGCGCCGAACCACCATTGGGGGCTGGCAACTCTGGGTTTAGGCTGACTTCGGGCTCTTCTGAGGGAGCGGCGGCAAAGCCGCCACGCTGAAGGACCTCTATCCACCAAGCAGCGAAGTCATCGCCGGTGAACAGCTTATCGGCCCAGTGCCCAGCCACGTACCTGTAGAAGTCAACAGCCTCGAAACCTGGAACCGCGCTGGCGTCGCCCAAGGCGTAGGTATCTGTGCTGGAAACAGCCTCGTCTTCGGCTTCGCCCTCGACGGTATCGGCTGCACTGGGAATGACCAGCGCAGCAGACTTGGCCACACTGAGCAGCACATCACCTTGAGACATGGTGTTGTGCTGAGGAGCCATGCCGGGCTGGCGGATTTGGAAGTGACCCTTGACCGGTTCGGCGTCACCCCACTGCTCCAACCAGCTTCCAGGGGGCAGCAGGGTGGCATTCTCTGGATGCGTGTCTCCGCTACCGTTCGTGAAGACGAACAGGTTGGGGACAGCCTTGAGGGCATCCGCGACCTTCAGCTCTGCGGGCAGCGTGAAGATGGGGTCCAACTCATCAATGATGAGGGTCTTGACAGATCCTGCTGCACAGGCCTCCAAGAGTTTGACCACGTCTGCGTAGGAGGACACAACACCCAGGTTGGTGTGAGCCCCCAGCAACACGGTGGTTCCAAAGTTTCCGCACACCAAGTTCAGAACCAAGCTGGCCAAAGCCAAGTGGGTGCTGTTCTCGCCCTGAGTGGTCACACCGCCGGGGAAGATGATGGAGGGCTTGGCCGCCAACTTGGTTGCCAAGACGTCCAGCTTGGCCAAGTCGATTCCAGCAGCACTGGCGAAGGCAGCGGCGTCCACCTGGCTGAGCAGGGACTCTGCGCCCATGGCGCTTCCCTTTTTCTCCGCCACCAGCTTGGCCAGCGCGAAAGCCACGCCAGCTTCGGTGCCGGGGTTGCTCTTGAGCCACTGGTCACATTTCGTGCCGGTGTGGCTGACGCGAGGCTCGATGCTGACGAACTCAGCGACAAACCCACCTTGCTCATGGGTTCTAGCGGCAGCGTAGCCTGCCTGGTGGTCTACTGGGGCCAGCCAGGTGTTGAGCCAGTCTGCGCCGAAACTCAGAATGATATGAGCTCCAGCGACCTGGTATCGGGGGACGCCGTCGATTCCGAAGGCCAGCTTGCTTGCCGTGGCCAGGGACTCGTAGCCAAAGGCTTCCCAGTGGACGCGCTGCATGCCAGATGCAGCAGCAACATCTCCGAGAAGTCGGTCCAGTGCGCCCGTGCGGTACCGGCCCAACCAAGTGGCGGAGCCACCTGATACGGCCGCGCTCAGCGCAGCCAGAGCGTCGTCCCAAGAGACATCCTCTCCGCCCTTTTGGGGGCCACCAATGTGGTCTGCGTTGAAGGCCTCTTGGGTAGCCGAGATGGCCACCGAGCAAGCGCCACCTTGTCCCACTGGGGATTCGGTGTTGCCTGCGACGAAGACCACGCGACCCTCGCGGTGCCGGAGCACCGTGCCGCAAGCAGCGACACAGTCGCCACAGGTAGACGCGAAGAAGGTGGGGGCTCCCGGAACGACTTGTTCCGGTTGCACCACGTAGGGGTAGATGTGCTCAACAGGCGTGCGTGGGTCGCAGGCTGTGAGGGTTCCTACGGCACCTGTCGTGCCCAGGACTTTGAAGAAATCTCGCCGGTTCATATCGCCCATGGTGTTCGCTCCGCCTACTGGTGGCAGGTGTAGCAGTCTTTGAGCTCAGCCCTACGGAGATCTGCATCGGCTCCGTAGTTGGCGTCCACGGATGGATGCTCTGCGTGGCATTCCAGGCACCAGCCCATCAACATGGTCATGTCGGGAGCACGAACTGCAACGCCGTGTTTGCTCATGTCTGCGTGACAGTCTGTGCACTCCACGCCGCTCTTTACGTGGCGGCTGTGGTTGAAGTACACAAAGTCAGGGATGTCGTGGACTTTCACCCAAGGGATGGGCTGACCGTAGTTCTCGCCGCTCTCTTTGATGTAGGTGTCCAACTGGACCAAACCCTCTCGACCACTTGGGTCGATCATAGAGTGACAACCCACACAAGTCTGCGTGGGGGGCACTCCGGCGTGTTTGGACTTCCGGGCGTTGGAGTGGCAGTACTCACAGCTCATACCCAAGCCGCCGTCCTCTACCGATGAGGCATGCACGTCGTGCTTGAACTCGATCGGTTGGGGGTCGACAGGCTGAACCACGCTGCCCACACTGATGCGGGTTTCCACGTCGTCGGGGTACTCGGGTGGAAGTAGCGAATGCGTTTCGATTGGGAACGAGTCCTCGTTAGAGGTCACGTCAATGTTCTCGCACTTGGAAGCAAAGCTGACTGCTCCAAGCAGGATCACAGCCCATACTCGCGGGGTGCCGGTGGCACTTGGCATCGGTAGTCTCCCTATTAGGGGCCTTCGGGGAGGCTCTCCTAATGCTTCGCTCTTGCCACGTCCAAGCCTGAAGGGGGCCTTAGACGCCGTTGACAGGGCTCGGCTTGAACAAGTGTGGTCAGGGGACGGACATGCTCCGATGCCAAGAACCAAGATTTAAGGGGCATGAGCGCTCATCTTGGAGGCCGAAGGCGAGTGCGGCAACAATTGCGGAAGAAAACGGAAAGCAGCTTGATCTGGATCTCACTGATGAAAACGGCTTGCAGTTACAAGTCGCCACAGGAGAGCCGGAGCTCCTATGGGGTGGGCTGCAGGGCCCCGTTTTCGTTGTTTGGTCGGAGTGAGCCCGGTGCGACTGGCACTCAAAAGGACTCTTAGAGACGCAGTGTCAGAAGCGCCAGCGTCAGTGCCTCGGTGACCCGTGCGAGCTTGGCAGGCGTGGCAAGGAGGTCCGCTCGAATCTCTAACTCGAGGTAGGGTAGGGCATGAGCGCGCCCGTGTCGCTGAGCGGAATAGATCATCCCCAGCTTCCCGGAATATGGTTCGTTCGCCGCGACCTTTAGGTCAGACCCTCCAAGTGCCTCTATGAGTTGCTGGGCGAGGGCATCGTTGTCGTCGAAGAGGACGCCCAGTTCGACCTGTCGCACCTCTGGACCGTCTGGTCCGATAAAGACCGGGGTGAAGCTGTGAACGCTCAAGAGTAGCCGGGGTCGTCGTTCGTGGAGAAGCTGGTCCAGGGCTTGATGGTAGGGGGCGTGGATCCCGTCCACGCGAGCTTTTCGCTGTGTAGCGCTCAAGCTTTGATTGAAGCTCAAGTCAATGTCCTCTGCGCGCTCTCGGCACAACTCCGGGTGCTCTGGAGGTCGGTTGAGGTCGGCAACCAAGCGTGACCAGTTGCCAATGATCGCGTCCGCTTCCAAGGTCTCGGCCAGTTGCAGGCTCAGCGCCGATGCGCCAGGGTCCCAGCCCCAGTGGTCCTGGAGGATGCGTTCCTCGGCGGGATTGAGAACCCAGTGGGCGGGACGGCGTTGGCCTCCGTGCTCACAGCAGATGGTGATCGAAGGCTTGTCGGCTGCTTGCCGGATCGCGAAGGGAGAATCGAAGACCATGAATCAGCGTACAGTATGAGGGTTCAGAGGGCTGATGGAGCACCACGATTGCCTGACCCTAAATCGGTGGTTTTGGCCTTTGTAAAGCCTCCGGGCGGCCCAGGGGGTAGAGCCGGATGTCAGTGCCCATGTGATGCGATGGCTGCGCTGCCATGGAGGTGGCGCTAAGCTGGTACATGGACTTCTTCACCGACTGGAGGGGTCCACTTCTGCGGAGGAGTGATGCTGACCCTGATGTGGCTTTCTGCGGCCTGCAACCAGGCTCCCAACGAAGAGGGGTTGTTAGGCCAGGGCTGGGTCGACACCTACCCAAGCCGCCACTTGTTGGACGAGCAGGGACATGTGGACATTGATTCTGCGTGGATCCCCAGTGTAGACACGCCCATGCCCACGGATGATCTGCGCTACCGCAAGGGCTTCAGCGTTTCTCAGACGGCCTTGTTGAACCATCCCGGAGTCAATGCGGACGCCATGGGCCATGTGCACCTGGTGGACCTGACGAGTGGGGAGGTCCACCCCAGCTTCGCGGAGCTCGACGCGATCGATCAGGATGTGCTCCTGGTTCGCCCGCTGAGGGTACTCCCGGAGGGGCACGACATTGCTGTGGTGGTGGGCAGCCAAGCCTTAGAGCGTCCGGAAGCCTTCCAGCTCCTCCTGGAGGGGGAGCGACTGCCGGAGTGGCAGGCTCACTACCAGTCTGTTCTGGCGGATGGTGCAAAGGCACTGGGAGTAGGAGAGTCCGAGATTGGGCTGGTTTGGGATTTTCCGGTAGAAGACGGAAGTCTCCATCTGCGCACCCTGTCGGAGAATACGCATCCCACAGGCAGCTACACGTGGCTGGACGAGGACACCACGAACCTTCCCCCAGGGGTGTTCAAACAGGTCACGGGCACCTTCGAGGTGGACGACTGGCTGGTCGACGATACGCGTTTTGAACTCGATGCAGACGGGGTTCCTCAGGTTCAAGGGACACGGCAAGCCCACCTTTTTGTGCATGTGCCCGAGTCGGTGCGTGGAAAAGAACTCGGTACGGTCCCGGTCTTGATTTTTGGCCATGGTTTGCTCCAGAGCCCCGAGGGTTTTCTGGCTGACAAGGACGACCCCTCGAACTTTGTGGAGCTCTTCAACCGCATGGAGGTCATCGTCGTATCCACCCAGTGGCGTGGGCTTTGCCGGGACGACCTAGCGGATGTGGTGTGGGTGGCCAACGACATGGGGCGCCTGCCCGAAGTGACCGATCGACTGGGTCAGGGGGTGGCCAACACCTTGGCGCTGATGGAGCTAATTCAGGATGGTCCCTTGATGGACGATCCGGCCTTTGAAGGCTTGGCTAACCCAGATCAGCTGCTCTATTATGGAGTTTCGTTGGGTGGTATTTTGGGTGCGGTCACCCTGGCCCAGACCGACCGGATTGACCACGCGGTTCTACATGTGGGTGGGGGTGCTTGGTCCATGACTTTTCCTCGCTCAGCCAACTGGGAGGACTTTGAGGGTCTGGTAGAGGGCGGGATCTCCAGCTCCGCAGACCGTCAGCTGCTCTACGCGATGATGCAGCTCTACTGGGACCCGGTCGACTCCGTGTCCTACGGCCAAAAGCTGGAGGGTCGGTCGGTGCTGCTGCAGATGTCTGTGAATGACGACGAGGTCACCAACATGGGCACGATTATGCTGGCTGAGAGCGCCGATTGGCCGAGCTTGGGTGGGGCGGTGCCCGGAATGCCGCCAGTGCAAGCCCCCACCGTGGGCCCCGTCATTGCGTCCTATGATGCCGAGCTCGGAGACCCTGACATTGGAAACCAGCCCAGCGAGCGGACCGGCGCCCACCGGGAGCCGCGCTTGTGGGAGAGCGCCAAGCTCCAGACCCTGCACTTCTTGGTAGACGAGCCAGGCCAGGTTCAGAGCTACTGCCAAGAAGCAGTCTGCACGCCCGCAGACGGCTGAACGCTCAGCGTTCGCTTCCGATGGTGTAGATACGCATGGTGTTGGTCGTGCCTTTCATGGGGCTGTGGCCGGCCAACACGATGATTTCTTGGCCCGGGTCCAGCAGCCCCTTGTCCAACAGGATTTGCTCTCCGATGGCGATGAGCTCATCTGTGCTTTTGACCACTGGTACGCGCAATGGGACCACGCCCCAGACCAGGGCCAGTCGGTCGCAGATGCTGTCGGAGGGGGTCAAGGCGAAGATGGGCCCCGTTGGCCGGGCCTTGGATGCAGTGATGGCGCTCACCCCGCTCCAAGTGAAGACCACCAATGGTCGGGAAACCTCGCTTGCGGCCTGGCATGCAGCCCATGCGACGGTGGCAGCGGGGCCTGCAGCTACGGGGAGATCTTCGCGATCGCGAGGCCGCAAGAAGGGACTGCGCTCCACCTCTCGAGCGATGCTGTCCATAACTTTGACCGAGCGCAGTGGGTACAGGCCGGCTGCGGTCTCTCCAGAGAGCATCACAGCGTCGGTCCCGTCGATGATGGCGTTGGCCACGTCGGTGGCCTCGGCTCGGGTCGGTCGTGGACTGCGCTCCATTGAGTCCAGCATCTGGGTGGCAGTGATGACCAGGCAACCGGCGCGGTTCGCTGCTTGAATCAGGCGCTTCTGGTGAATGGGCACGGTCTCTAAGGGGACCTCGACGCCCAAATCGCCACGGGCCACCATGATCCCGTCGACGGTAGCCAGGATGGATTGTATGTTCTCCAGGGCCTCGGGCTTCTCGATCTTGGCGATGATCGGCACATCAGGACTGCCCAGCTCTACGAGAAGGCGCTTTAAGTCCAGTACATCCTCTGCTTGGCGCACAAAGCTAAGGGCGACGTAGTCCACGCCAGCTGCCACACCCACGGCCAGGTCAGCCTTGTCCTTCTCCATCAGAGACGGGGCTGAGACGTCGACGCCCGGCAGGTTGATGCCCTTGTTGGACTTGAGTTCGCCCCCTTCGTTCATGTTGATGTGAACTTCCTGGGGCACGGCTTCCCGGAGTACAGCCTGGACCTTGCCACTCAGGGTGCCGTCCGCAAACATGATGGTGTCGCCCACGACTACGTCATCGGCCATGTCTGGGTAGGTGGTGCCACAGCGCAGGCCCTCTCCCAAGCGCTCGTCCATGACGATCTCCAGGATGTCTCCCGGCTTGATTTTCAAAGGGCTCTTCATCTTGGAAGTTCGGATCTTGGGACCCTGAAGATCCAGTAGAAGGGCGATGTAGCGCTCGGCCTTGAGGGCTGCTCGACGCACGTGGGCTACGTCCTTCCGGATGGACTCGGCATCCCCGTGACTGCAGTTGATGCGAAAGACATCGACTCCGGCCTCGATCAAAGAGGAGAGCATCTCCGGGTCGCGGGAGGCCGGCCCCAGGGTGGCGACAATCTTGGTGCGGCGGGTGGACATGAACTCTCCGGATGGGGTCGATCAGACCGGACACTTTCGGGTCGGTCACAGGGGTATCCTACTCGTCATGACACCTGGACAGTTTGCATTGCAGGATCTGCACCGTGTTCTTCTCGGGGCAAGGGTCACAGCGGGCCACCTCTTGACGGCCGGAGAGGGGGTGATGCTCAGACGCCTACTGGCCTTGGATGGGCAGGCTGGGTACCTGTGGGTGCGCCTGGTGGCTCGAAAGGGAACACTTTTTCGAAGGGACAACCTATCTTTTGATGATGTCCCAAACCCGGGCCAAGCCTTGGAAACACTGGAGGAACTCGATCTGATTCATCGTGGAATCCCCTGGGCAGATCGCTTGACTATGCTTCGTGTGCCTGAGCTCAAGAGCATGCTGAGGGAGCAGGGGCTGCCAGTTTCGGGACGCCGTCAGCTTTTGGTGGAGCGACTGTTGGCAACACCGATGTCCGATCGTGTAGGGATATGGGGTGTCAGTGGAGGCGCGCTGATTCGGCGCCTGGAGCGGGTCTGGTTCCGCAGTGGATGGCGTGACCGCAGCTCATTGCTCCTGGAGCGCATTGGTCAGGTCCAGTGGGTGGATCATGCCATCACGGAGCCCGTGCCAGCATTCGCATGTAGGCGCGATTGGCAGGATTTTGAGTCCGCAGTCAGCGGAACGGAGACCCCAGGAGCGCTTCTCACAGCCATTGAGAGCGCTGTTCCGCGCGGCAGTGCGTTCATGGGCCTGGATCCACGGCCCAAGAGGGTCAGACAGCTCATCGAGCAGCTCCGCGAGTTGGAAAGGGCTGGAGAGACCCAAACCTGTGTGCAGGGGTACCAAGCGCTGCTGGACGCTGGTACGCGTCGGCCCGGTGCCATCGTTCAGCGACTGGCCCAGTGTCTGGGCAAGCTGGAGCAACCAGCATCGGGCGCTGAACTGTGTCTGGCTTGGCGAGACCGGGTTGCCCCGGAGCACCAGCCTGCTTTGGAGCGGGCTGGCCGTCGGTTAGCCAAGAAAGCAGGAGTGGGGTGGGCTCCAATGGCGCCGCTGCGCAAGGCGCATGAGCGAGACTTGGTTTTGGAGATGCAGCCTGGCCGACCCAGGCCTCGCTGGGGTCCAGAGCTTGAGCCCATAGAGGCGGCAGTCCAGCGACACTGCACGGGTCAGCGGGTCCTACAGGCGGAGAATGGATTGTGGACCACCCTTTTCGGCCTCCTGTTTTTCGACCTGTTCTGGATGCCGGTGGCAGGCATGTTGCCGGTGCCTGGGATGGATGGGCCCTTGGACCTGGGCAGTCCTGTCTTTGTGGCCCACCGGGCGCAGTCCTTCCAGAAACGTCTCAGGGAACTGACAGGTGGGAAGGGCGCGGAGATCCTAGCGAAGCACCACGCGCAGGGAGCCGGAGCTCAAATAAGGGGGGTCATCTGGGGGCTGGCAGATTTGACGGTTTTGCAGGAGGTAGTCCGGGGTGCTGGTGCGGGATTGGTGCCCATCATGGAACGCCTGGGACTTGAGGGCTGGTCTGCTCGGCGCGGGTTGCCGGACCTGGTCTTCTTGCCGGGAACTCCTGGCGTTGTCGCTGGTGCACTGCCCTCAAAGCTCAATGGAGATTTACTCTGCGTCGAGGTCAAAGGCCCCACAGACAGTCTGCGAGATGGACAAGCGGTGTGGCACGACCGCATGCTCCGGGCTGGACTTCGGGTCGAGATCTGGAGAGTCCGGGCGCGGACTAACGGTGGATGCTGAAGCTTCCTGCGCGCGGCGCAAGGTCGACGGGCGGGAAGGGGGCCCGGTCTGCATCGTCACTCAAGTACTCAATCCAGCCGGCCTTGGAGGCTCCGCTGAAGTCACCGCTGACCTGAACTCGCGCAAAGGGGGACACTTGTCGCAGCACATCACCATGGGGGCCCATGCTTCGAATCGGAAGCAGGTCATCGGCTTGGACGCTCACAACCACACCGCGACCCTGGAGATTCAAGCTTCCAGGCTCTGCTGGGGTCGCCGTGCGCATCCATCGCCTTTCTAACTCTGGACCCCGCAGTACGCCGCGTTGGGCATGGTCTGAGGACAAACCCGGAGCGATGTCCAGCGGGCCTACGGCAGCCTCCAAAGCCCGGGGCATGCCGTCTTGCCAGGCGTGGACCGCCAGCCGGGTGCTCCTGGGCAAGGACTCCCCCCAAACATGGGGCCGGTGGCCAGTCCAACCTTCCAGATCCCATGTCTCCGTGCCGAGGTGGATCTCTCCGGCAAGCTTCAGGTTGGCCTGGTGGGTGTACTGGCGCAGGTGGTCCGCGCCGTCGCGGTACATGCGCCACTTGCCAGGCAGAAGGGGCAGCGAACCCGAGCCGCCGCCGATCAGGATGTCCCAGCGGTTGTCGCCCAGGCCACCTTTGCAGTGGTTCGGCGTGAACTTTAGGCCTTGGGTCTCCATGAGTAGCCCCCGCCGAAGCGCCCATTGGTTCCAGCGGAAGCGCTCTACGGAGAACCATGCCTGGCCACTTTGGGTCATGGCCAAGAAGGAGAACTCTACGGTTCTGTCGGCCCAGGTCGGCCCACGGGAGGCAACCGCAAGGCGAATCTCCACGGCGCGATCGGCGTCAGGGCCCGAAGCGATCACGCTCAGGGACTCGTAGAAACAGTCTTCGGCCCGCTTGGTTTGCAGATCCTCGAAGCGGGCGTCGATGTCAGAGGGATTGAACATGGCGAAGACGATAGTCCGTGCGCGACGGCCAACCAAGGAGAAGAGATGCGAATCACGAGCGGCACCCACCGCGGACGCAGGCTGGACGGCAAACTGCCAGAGGGCGTTCGTCCCACCTCATCGCGCACCCGCGAGGCTTTGTTCTCGCGCTTGGGTCAGGATCTGACCGGGCGTACCGTGCTCGATGTGTTTGGAGGGTCGGGGTTGCTGTCCTTTGAGGCGCTCTCCCGCGGGGCAAGTCAGGTTGTGATTTGCGAGCAAAACCGCGCCGCGTTGGCTTTTATCCGTCACAACGTGGCTCGCCTGGACTTTGGACAACGGGTCTCGATCCGGACCGGTAGGGTGCCGGGGTCGCTCCCCAAGGGTCGTTTTGACGTCGTCCTGGCGGATCCACCCTATGACAAGGACCTCACGAACATGGCCAAGGCTTTGGTGGGGCGGGTGGCTGGCGATCTGGTCTTAGAGCATCGAACCGGCGCTGAGTTGGCCGAGTTTCCAGGACTGGAGCACATCGGGTCAAAAAAATACGGCAGCTCAACGCTAAGTTTCTATCGTCCTTCCTGAGGGTCGGGACGCTCGCCGGTAGCCAGGTAATGCTGGTAGTCTCTGAGGATGCGGGCGTGGTCAAAGACAAGAATAGGCAGTTCTCTCAGGGAGAATACCCTGGCCTCTTCGGCGTCATCTGCACCCTTTGGTGTGCCGCTGGCCGTGGCTGTAAAGACCACGGAGAGGTTGTGCTGGCGAGAGTCGCGTTTCGGATCCGAGTAGACGTAAAACAGCTCGCGGAGGGTGACGCTCAGCCCGGTCTCTTCCAAAGCCTCGCGCTCTGCGGCGGCCTCGACCGTCTCTCCCTCATCCACAAAGCCACCCGGCAGGGCCCAGCCCAGAGGTGGGTTGCGCCTTCGGATCAACACCACGCCTTCTCCTTGCGCGATGATCAAGTCCACGGTGGGCGTGGGATTCCGGTACTCCAAGACCTTGGCTCCAATTGCAGCAATCTTCGTGGTGTTAAGTCTATCCATGTTCGGAGGATGGATGCCCCCAGTGCTGATCGGTAGTGGACCCTGCGCTCTGCGTGCTGCAGCAGCCATGCCTCAGGTCCAGTGGCTGGACGCGAACCCCCGTGTGGTGGACCACCCACATCTGCCTGTAGACATGGGACTCTTTGAGGACCATGGCACCTCAGGGATCGTCCAGGAGTTGGCCGGTGGGGCGCCCAGTGTGAGCGTTAGCAGCCAGATGCTGGCCAAAGGTAGGCGGCTGGAACTGCCGTTTCGTCGCAGGCAGTTGGCCCGTATGCTGCCCCCTCAAGGGGCCCAGCGCGCTCTGACAGACTGGACCAGGACCCGGGCGAACATCAGGGCCCGCGAAGTCATTGGTGGGGGGCACGAGCAGCGCAGCTATCGGGACTGGGTGGTTTACCGCTACGGGCGCGCCCTCTATGAACAGCTTCACGCGCCATACGCCCAGCGGCGTTTTGGAGTTCCGGAGGCCGTGGCGATCGCGGTCGCCAAAATCCACCATGGTGTCACCGATAGCCCTGGCTGGGCGCGGGTCGGTCAAAGCGCCTTTTCAGCTCATGAAACACTGCTTTCTCATACCCAACGAGAGGCCGCGGATTTTGAGGGGCTGGAGATCCAAGACGGCAGAGTATGCGCGGTCTACACGAATCAAGGGCGGGTGGAGACGGACCGACTGTTCTGGTCCGGGCCCATTCCTGAGCTGGCCGAATGGCTGGATGGTGAAATTTCCGAGATCTTGGCGGTAGACATGCGCCGGCTCAAGACGCGCCACCGCATTGAGGCCTTCTTGCCCATGCCGGGAGCGGAGCTCCTGCCCGAAGTCCTACACATCGTGGACAAGGCTCCCTTCTTCCGAGTCACGCCGGTTTCCATGAAGGATGACGGAACGTTGGATGGGGTGTGCTGCCACATGGCAATGGACGATGGTGCTCCAGAGTGGGGGATGGGCGACGCCCGCTTGCTGGTGCAGTGCGCCGAGGCCATTTCGATCCTGGAGATTGGTCGAGCTGACGAGACCCAAGGTCTTCTCCGGCGCATGCCGGACTACGATCCCGCATGGCAGGTGGGGCGCTGGTTCCCCGATGCGACGCGGGTCACCCGTGCCCTGCATGGGATGGGAATCGGACTTGTCGGACGGAGCGCGGCGTACCGGTGGATGGATCCGGGGCAGTCCCTTCGCTTGGCTCGCAGCATTGGGGAAGACCCAGACGCTTGGCACGAAGCCCTGCGTACCCAGGTTGATCCACCGATCAAGATGTCTGACGAGGGCGTCCCGGTGACCCGCTTCATCGAGCGTTAGCCGTCATATGCCCTGGAGAGTCAGAGCATCATGGGCCCCACGGCAGGGGGCAAGCGCGCTATTGGATCAGGTTGATGCAGTACTCAGCGTAAAAGTAATCGCTTGAGAAGCTGCCTTGGTCATCAGAAAAGGTGATTTCGAAGCTGCCTTCGAGGGGTTCGCGTTCGACTACGGGACCTACGTTTATGGTGCCTGTACGGTCCCTAATCTCATTGAATGCGCCCCCGGAGACGATCAGGGTTTTGGCGTCGACCACTGCGTCGGTTCCCTCGACAGAGAACACCCCTTCGCTGACGTCTGGCGCATCAAAGGAGAACTGCAGAGCCACAATGTCAAAGTCCACGGGCGCGTTCCCCTGGTCGTAGGTGCGTCGAGTAAAGTCGAGATCGCGGCAATCCACCTGGTCCTTCACAAACACGATGAAGGGGCCGCCCCACATGGCGGTCAAGGGCTCTCCCAGTGTGTTGTCGGCTACGCTGCCGTCGATGATGGTGGGGTCGGCGCCACAGGCCAGCAGGCCAAGCAGGATAAGCATGGGGTCTCCTTTCGTGAGCGCACGTTAACCGTCTTCAGCGCCCCTTACCTTGTGAGAGCTTTGCCAGGGCCAGGCGCTGCTCGGCTCCGCCCCAGAGCCTAAGAAAGCTCTCCTGCTCTCGCTGTGGGCTTTGCAGTGCCTCTTTGGCTGCGCGAATGGAGAGCGCTGGCAGCTCGCAGAGTTCCTGGAAGAGCTGTTCAGTAGCGGGTTCTGCATCCAAGGCCAGGCTGTGCCAAAGCCCTGGGTGTGCGTCCAGGTTTAGGGGCTGTGCTCGGGCCAAGATTGCCAGTGCTTCGCTGTAGCCCACGAGTGCCCGCAGGCGGGCCGCACCGCCCCAGCCGGGACTTAGACCTAGCCGCCCATGTACAAACTGCACCCTTGCGTCTCGCTGAATGACGCGCAGATCCGCACAGGTCATAAGCTCGGCTCCACCGCCCACGGCAGCTCCCTGAACGCAGGCCACGCTCAGCTGGGGAATGGCCAGTAGGCGTGCGCAGAGCTGGCCCATAAAGACGGTCATCGCCTGGGCCAGGTCTGGCCGGTCTAGGGCACCGCGAACTGCGCTTAGGTCGCTGCCCGCGCAGAATGCCTTGGTGCCCTGCCCGCGAATAGAGAGTAGGGCGCCAGGCCAAGCCTCGATGGCCTCTACGGCGGATTCCAGCTCCAGCATCATGGTCGGACTGATGGCGTTGCGGGCGCTGGGGTGGTCAATGACCAACCGGCCGACCTGCCCTTCCAGCTCCAAACGTATATGCCCCGAGCCCCCAACAGAGGCCAGGAGCTTGCGGGCGTGCGCTAAGGAGACCGTCTCCAAGGGAGCTAGCTGTCTCGGCGACGCATTGCGACAATGGCCAGGGGCAGGAGAAGCATCCAGAAGGTCCGGGAGCGTCCCTGAACGCCGGAGCACCCGCCGGAGCACCCGCCTCCCTCGTCACATCCCGAAGCCTCGTAGGGAATGGGGCCGATTCCGACCCAGATGCCCAGCCAGTCGCGCTGAGTTCCAGTGGCCTCGACCTCCATGCTGGTCAGGCCGATTCCTTCAAAGCCAGGCAGGCCAAAGGCGATGTCCTCCAACAGGCCACCAACAACGGTCTCCAGGATGGTGTCCAGGCCGCCGCCGAAGTTCTCCAAGATTGTGTCGTCTGTGCCGACCACCAGCTCGTTGGAAGCGACAGTGGGCGTGAACTGCTCCGAACTCAGGGCCACTTCGGCCGCCAGCAATCCGGTGTTGCCGTCGAAGTTCAGGTCCACGCCGGCGTCCACATCCAGGTCAATGCCCACGACCTTGGCCATGCGGTCGTCCACCAAGGCGTAGAACTCCAGGCCCAGTTGGTTCACCGCGATGTCCATATGGTGGGTGCCGTCGTAGTCCACAACCGGTGGGTTCACCGGCCGGGTGGCGATGATCATCTCCTCTGTTTCTGGGAAGAGGTCGGTGAAGACCTCCCCCGCGAAGAGACTTAGTAAGGAGGTGTTGATCGGCAGGGGTTCGTCGCCGGAGAGCTCATAGCAGAGCACCCCGCCTACCCAGACCGCGTACATCGCCTGGTTGATAAAGTCGTCGCTGAGAACGAGTCCGATCTCAGTGCCTGTCGGGAGGCCCTGGATGGTGGGAGGGGGGCCATCCGTGCGCAGCGAGCCGCCGCTGTCGACCACGCATGCTGCGGGCGGAGCGGACACGCTGCCGTCCATGACGATGGTCATGCCCTGAGGCTTGATGATGACGTCGCTGGGGTAGAGTTCCAAGTCCAGGGTCGTGTCCAAGACCTCGAACTGTTCCTGGATGCTGGCCGCGGAGAACGCCTCCTCCACTGCTTCCTCAAGCTGTGGGCCAAAGTCAGCGATGGCGCTCTGAAGCTCGCTCTCAACCAATCCGAAGATCAGCTCGTACAGGCTCAGGCCCAGCCAGTTGAGGATCTCCTCTAGATCACCGATCCAGCAGTCCAGCTGCAGGTAGTCCGTGATGTCGGCGTAGGCGACGTTCACGTCTCCCAGGGTGGCATCCAGCACGGGAAGGCCGTCAGGGCCCGTGACGATGTCCAGCGCCATCTGGGTGTCGACTGTTACCTCGAAAGGCTCGACGTAGCCGGGGCAGTCCGATCCAACGCAGAACACTTCGTAGTCGAGCCCAAACTTGTCGCTGGAGTCGTTGACGTTGACCAGCAGATCAATCCCGATGTCCAGGACCCCGTTTCCTGGCACGATCGCTGTGTCGACCAGCTCCACCCCGACCCAGACGTTGTACATCTTGAATTCGTAGTTGAAACACCAGGTGCCGCCGTCGGTATTGATGGCCTCGCCGATGTCGATGCGCTCTGGAAGCAGCGCGGGGATGAGTGCCACCGCGGCAGCCAGGCCACTCTCAGTCACGTGGAGCTCGGCTGCATCCTCGATCACGACCCCCGGGGGCCACGTCTCCGCTTGAACGTGTGGTGCGGAGAGAAGGAGTAGGAGCGAGGACACGGAGGACTCCGGGACGGGGGACTGCCGGTCAGTTTACCTGTGCTTCCGCCCTCAGGCCACTACTGGCTCACTTCAGAAGCGTTTCAAGGCCGAATCAGTCGTAGCCGAAGGCTTCGGCGGCGCTCTGAAGCTTGAGCTCTGGCTGACCTGGTTTGAGGCAGAGGAAAGGACCCAAGGCCATGGCGTCCATGTGGGTACGCATGAAGCAGAGGTAGGCGTCCTCAGGGGTGTTCACAATGGGTTCACCACGGACGTTCAAGCTTGTATTGATGACAATGGGGCAGCCAGTGCGACGGAAGAAGGTCTCGATTAGGTCGTGGTAGAGGGGCTCTTGCTCCCGAGTCACGGTCTGGATGCGCGCGCTGCCGTCGATGTGGGTGATGGCCTGGAGTTGTTCGCGGTACTTGGTGCGCACTTGGGCGACCAACAGCATGTAGGGAGAGGGGCGATCGATCTCGAAGTACTCCTCGACCTGTGACTCGAGGCAAGACGGGGCAAAAGGTCGAAATCCCTCGCGGAACTTGATCCTCCTGTTGATGATGCTGCGCATCTCCGGGTGCCGTGCATCTCCAAGAATCGAGCGATGGCCCAAGGCCCTGGGGCCCCACTCCAGTCGGCCCTGGTACCAGCCGACCACGTGGGACGTGTCCAGAAGCTCAGCGACTTCGTCCAGCAATGGCTGGCGATCTAAGCGTCGGTAGACGGCGCCATAGCGGTCCAGAGTGGCTCGAATTTCCTCCTCGCTGTAACCTGGACCCAAGTAAGGGCTGGGAAGCCGCTGCCCTTGGGGGTTTTCTAAGAGCTGGTGCCAGGCCACCAGGGCGGCTCCCATTGCACCACCCGCGTCTCCAGCGGCGGGCTGGATATAGAGTTCGTCGGGCTTGGCTTCCCTGAGAATCTGGCCGTTTGCAACACAGTTCAGGGCCACACCGCCAGCCATACAGAGCTTGCGCGTGCCTGCGGCTTCCATTGCGGACTTGGCCAGCTTGACCATCACTTCGTTGAAGAGCTCTTGGATGGAGCGCGCGGCGTTCTTGTAGTGAGTGGACATCTCCCCGTCGCCGAGCGGTCGCTTGGGGGCGCCCATCAGCTCTTCGAAGGCAGGGGTGAACATGGCCTCGCCGCGCTCAAAGGCGAAGTACTTCATGTTCAGTCGGAAACTGCCGTCTGCCTTGATATCGATGAGTTGACGGACCTCGTCCATCAGCGTGGGTTCGCCGTAAGGCGCCAAGCCCATCAGCTTGTACTCGGCCGAGTTCACCTTGAATCCGCAGTAAAACGTCATCGACGAGTAGAGCAGGCCCAGGGAGTGCGGGAAGCGGATCTCATCCAGAAGCTTGAGTTTGTTGCCGTCTCCGATTCCGCGACTGCAAGTGGCCCATTCACCGACTCCGTCGACCGTAAGCACAGCTGCCTTCTCAAAGCCCGAGGTGTAGTAGGCGCTGGCCGCGTGGCTCAGGTGGTGCTCGCTGTAGAGAATAGGGCCCGTAAAGCCGATTTCCTCCTGGAGCATCTTTCGTAGGCGTAGGCGTGTTCCCATCCACCGCGGCATGCTGTCCACGAAGCTCTTGAAGGAGCCTGGGAAGTGCTCCATCTGGTAGCGCAACAAGCGGTCGAACTTAAGCAGTGGCTTGTCGTAAAAGGCGACTGCGTCGATTTGATCCGCACGAATACCAGCCTGTTTTAGGGCCCAGCGGATCCCTTGGACAGGAAAGTCGGAATCGTGTTTCTTGCGGGTAAAAGCCTGCTCGGAGGCTGCCGCGATGGGCACACCCTCACGCAGCAAGCACACTGCAGCGTCGTGGTAAAAGCAAGACAGGCCAAGGATGTGCATCGCACTCATTCTACTCCCAGGAGAGACTTTTGAGCGCCAATGGACCTGCACTTCGCCATGTAGAACTGGACGCAGCCCGTCTGAGCCGAGAGGATGGTGGGGGCTCCATCCCCGTCTGGCGGCAGCGACTGGCAGGGGCAGGTGTGCTGGATTTAGGAGGGGATCTGCCCGATAGTCACCCGGCCTTCTCGGTTCTGGAGCATTGGGGCAAGCTCGAACGAAGCGCGGAGTCCGCTCCGAAACGAGGGCTAATCAAGGCTGGTATCGCCCTCGTCATTTGGCTGGCCCTGAGCATTCCATTGTGGATCTTCCTAAGCATTCTGGGGCAATGGATCAGCATCGCTCTGGGGCTTGCGGCTTTTGTTTGGATCCTCAAGCGCGAGCGCCGACTCGGCCCCAGTGCCCATGAGAGCCAACTGGCGGAGGAGTTGGGCGTGGCCGTCAAGAAGCTGTTGGCTCACAGCTTCATTGCGGTTCATCAGGGGGTGGTCTTCTCCTATTCCGCGGATCTGCACTTCTTAGAGACGCGCATCCGAGATGCGGCGCGCAGTCTGCGCACGATGCGTGAGAAGACTGCAGAGATGGTGGGTCTGGAACAAGCGCTTCGCCGCAGCAACGCAGGACTGGCCTTGAACGAGGATGACGCAGACCTTCAGGCCCTGAAGGCTGAGCAGCTGCGGTTAAACACCCAATATGCGTCGCTCAGCGGTCTGCTCAAGGACCTCAGAGAACAGAAGGACGCGCTGGGAAGTCACACCCAAGCCCGCTTGGCGCTGGCCCGGCGGCAAGCTCTCAGTGAGCAAGTCGATGCTCTGGTGGATCGGGACGGAGAGAGGGCAGCCCGCCAAGCTGCTGAACTCGAAGTGGACATGCTGGAGATCGAGGGCCGCCTGAAGGCGCTGGATGTGGTCGGCTCCGACGATGACGCCAGACTTAGGGCGACGCTGGAAGTACGGGCTCTGGAAGCTGCAGCCCGTCTATAAAGTCAACCCACTCTGTGGCGCGGGTGTGGCCGTGACTGCCTGCTGGCGCTGACAGGGCCACGGTGCTCCAGTGGCGACGAACCCATGCGAGGTGCTGGGTGAGCAAGGGGTCACCGACCTCGAGTAGGCGTGGGCCGAAGAGCAGGGTGTGGCCCGTGCTGTACTCCACGCCTGGCTCGATGCGAAGGAGTTCTGCGCATCGGTTGTTCTCTGGTGCCAGAGACTCCTCAACGATGCGCCAACCGGCCTTTTTAAGCCCGCGTCGGAGCGTGTCGGTTCGGTCTGGTGAGTGCACCACCGCGGTCTTGGGGCGCGGCCCCGCCGCCAGAATCTCCAAGATGTTGTGGGGGCCCATTCCAGCGATCACGCAGGCGTCCACATGACGCAGACCGCGCATTCCGTCTGCAACCATCAGCTGCATCGGGTAGCCGCTTGCACTGCGCTTGCTGGGCAAGCGGTGGCCTCGGCGTTCTATGCCAATGACTGTTGCGTGCCGGCCCTCCGTGCGGATCAAGTCCTGGATCATGCCCGTGAGCTGTCCGTGGTCGCAGCCGACATCGACCACCACGCCCTGCACGTGAGGGGCGAGCATTCGAAAGATTGCTTGCAGGCGGGCCAGTCCCTTCTTTTTGCTCATCGGGTCTCACTGCGGGCTTGGTGAGCGGCTTGTGCCATGCGCAGCACAGCTTTTGGGTCGCTCCTCTGACCTGCGTCCATGCGTGGGGCGAGTAGGCCCTCAACGGCTGATACTGCAGCATCCAGCTCGGCGATTCGGTCTTGATTTGGGCGCGCGCTTAGGTCCGTGTTCAGGTCTGCCAAGGCCTGAATCAAGTCCTGCTGGGCGATCGCTGGCAGGTCAACCCTGCGCAGAGAGATGGCCAGGACGCGCACCCGCTCCTGCAGCGGGGTTGGCGCTTTGGACTGTGCTGCGATGCGCAGAGCACGGGTCTCTGCGCTGCGGCCCCTGTGGGTTCGAGCCACCAGAAGCCCGCCTGCTGCCGGTCCAGCCAAGCCAAAGGCCAGCCCTAAGACCAGCGCCAAAGCACCAGTGCTGCCGACAAATAGGAGGCTGGAGGCTCCAAGCACCATGCCAATCACGCCGAGGCTGATTCCAGCGAGCCAAGCCAAGACCTTCAGGCCCTTGACCTCTTTTATGGAGAGGCGTGGGTCATCTCCGAGCTCGGATCGGCTGCCGCCGCGGTGGACAGGCACGGGCAAGCCTTGTCCCCTTAGTTGCTCTAAGGTGACGCGATCCAAGCCACTTGCCAGCGCCAAGTCGAGAGGTGGGGGGCTGGGGTGCCAGGCCACAAAGCGTGGCAATGCCGAGCTGGCGGCCGCGCCCCGACTGGGCGTTCTTAGGGGCGCTCTGGTCTCGCTTACACGGGCTTCGCCGATGGGAAGCTTACTGGGAGGTGTCGACACGCTGGTGCCTTATCTCGGCTCAGAGATACTCGCGGAGCCATCCGCTTACGACTGCTGCGTATTCCTCCGGTGCATCCTCGTGGGTGTCTCCGTGGGTCCCGCCGGGCACAAGGTAGAGCTCCTTGGGCTCGTTGGCTGCCTGATAGACGCGTTTCCCGTGCTCGGGAACAATGTAGGTGTCCTCTTCCCCGTGCGTGATGAGGTACGGAACATCGAGCTGGGACACTGCTGTTAAATTGTCGAAGGGGTCGTTGAACATCCAGCCGCTTGGGATGTTCAGACCGGTGTTCAGGTCGTAGAAACTGTTGGCGTCGGCGAACATGTCATGGGTGATCAGCGCACCGGGGGGATGGTCGAGCGAGACATGGGTTGCCACAAAGCCACCCAGCGAGAGCCCTACGATGCCCAAATCTTCCGATTCCAAACCTTCTTCGGCCATCACCAACTCGACGGCGGCCCTGCCATCTGCGATTACGCCATCGTGACTGGGCTCACCCTCACTCTTGCCGTAGCCCCGGTAGTCCAGGGTGAAGATGTTCAGGTTCAGGGCGTAGAGCGCGTCGACCTGAGACATGTTGTAGTCCATGTCCCCAGTGTTTCCATGGAAGTACACGATGGTCCTGGCTTGGTTGGGCTGCTCGGACCGAAACCAAGCCCCGAAGAGCTGAGTGCCATCTTCGGACTCAAAAGCCACTTCTTCGATCTGAGTCTCTGGGATGTTGTCGTTTGGAAAGCCGTACTCGAAGGTCTCGTCAGCGTTGGGATTGAAGAAAAAGGGGTCCAGGCTCATGCAGCCCACCGCGAGTAGCAGAATCATTGGCCACCTCCAAAAGCAATATCCAAGCCGATTTGCGGAACGAGGGCACCCTGCTGACCGATTCCGTACCAGCGGATGGTGAAGGGATCGGTGTCGGCGGAGCCCCCCATCCATTTCAACTCTGTGCTCAAGCCGACACGTTCTCCCAAGCGAAGTTGGTGGCCGATTAGGGGCCCGCCAATGGGCTGCCAGGGACTGGGCTGTATGAACAGGTCCGCGCCGGTGTAGACCAAGTTTCCCCTCTGGCCGTACTGCCAGCTCGCAAGGGCCGCCACGTTCCCGTACATGCGAAAGCCGCCGGCCGGCTCACCTTCCGAAAGATCGCCAAAGACGGCGGTTAAGGTGCCATCCACCAGAACCGCTGGTCGGGGGCCCTGCTGCTCGAAGATCAGGTAAGAGGCGCCTGCATCCAGGCCGCCTACTCCGAAGAGCAGTGCCATGGAGGGATGGAATGCAGCGTGAATGTCGCTGCGATCGCTGATGCCGTGGCGAACACCCACTGTGGAGATGGGCAGAGGGACGGGAGCGCCGAAGAGCTCGGCCACGGGACCGCCTACGCTGGCGTTCACCGCGGTCTTGCCTTTGCCTAAAGGCCGGACGCCGTGGTTGACCGAGCAGCCGAACAGGAGCATGAAAAGAGTGAGCATTCTGAAGAGGTAACACGAGTGACAGGCGAGATTCCATCGCTGATTGCGAGCCTGGTAGCCTGGGTTCTGCGTCTGTGGCGCTGGACCTGGCGTGTGCAGGTCACTGGCGATCCCTTGTCCGATGCGTCCGGCTTGGTGTTGGCTTGTTTGCACCAAGACCTGGCAGCTGCTGGATTGCTTAATGCTCATATCCGCATTCGGCCCTTAGTAAGCCAGTCTTGGGACGGCGAGCGCTTGAATGCTCTCTTGGTGCGAATTGGGTATGGCGTGGGCGTGAGGGGAAGCTCCAGCCGAGGCGGCCCGCAGGCCAGGCAGGAGCTGTTGGCCTATTTGGCGTCTGGAGGGGCCACAGGGATTGCCGTGGACGGCCCCCGGGGGCCGGCCAAGGTGCCCAAGCCAGGGGCTGCCCACTTGGCGCGGCACGGGCCTCTCGTCTTTGTCCGCGTGCGAGCAAGCCCAGTGTTGCGCCTAAAAAGCTGGGATCGGGCTCAAATACCTTTGCCGTTCGCTACAATAAAATTGAGATATGAGCTGATCGCAGGAGAGACAGCAGAGGAGCGGCAAGCGGGGCTGGCTCGCGCCATCGATGCGCCGTGGTAGCTTGCTGGCATGCCTTTAAGCCCCTGGTGGACTACTCGTTCTGGCGCCCTTGCTGCGGTCGATCCTGCTTTTGCCGGCTTGGTCGACGCCCATGCGGAGGCCCAAGTTGATTTGATAGATCGGCTCTGTGAGCCGCCGCCAGGGGGGCGGGTGCTTGATTTAGGCTGCGGCGGCGGGCGGCACAGCATTCTTCTCCAAGAGCGAGGCCACGCTGTCGTTGGCGTGGACCTGTGTCAGGAGGTTGTTGAGCTGGCTCAGGAGAACTGGGAGACCCGGAATCCAGGTGTGGACGGGCCACAGTTCCTTTTGGGGGACATGCGGGCCCCCCCGGTACAGGGCAGTTTTTCCGTGGTGTTGCTGATGGACGCCTCGCTGGGTGTCTTTGATGACGACGCGGAACACCTGCGGGTCCTCACCGCGGCTGCAGACCGGCTGGAGCCCGGGGGGGCGCTGGTCATTGAATTGCTCAACCCGTATTTCTGGGCCCACCGAAATCTCACCCAGCATTTCCCGCCGGGCAGTGTCGCAGCCAACGCCGATATCTTGCGTAGCTACCGATTTGACCCCTTGGCTGGCCGTGTCCAGGACCGGATCACGATCTTTGAAGACGGGGCGCGTCGCGTACTTCCGACCCAGAGCCTCCGCTGCTGGACGCCTCCCGAAATTGCTGGCCTGTCCAGAGCGGCCGGCTTTTCCCGGGTAAACATCATCGGAAGCGACGGTTGGCACGTGCCCAATGGCCCCGGTCGCTTGGACCCAGAAAGCTCAGCCACAATTTGGGTCTTGGCCCGTCTGTAAGCACAAGTGAGCCCAGCACTCCATGCGGAGCAATTGGGCCAGTGCGGCAAGGCGAATGTACCCCGTAGCTGCAGGTCGTTGACCCAGGTTCAGGTCTTGCGCTTGGGCTTAGGGCGCTCGATCTTGGCCATGACGACCTCGATGTTTTCGTCAGGCGGCAGATTTCTCGCGAAGGGTTTGATTTCGTCAGGAGCCGCAGCGCTACTCTCACCGGAGAAGCGATCTACGACGCTGCTGAGCTTTCCCTTGATGCGGTCGCGCAGTCCCATCGGACATCCTTTTCTTAGCTCAACGGTAGCCCCCAGCTTCCAACAGGGCAAGCCATGGCCTCTCGCACCACTCTTTGGGGCACCCATGGTAGAATTGCGGCCCGCAGGTCGCGGGTTGTTGGAGGAATGCATGGGAAACGCGTTGACCCTGGAAAGCATCATCAGCTTCTTGCTGGACACCCCGATGTTCTGCGATCTGAGGCCCGATGAGTTGGCTGAGATCGTACACGTCATGCAACTTCAACGCGTGCGCGACGGCCAGCGTATCTTCCGTGAGGGAGAGGACGGAGACGCTTGGTATGTGGTGTACGAAGGCCAAGCTATGGTCAGCAAAGACCGGCTGATGGGCCCGAGCCAAGAACTCGCCCGCCTTGGCTCCAAGGTCTGTTTTGGTGAGATGGCCCTGATTGACGGGTCGCCGCGCAGCGCATCCGTCACTGCTGTGGGGGAGGGCACTTTGTTTCGCTTCCCCAAGAGCGACTTTGACGAGCTCCTGGAGGAAGGCAACATCGCCGCTTTCAAGCTCATCCATGAGATGGCCAAGGTGCTCTGTGAGCGCCAGCGCGGCATGACGCAGCGCATCACAAGCCTGGTGGCCGACGAAGCCCAAACCGCCGAGAGCATGCGCGACGAGCTGCGCCCAGTGGTCGAAGAGCACACGGTCCACGAGTAGGTTTGGAATGCGCCACTGAACCGGCGCATTTTGGAGGACGATGAATTCTCTACTGCTCAGCTTTTTTTTGGGTGTTGCCCCGCAACCCGTCTCCAGCTCACCTGTGCTTGTAGTGAGTGTGGAAACTCGTGACATCCACCAGTCCTTTGGAGAGTACGCGCGGAACCAGGGATGGAATGGCCCGGCGTCCAAGCTGGCCTGCAAGGTTCTTGGGGGCGAGCTGACCTTGTGTTTAAAAGCGGAAGAGCATGGAAAGCGTCGCTACGTGACTCAGGCGGACCTGCAGGCCTGGGGGCTTGACCAAGCTCAGGCGCTGTCCATGGCGGAGACGGTCTTGAGTACCTCGCCATGGGTGGTCGTGGAGATCGAAGGCGGAGGCCATTACTTTCAGGCCAAGGCCCCACCTGGCCATCAGGCCACTGTGTTTTTGCACCCAGAGTGGCTCTTGGCTTTTGGGGAGAGCCCACGCATCGCAGCGCCGGCCCGGGGAGTTTTGGTGGCTTGGCCTGGCGGTGACGAGGAGCTGGACAAAATCATGGCTGTTGGTGTGCTCAAGATGTCCGAAGGCCTACCCGAGAGTCTCTCTCCCATGGCGCTGACCTGGAACGGCGAAACCTGGGTGGCTTGGGGCCAGGCCAAGGTCAAGGGAACGGAGTAGGGCGGCCAGGCGTGTACACTGTTTCCAAGCCGTGGAGGCCCTTTGAGCATCTTTCAGGCCCTGGTGCGGGGCGCCCTCTCTAAGGTTGCCAAGCGCGTTGCCAAAGACGGGCTCTTCGAAAAGGAAGGCGAGCGCGTTCCTACAGCGCCTCGGTCCAGACGTTTGGAGCCTGAGCCCGGGCGGGGGTTCTCCAAAAAGCTCCAGGTTCCTGGACCGGATCCCAGAGCCCTCTGCCAGCCAGCTGGACTTCGTTCCTTGCTGGAGCGCATCTCCGATCAGGACGGTGTGCTGGTTCTCCACCACTGGGCCACTTGGTGTTCCCCATGTGAAGAGGAACTGCCCTTGATCCAAGCCTTAGCCGAGGACCTTCAGGGTCACGCTGAGGTGTTGGGTCTGAGCTGGGACGCCTTTGAGGGGGGAGGAGATCCACAGGAGCTGAGTGTCGCCGTGGGCACCTATGCAAAGGAGCACGGCGTGGACTTTCCAAGCCTGCTGCTCACCGACCCGGCAGACAAGGTCTTCAAGGCCTTGGACCTGACATTTCAGCGCATCCCACAGACCCGGGTGCTGGGTCCGGACGGCACGCTGCTGCTTCAGCACGATGGCCCCATGACCCAAGACGACATCGATGGGTTGTTGGCTTTGGTGCGTAAACTGGACGACCAATGACCTGGTTTGCTTTTCTGCTCTTTGCCTGCGCTCGTCCTGCGGCCGTTTCGGCGTCTGCTCCCAGTGCAGACAGCAGAGAGATCCTGGTTCTGCATACCAATGACCAGCACGGGCACTACCTGCCTGAGCGCGCGCCTTGGCTGGATGGTGAACCGGCGATCGGTGGCACAGTGCTGCTGGATCAGTACATCCGGGGCGCACGTCAGAGCCACGGGGCGGAGCGCACCTTGTTGCTGGACGGCGGGGATCTGCTTTCGGGCACTCCCCTGACGGACATGGAGGTTCGAGGTTCAAAGGGCGGCGCGATGCTCGATGTGCTGGAACTGCTCGGCTACGACGCCTGGGCCATTGGGAACCACGAGTTGGACAAGGGTTGGCAGAACACGAGCGCGTTCGTAGCCAGTTCGAAAGTGCAGGTCCTCTCGGCAAACTTAGTCAAAAACAATGGGGAGATGGCCTTTCCAGGGCAGGCTTCCTCAAAGGTCTACACCCTCGGCGACATTCGCGTGGGCGTGATCGGAGCCACGACCGAGGGCATGGAGCACCTGGTGTCTAAGAGCGCCTTTGATGGCTTGGATATCCAGCCTGTGTTGCAGGCCGTTGCCCCAGAGGTTGCTCGCCTTCGTCCTCAGGTGGACTTGGTGGTCTTGCTCACCCACATTGGGGTGGAGGAAGACCAGGCCATCGCAGATGCGGTCCCGGGCATTGATCTGATTGTCGGCGGTCACAGCCATACCTATCAGACACCCGCAATTCAGACAGGTTCAACCTGGATCGTTCAAGCTGGGAGCTATGCTCGATCTCTGGGCACCCTTCAAATCCGCGTGGGTGAACAAGGAGGAATCGAGAGCCTGGAGTATACCCTGGTCGACCTTCTTCCCAGCGCGGCCCCAGCTGAGCCGCGTCCCGAAGTACAGGCCATGGTTGCCGGATACGACGAGCAGATCCGAGCCTTTTACGACGTGGAGATCGGAACCTGTTCGCAGACGCTGACGCGTGATTATCACCGGCAGAGCCCGCTTGGGAGCTGGGCTACGGATATGCTTCGGGCCGAGACCGGGACAGATCTGGCCATGTACAACGGGGGTGGGCTGCGCTCGGATCTGCCTGAAGGAACGATTTTGCGCCGTGACCTGTACAACATCTTCCCCTTTGGGAACGAGGTCGTGACCTTTCAGATTACCGGTACGGAGCTGATGGCCTTGCTCTTGGCCAACGTGATGGCGGCGGAGGAGGAGAGCCGTGGTGCGATTCAGATCTCCGGTGCGAGCCTTATCTGGCGCGAGGTGATGGGCGCGCCAGAGGTCGTCGAGATCCAGGTCAACGGGGCGAGCCTCGAGCCCGAACGCCTATACACGGTGGCTACCAATACCTATGTAGTGGACCAAGCGGCCCGCTATTTGGCTGGAGCCGCGCCCAAGGACGTGCGTCCCACGGGGCAGAGCGTCTTTGACCTTGCCGACCAGCATATCAGTCGTATCGGGGAAGTCAGCCCCCCGGCGGATGCCCGTTTGACCCGCTTGCCCTGAACTTACTGCTGTCTGCTTGGCTTCTGCTTTAGGCAGGCTCCAAAACGCTCTCAGTCGCTCTCGCGTAGTGGACCATCCGGAAGGTCTTCCCAGAGAACTTCACCAGGGGAGTAGACCGTGGCTTGGAACTGGCGATGCACCACCTTCTCGTTTCGGTCTTCTGGATCCTGACCGGGTACCCAGGCCGCCAGAGCCTCGTCGAGTGCTTGGTCAATGGGCGTTAGAGGAAGCCCGAGATCGGTACTTAGGGCAGCCATGTCCACGGCATGGTCTTCTCCATAGAGAAGTGCTTGGCGCTGAATCCAGTGCTTCCAGCGTCGCCCAGCTACCCGAGCCAGGTTTGCGGCCACCAAGCTGCCGGCGCCGCTCCAGACCGGTCCGGATTGTGCGCCTGCCTTGTCCAAGGCACGCTGCACAAGGGCTTCCATTTGAAGGGTCTCGGGTCCACCGATCTCCAAGGTCGCTTGTTTGGCGGAGGGGTGATCCAGACACGCCACTGAAAAAAGCGCAGCGTCTCTGCGCGCCAAGGGACTAATTTTGGCATCTTTGCTTCCCCAGAAGCGAGGTCGCTCGCCGTCCGCACAGTCTTTGGCCAGCTTGGCGAACTCCTCTATGAAGGGAGCGCAGCGCAGAATGGTGTGGGACATTCCAGAGGCCCGTAGGTGCTCTTCTGATTGACGTTGGCTGTCAAATTGGGGGTTTTCGTAGCCCCGGCCTGCTCCGATGGAGCTGATCATCACAAAGTGCAGTACTCCTCGTAGCTTGGCCGCTTCGATTAGGTCAATACTGCCTTGGAGGGTGGTCACGCTGTGGTGGTTCTCGCTGTTCTCCACACCCACGCCAGCAGCGTGGATCACGTGAGAGCAGCCCTTGGCAGCGCGCCGCAGGGATTGCGGGTCGCGCAGGTCCCCGAAGAAATAGGTGCAGCCCGTATCATTGAGCCAGAAGTACTCTGAGCCGGCGCGAACCAAGGCTCGAACGTCCATCTTCGCTGCACGCAAGAGACGGACGATTTGTCCGCCGAGTCGGCCGGTGGCCCCGGTCACCAAGATCATGCAAGCTTCTCCAATCTGATGCAGCATGTATCGTCTCCGGCCCGATGGACAAGGCCGCAAATCTCAAGGAGGTCGTCCCGTGGCTGAACAGGATGGAAAGAAGGGTCCAGAACAGGAACCGTTAGCCCCGCTGCTCGGCGAAGCCGTAATGGAGATGTTTAGTGGTCTGACTCGTCGTGGGCGCCGGTCGGTAGGGGACCTTGCGAAACGGGGGAGGGAGAAGCTTGAGGCCAACCAGGCCCGGAAGGACGTGGACCATCTCTATCAAAAGCTAGGCCGCGAGACGCTGCGTCTGGTTCAGGCTGGCGAGGTCACCCATCCCGGTTTGATGGCGGGTGTGGATCGGATCACCCAGCATGAACAGCGGCTGGAAGATGCGGAAGCCCGCCTCCGGGCGGAGTCATCGCCGGCTCCGGCTGCAGAGGAGTAAGGTTTTTTGGATGTGCCGCTCTTGCCTCGGCAAGACGCGACCATTAGTTAGCGGAAGATCGCCGGGACAACCCGGTTGCGCTCTTGACCATGTGGGGCTGTAGCTCAGCTGGGAGAGCACCTGCATGGCATGCAGGGGGTCAGGGGTTCGAGTCCCCTCAGCTCCACCATCGAAACACCCGTCGCGTATAGCGGCGGGTGTTTTCGCTCTGGGGGCAAGCTTGAAAGCCGTACGCCCGCGGCTCAAATTTGGGGGGGCGAAGCTCAGGTTAAAAGCCGAGTCTTTTGTACGTACGCCATTAATCCCTCTCAGGCATCCCACCAGTGGAGGGCTGGATGCCAGTTGCGTGTTAGAAGGTGAGCCTTGTTTGTATCCAGAGCCTCGTGCTGCCTGCGGCTCATGCCCACCTCGGAGAGAATCAATGACCGGACTCGGACTTCTGGCGCTCATGTCGGCACCTTCACTGGCCCAAGAAGCCGGCAAGATGGATGTCACTGCGTACCCCAAGCTTGCGAAGAAGCCAGGGATGCAGATCAACATCCTACCTTACGAGTTGACCACGGGAGTTTACACCTTCCCCAGTGGTTTTCGCGTGATGTTCCAGTCGGACAACACGCTTCCTGTCGTGGCGTCGACCATGGTTATCGATCATGGGTCTTCCGATGACCCACAGGGAATGGAGGGCATGGCGCACCTCTATGAACACCTCTGGTTTCGCACCGAACAGGGCGAGCTGCCCAAGACCTGGGACCTGCTCAACCACGAGCTGGGTTGCTCCATCAACGCCTACACTCAGTACGACCACACTGCGTACATGACCGTCTGCCCCGCTGACCACTTGGACAAGCTGGTCGCTTTGGAGGGCTTGCGGCTCAGTGACCCGATGGAAGGCGTACCCGAGGACACCATTCCAACGGAGATCGAGGTTGTTCGAAATGAGATCCGCATGCGTTCAGAGAATGACAACATTCCATTCTTCACGCTGCTGACCTACATCAACAAGCACACCTACCCTGTGGGGCACCCGTACAACCGGCCTATCGCCGGGGACCACACATCCATCCGGAACATTACCTACCCTGATGTCGTGGAATGGGTTGAGGGCCACTACACGCCCGACAAGGCCACCTTGATGTTTGTGGGTGATTTCGAGGCCGAGCGGGCGATGGACTACTTGGTCAGAAACGTCGACCTGACGTTGCTCCATCCTGATCTGACCGAGGAGCACATCTTTAGGCACAAGCGACCGGGTCTTGAGGGGCCTGCGGATGACGAAAACCCCGACCACTGGTGGCTGGGTGTGGTGGAGCCGAGCGACTCGAACAAGCAGCTAAATCCTCTCTTCGAGCTGCCGGTTCGCGCAGAGGAATTTGCCGGCGTAGACGTGCCAGACATCTCCTCGCGAGAGTTTGGTGAGTTCGTTGGCCCCGTCGAGAGTCCCCAAGTCATCGTGGCATGGGCCCTGCCACCTTCCTATCAGGGTAACGACACCCTGATGAACATCACCAGCAACGTTCTGGGCGTTCTCATCGGTAACACCACCCAGGCTGGTCCAGGCTTGGAAGATGTCGACCTGAACGTCAAGTCGTTCGATGGTTGCGGCGCCTTGGCGAACAAGCGCAGCACCGTGATGATCTGTGCAGCCACGCTCAAGGACTCCTGTAAGGACCCAGAGAAGACCGCTGAGCGCATGCTGGACCGCGCCTATTTCCTGTACAACCCCTCCTTTACGGCTGGGTTGGAGCGCGAACTCTCCCAGGTCCGCATGGACTTCTTGGCCGGTATCTTCCGCAGCCTTGACCTCTTCGCAGTCGTCGGCGGCGGTCGTGCAACTCAGATTGCGGTACACGCTCACTACACCGGAAACCCGATGTACCACTCCGCCCAGATGAACGAGGTGATGCAGCTGAACGGCTCGAACATCGCCGAGCTCGGGCAAGAGTGGATCACACGTGACAGAGCGACCGCTCTGGTCGTTCGGCCATTGTCCCGTGAGGGCCTCATGGAGGTCTCCATGGACGGCGCAGATCACTACGGTGACGGAACGGCCAAGGCGGTGAATTCACTAGTAAACCCGGACGACATCACCCCGGAGCTCATTCTCAAGGCCTACCGCAAGCCTGAGCTGGAGTCCATGACCGAGACCACTCTGCCCAATGGCTTGCGTGTGGTCGCTGTTTCCCACTCCGAGGCACCGATCGCACGGGCCAGCTTGATTGTGAAGGGGGGAACCTCGACGGACCCCGACAAGTCTATCTGGATGGCGGGAATGACTGACAACCTGTATGAGCAGCGGCCTGGTGGCGGCGGCTCGGGTGCCATGCCAAATGCCTTGGCCATAGCTGGCGCTTGGGACACCAGCATGGGCGCCTTTTCGCAGTCGATGAACCTGACTGCTTCGGCCGGCAACCTCGACTCGATGCTCTGGATGATGCGTGATGCGATGGAGGAGTTGACCTTCGACACCGACAATCGTGCTGATTGGGTAAAGAACATGCGCGAGGATCGCTTGGGTGAAATTCACACCCAGGACTATTGGGTTTCCCGCACGGTTTACGACCACATCAATCCAGGGCACCCTGCGGTGACCCCGATGACCGCTGGTGACATCAACAACCTGAAGAAGATTAGCGGCGGGGACATTTCGTCCAAGCTGCATGGCATCTGGCAGCCCGAAAATGCAACGCTCCTGATTGTCGGAAACGTTGACCCCGAGGACACCTTGGCCCTTGCTGCCCAGTACTTTGGTGGCTGGGAGGCAAAGGCCGACAGGGTTGAACTGCCCGAGTACCAGAAGCCCAATCCAACGAAGGCTGGGCGAGCGATTTACCTCTTTGATGATCCGGGTAAGACCCAGACATCGGTGGCGCTACGTTGCCAGATTCCTGACCCCGTTGTTCGTCCTGACCCTCGGTATTCCACGCTGAGCGCTGTGCTCCGTGAGCAGTTGTTCACTCGTTTGCGAGAGAACAGCGGTGTTGTGTACTCACCATCGGCATTTGTGTCTGCCAGCGAGGAGGTACCCCAGGCCATCATGTCGGCGAGCGTTCAGAACCCAGCAGTCGCATACACCCTGGAGACCTACATCAAGACTCTGGAAGAGGTCGAAGCCGGCACCTACGATCCGGACCACATCAAGCGTAGTCAGTACACCCAGGCCTGGGCCTCGGTGCTCAGCTACCAGTCCATCGCCCAGCTCTCCGGAGTCTATGGGAGCGTCATTGGACAGGACTTTGACTGGGGTGTTTGGGACCGCAACGCAGAAGCGTTGGCGGGCTTTGACTCCAAGGGCTTGGCCGATGCGCTCGGCGATTGTTCTTCAAACGCGGTCGTGACCATGGTTGGCCCACTCGATGTCATCAAGCCCATCCTGGACGAGGCAGGCTTGGAGTACACGGAGCTGGACTGGAAGGAGCTTGCGGACAACGAGCATCGCGCCGAGGACCCGAAGGACTTTAAGAAGTACACCAAGAAGAAGGCCCGCTCCAAGAAGAAGAGCGAAAAGAAGAAGGCCCGCATTGATAAGCGTGGCGGCCCCGAAGAGTGCTACGACCCAAGCGTAGAGGGCTGAGCCATAGCGGCGGGCTCCTTCTGGGGCCTGCCTCTTGGGTCGGTTGGTAGAGACCAAAAAGGGCCGCCTCATCAATGAGGCGGCCCTTCTTGTTGCTAAGTCATGTGACTCAGTGGATAGGAGCGTCCCCGCCACCAGCCTTGTCGGCTAAGTGTGCAAAGAAGCGTGCCAAGTAGGTCGAGAGTTCGTCCAGGTTCGATTTGTCGGAACTCTTAAGCAGCGCCATGCGTCCCCGCTTGAGTGCTTGCTCAATCTCGAAGATGTCCTTCTTGTATAGAAAGCCGCGGTTGTCACGCAGGAAGCCTTCCAGGGATGCCAGCTGCTTCTCCACCTGTTCACGCAGCTGCCGCAGTTCACTGCTCTCCTCTTCGACTGGCGAGGCGGCGGAGCTCGAATCGAATGCAGTCGCAGCTTCCACTTTGGCGTCGTCGAGTTGCATGGGAGTCATGCCTGTGGGGGACTCGATGGTCACCTGGTTGGTGACGCCGGAGCGTACGTCCAGTGCGGAGACCTGCACGATGCCGTTGGTATCAATACTGAACTTGACCTGAATGCGAGGCACGCCGCGGGGAGCCGGTTCGATGCCTTGAAGCTCGAACTCTCCAAGGGAGACATTCTCCAGAGCGCTTTGGCTCTCACCCTGAAGGATATGGATCTTCACGACGGACTGATTGTCTACGACGGAAGAGACCATCTGCGTTTTTTGAGTTGGGATGGTCGTGTTTTTTGGGATCAGGGGGGCGCAGCGGCGGCCCTCGACCTCCAAGCCCAGTGAGAAATTGGTCACGTCCAGGAGAGTGACTGCCTTGACGTCCCCTTCAAGAATTCCGGCCTGAATGGCCGCACCGACGGCTACGACCTCGTCTGGGTTGAAGGACTTGTTGAGAGGGCGCCCAAAGAGGGTTTGCACCATCTCTTGAACCCGTGGAATACGGCTGCTTCCGCCAACCAGGATGACCTCGTCGATATCCTGAGGGTCCATATGGCAGTCGTTGAGGGCTTGTTCGCACTCGAGGAGTGTGGAGTCGAAGAGTTCTTGAGCCAAGCCCTCGAACACGTCTCGTGACAGGGTGCACTGAAGGTGCTTCGGACCGGAGTTGTCGGCCACCAAGAAGGGAAGGTGGATTTCCGCCTGCATGGCAGAGGACAGCTCTAACTTCGCTCGCTCTGCTGCATCGCGCAGACGTTGTAGAACAACCTTGTCCTGGCTGATGTCCAGCTTGTGCTCCTTGTGAAAACGATCCAGCAGCCAAGTGACCACGTGCTGATCTAAGTCAGCGCCCCCCAGGGCGTTGTTACCACGGGTGGCTCGGACCTCGGCTAAGTCGCGATCCACCTCAAGTATCGAGATGTCGAAGGTGCCACCGCCAAAGTCGTAGACGGCGATTGTCGACGATTTTTTGCGTTTGTGAACGTAGGAGAGCGCAGCAGCGGTGGGCTCGTTCAGGATTCGGAGGACGTCCAAGCCTGCAATCGTGCCGGCATCCTTTGTGGCTTGGCGTTGGCGAGCGTTGAAGTAAGCAGGGACTGTAATGACAGCCTCTGTCACACCCTCCCCAAGAAAGTCCTCTGCTGAGCGTCGAAGCTTTTGCAGGATCATTGCCGCCAATTCTTGGGGTAGGTAGACCCGACCACGAACCTCAATGCCGCAGTCCCCGTTCGCCGTTTCTACGACCTTGTACTGCACCAACCCCATTTCATGTTGGGCCTCAGCGTAGCGCCGGCCCATGAAGCGTTTGATGCTGTGCACCGTCGCCTCTGGGTTTATGAGCAGCTGCCGCTTTGCGATATCTCCGACGAACCGCTCTCCCTCCTTGGATACGCCGACGACTGAAGGGGTGGTGCGCCCACCTTCAGCGTTGATAATCACGACCGGATCCCTTTGGTCTGCGTAGGCGCAGACCGAATTCGTTGTTCCCAGGTCGATACCGATGACTTTACCCATCGTCTGCCCTCTAGTTCTACATCGAGGATACCGCACTCCCTGAAGGCCGAGTGCTTCAGGGAGTCGCTCATGTCGTCACGCAGGTGCCCGGGGCGGGGCTCGAACCCGCACGCCGAACTTCGGCTGGGGCTTTTAAGGCCCCTGTGTCTACCAATTCCACCACCCGGGCGGGCATGCGTGTCAGATGAGGCTTATCATGTCTGGCATGTGGATGTTGACGATGTGGTTGGCTTGCGGGGCGCGGCGCGCTCCAGAGCGTCCGCCAAAGGAGCTCGCGCTCGAGGCGCTGGACCAAGCCTACGCCCAGCGTACGACCCGTCAGGCCCTTGATGCCAACATCCAAGCCAGCCTAGACTTGCTGGCCGTTGACCCCGAGGATGCGGATTACCTAGTCCGCACCTCGCGGGCGTTCTCGGCCCGCGCCCTCATGCGCGAAGCTGAGTCGGAGAAGCTCAGTGATTTAGAGGCTGCACGGTCCTACGGGATGATTTGCTTGGCAGGAAACACTGGCTACAGCATCCGCATTAAACAGGCCGGGGGACAGATCCTTGGCGCAGCGGCAAAACAACTGCAAAAGCGAGACGTACTGTGCATCGAGCAGACTTTGATCGCCTGGGTTCGCTGGATGGAAGTTCGTGGCCCCGCTGGACTGGTGGACGCCAAGTCAGTCCGCTACTTGGCTGAGCGCCTGAGGGTGCTCGATCCAGAAGGCTGGGTGGGCCCCTGGGCCACGGCGATGATGCTCTCCCTTCCTCAAGCTGGTGCGCGCGCTCCCTTGGAGCGCTCAGAGGAGCTTTTTGCCCAAGCGATTCTAGCCGAGCCCAGGCTGGCTGAGATCTATTTGGACTACATCAAGTTCCAGCTTGCGAATGTAGGAGAGGCGGAAGTGCGTGCTGCGCTTAGGGCTTTCTCCTCCGACTATCCCCCCGGTGCGGACGGGCCTTGGGGGTTTGAGAACAGAGTCGCGCGATCTGAAGCACAGGCCACTTCGAGCGAGGCGCTCATGCTGCG